>JAXHOG010000059.1:0-91471 GCA_034519605.1 Marinagarivorans sp.
TTAACGGGGCGCTTCGATTTTCTGCTTAGGCAAAGGCATTTCAGCCTCATTCGGTTTGCGAAAACTTATTACATTACGCGTCACCCTCTCTTCGGATATAGGGCAGTATTGCCACCTACTTATGACATTAAAAGCCAATAGTGTCTGGCCAGCCAAGGCTAAGCCCCCGAAAAAATGTCGCCACATGCCCCGGCTCTGCCTTGCAGATAAGCTCCTCTGTGCCTTGACACCTCATCTCCTATACATACAATGTACATATGATTAAATTTGAATGGGATGCTGCCAAGGCGGCTATCAATAAGAAAAAACACGGTGTGTCTTTTGAGGAGGCGCAATCGGTTTTTTATGATGAATTTGCCGTTCAATTTTTTGATAATGACAACTCAGATACTGAAGACAGATTTCTAATGCTGGGATCGAGTAATGAAGCGGGGTTACTCATGGTGTGTCATTGTGAGCGCGCTCAGGGTCACGTCATTAGAATCATATCTGCACGCAAAGCAACCGCAACAGAAAGCAAGCATTACCCTGGAGGCAAGTAATGAAAGCTGAATACGATCTTTCTAAAATGAAATCTCGCCCAAACCCTTATGCAAGCAAGCTTAAAAAGCCTGTGACTATGCGTTTAAGTGAAGATGTTATTGGCTACTTTAAGCAAATGGCCGATGAGACTGGCGTACCTTATCAAAGCCTTATCAATCTCTACTTGCGCGATTGTGTTAAACAGCACCGGAAAATCGATATTTCTTGGTAGGTCATCAACCTCGCGTCAGCGCTAGGAATCGGCTGACAAAAATAAAACTTGCATTAACTAGGCGACCGGTCTAATTTAACCCTATGTCAGAAAACACACGCGACAAGCTGATTGCCATTAGTATCGAAGTCATGGCGATCAAGGGCTTCAATAACACTGGCATCGCCGAAATTTTAGCGGTAGCCAAGGTGCCTAAAGGCTCGTTTTATCACTACTTTAAAAGTAAGGATGATTTGGGCTTGGCGATTATTGAGCACTACGGTCAGCAGTTGCGGGCTGGGTTGAACGATCATCTCGCTACTGCAGAAGGTTCTTCGCTTATACGCTTGCGTGGTTATTTCGAAACCATTCTGACGTACTTTGAAAGTAAAGTAGGTTCCTGTAACTGTTTGTTGGGTAATCTTGGGCAAGAGCTGTCCATGCAAAATGCGGTAATGCGCGATGCGATTTTTGTGCACTACCGCGCGTTGGAAAATGTGATTGCTGATTGTTTGCGGCAAGCCAAGGCCGAGGGCGAATTGGCTTCGCATCAGGATGAACAAATGCTCGCGAAGATCTATTTTGCGAGCTGGGAAGGGTGTTTAGTTCGCGCTAGGTTAGAGCAGTCTGAGCAACCTCTACGCGATTTGATTTATCTATACTTCTCAGTCGTTTTTAAGAGTTAGTGATCTGTAGGGCGCATAAAAGTTACAGCGCGCTCAATCGACGCTTTATTCGTGACCCATTAGGGTCTTTTTTTGGCCAAAAAAATAGGCGACCGGTCTATTATTAAAAATCTAAAGGTAATTATTATGAGCTACACAATTCAAGGTAAAACAGCATTAGTTACAGGCGCTAATCGTGGGATTGGTAAGGCGCTAGTGGAGGCCTTAATCGCCGAGGGTGAAAAGCGTATTTACGCAGCGGCGCGCGACATTGGCAGCTTGCAATCGCTTGTCAACCAAGCCCCAAATGTCATCGTGCCGGTACAGTTGGATGTAACTAATGCCAGCGATATCGCCAATATCGCCACACTAATCGGCCAGTTGGATATTCTGATCAACAATGCTGGTATTGCTACCGGCAGCGATTTTTCTGGCGAGGCGAGCTTGCGTATCGCTGCTGATGAAATGGCTACCAACTACTTCGGCGTAATCAATCTCACCCATGCGCTGTTGCCGATATTGCACAAGAGCGGCGCGGCGGCGGTAGTTAACGTGAGCTCCATTGCGGGCATCGCCAACTTCCCCACGCTTGGCCCTTATTCGGCTTCAAAAGCAGCGGTGCATTCATTCACCCAAGGCCTGCGTGCAGAAGTGCGTAAAGCCAATATTGCAGTAGTAGGTGTGTACCCCGGCCCAGTGGATACCCGTTTAACAGAAGGTTTTGAGATGGATAAAGCGGCACCTGCGGATGTAGCAAACGCGGTTCTGGCAGGCTTGAAAAATGGCGATGAGGATGTGTTTCCCGATGCCTTTTCGCAGGCAATGTACCAAGTGTTTCTGCAAAACCCAAAACAACTTGAGCAGCAATTTGCGGCTATTTTGGGGTAAAAGTTTCAGTAAGTCTGCATCTGCGGGCTTGCTGAAAACACCCGCTAAAAAAACGCCGTTGAGCAGCTTCTTTTTTTATGTTGCCTAGCTTTATTCTCAGTTATTTGTATAGGGGTAAAGACGGCGATCTTTGAGTGCCGAAAAAATAATTTTATTTTTTACGGTTTGCGCGTATTTATCCTATTCATATCATCATTATGACCATCACTATGGTGATGCAAATCCACAATTGAGCATAGGTAGCGCTAAATGTAGTACCTATTGGCTTGTAATGGACGGCGCCGGAAGTTGATGGGGGCCCAGAAAGCAAAAAGCCCCGCAGTGCGGGGCTTTGGATTCGCTATTGGAAAGTGGCGAACCTTAATGTGGTGCCCGAGGCCGGACTTGAACCGGCACGACCATAAGTCGAGGGATTTTAAATCCCTTGTGTCTACCAATTTCACCACTCGGGCTGAGTGCTTGTTTTAACGTAAGCTTGGTACCTACGTGCTCTGAGAGCAAATTAAGATCTTGCTTTAATGTTTTTTTGGAGGCGCGACCCGGAGTCGAACCGGGCTACGTGGATTTGCAATCCAGTGCATAACCGCTTTGCTATCGCGCCGTAACAGGGGCCGCATTCTATACAGAATATTTTTTATTGAATAGCTTTTTGTGTATTTTTTCTATTTTTTTATGGGCTTATTTGAGTTCTCTGCGCCTTGCTTAAAGTTTGGCCAAGCTGCTTTTAGGTAAACAATCATGGACCACAAAGTGAGTATGGCGGCGATATAGAGTGCTATTAAACCGACAATTTTCATTACTGGGTAGTTTGCAGGATTGAAAGCCAGTAAAACAATTATCGCGATAATCTGCAGTGTGGTTTTTACTTTTCCAATCATCGACACCGCTACAGTTGCGCGCGCGCCTATTTCTGCCATCCATTCACGGAGTGCGGAAATGACAATTTCGCGGCAGATAATAACAACGGCGGGTAAGGTGAAAAAGGGTGAGCCGTGTAATTCGATGAGTAACCCAAGCGCTACGGCGACCATGAGCTTATCGGCTACGGGATCTAGAAAGGCGCCAAAGGGCGTACTTAATTGATATTTACGTGCAATATAACCATCGGCCCAATCGGTGAGTCCTGCAACACTAAAAAGGGCTGCACAAACAAGAAATCGCCATTCGTAAGGGAGGTAAAAAATTATAACCAATAAAGGTATCAGCAAAATTCTAAAAAGGGTGAGCTGATTGGCGAGGTTGTACATGTAATTCTCTAGGCTATAACAATCGACGCCGCAAGGTAATGCCTTGCTCGCAAACTGTAAAGCTCTCGCGCTGAAAAACTCCTTTTTATTCTGGGGTGGTTTTGTAGTCGATTGATTTTTATTCGCCGGAGTAAATTTGTGTTTGGTTTCTGCCGGCTCTCTTGGCACGGTATAGGCCTTTATCGGCATGCTCTATCCATTCGGTGTGGCTTTTGGTGCCGTCTTTTATTTCGGCTATGCCAATGCTGATCGTGTAGTTAATAACGTGCTCGTCGTAATAGATGGTATTGCGTTCTATGGCCGCTCTAAGGCGTTCGGCCACTAGCATGGCGCCATCAAGATTGGTATCGACTAAGGTGACGGTGAACTCTTCTCCGCCGTATCTTCCGCAGATGTCGATGTCTCTTAGGTTGTTTTTAAGTATTTGGGCGGTATTGCGGATGATTTCATCGCCTGCTGGATGGCCGTAGGTATCGTTGATTCGTTTGAAGTGGTCAATATCCAGCATGATGAGGCTGCAATTATGTTTATAGCGCTGAAAGCGTTTGAATTCGTGTGTTAGGCCTTCTTCCCAGTATTTGCGGTTAAGTAAGCCTGTGAGCCCATCGGTTTGGCTAATAATATGGAGCTTGCTGTTGGCACGCTGCAACTGTAGGCGGTTGGCGGCTACTTCAGTGACGTCATAAATAATCAGGCAGACATGCGTGATTTCGCCGCGTACATTGGTTAGCGGTAAAATGGTGCAGTTTTGATACATGAATTCGGTTGTGCCTGTGACTGGGCGATAGTTGCGAAATTTAAATAAGTAGGGGCGTTGTTCCCACGTGGTAAATGCGGAGTTATGCAGTACGCGCACAGAGTGTACTTTGCGCTTAAACCAAACCTCTGGAAGTTCCGGGAAGATGCTAAATACGTTATTGCCTAGGACATCAGTTGGCAGTCTGGCGCTATGGTTTTGCATAAAGCTATTCCACAGTTGAATGTTGTAATCTTCGTCGAGTACAACAAGGCCCACATCAATGTATTGCAGTACATCCATTAGCCAGTGAAAATCCTGTATAAATGCATTGTCTTTCATGGGTTACTCAAGTAAGTAGTCAATTTTATGCAGAAGACGAGTGATTGAGTCGTCAGTCATTATGATCAGAAGATCGCAGTTGACATTATAGCCTTCGAGTTGGTAATTGATTTCTGTGACCAAGGCATGTTTCCAGAGGCTGGTGCTGGGATCAAAGAATTCGTTGATTTGTTGGTGTTGGCCGAGAACGGTAGGTGGGCCAAAACTAAAATCCATATCGATTTGCTCGGCAAGACCTTTAATGCAGGCGCCAAATAAAACGTTGGTTGTATCCATCAGTAGTTCTCGCTCGGCTTGCTCGTCGAGTTCGTCGTCGTAACGCAGTAAGCGCGCGAGATCTGCAAAGCTGGTGTCGTTGTAGAGTAGGATCGCTTCTCCGGCAATGCCGCCGCCAATAAACCCTTGGCAGACACCAGATATGGTATCGCTGACGTCTATTGACTGTAGTGTCATGGCGATATCTTGGGGTTCCATAATGTTGATGTGAGGTATGGAGAGCACAACAAAGGTGTCAAGCAGGCGCGCTAAGCGATCGCCTGCTTGCCCCATGGCGACGTTGGCGACTTCCTGCAAGGCATCTCGTTGATCCTCGCTCATGTTCAATATTGCGCTCATGCGCCGACCCCAAAGCGGTTGCTGTTAATATCTATTCTAGACAGCTCACGTTAGAATGCTGCGTATTTTTGAGGCGCTATATATCTGCGTGTCGTTGTGCCATGTTTTTTGCGCCACAGGCAACATGTTTCCACATTACAAAATGGGTCAATTGTTCGGTTCTTTGGGCGTTGCTGCGGTAATTACGGTCACGGATGTGTCTGTTGTGCATATTTTTTCTGGCAAAAAACAGCTTGATTCCGCGTTATGAATACTAGGAGAAATATGATGGATATTGCTTTGTCGAGTGATCTGGATGAAAACTTTGATCGTTTTATTGTCGAGGCGGAAAATACGGGTTGCGTGTGGGCGCTGGAGGGCGCTGAAGGCTTTGCGCTTTGCCCTTCGAATATCAGTGATGCGGTTGATGTCATGCCTTTGTGGTCTCAGCCTGAGTTTGCGCAAGCGCATTGTTTAGATGAGTGGGCGAATTACAAGGCGGTACCTATATCACTTGAAGAGCTATTGGATGACTGGTTGCCCGGAATGCACGACGATTTGTTGTTGGTTGGCGTTAACTGGAACATCGATATGGAGGGTGATGAACTGGAACCGCTCGATTTGTTGGCTGAATTTGAGGGTGCTGACGAAGATTAATTGTAACCATTCAGCATTCCGTCAATTTCACACAGAAAATGCAGTTGGGTGGTTGTTTTCGGGGCATTTAAGCGCCAGGAGCGCTTGTATAGCGCCCATGGATGGCTTGAGCGGCCCAGAAAATAACCGCGCGACTGCATTTAGGCTCGATGCTGAATAGTTACGATTAATTAAACCCAAAAACCTCATTTGAATCACCAAACTCTGCGCAACCCCTTGACGCGTTATGAGCTTGTAAAATACTTACAGAGTTTTGGTGTGCATGTGCTTCCAGTTGGGTGACCGAATTAAAATGTGGCGTTAAAAAAACCAGCTTCCGTGCCGATGCGGCGTTACCGGGTCTAGAGAGTTTCTTTGTGGTGGCGTCGTCAGTTGTGAGCGTTTCGTGCGCGAGCCGAAAGGTGCGCTCGCCGTAGCGGGAGTGAGTATCGATATTCTGAATAATTTTTAGTGAAAAACTCTGATTAAGCTGCCAAATCGAGGGTAACGTTTCTTGCCATTCCGGGGTGAGGCGAAACTCGTGCTGCCAGTATGCCTTTGAGGTTTGCGGAGCGTTTGTCATAGTCGGTCACCACACTTGGAGCTATAAAATACCAGTCTAAAGGCGTGGTTTTATTGTTGGCGTGACGGCAGTAACGTTTAATCTTCGGCTGGATAAGTGGTTCGTAAATTTGATAAACCCGTCTGTTTTTGCAGCTATTTAGATGTTTGGTGAAGTGGCTTTATAGGCTGTTTTGAATGGCGATCTTTTTTTTGGCTGAGTGTATCGCTCAGTTGCTGGCGTAATTCGGATTCAATAACGGGTAGGTACTTGGCGACTAGGGCGTCAATCAGTTGGCTGTGGTCGTTGATCTCGGTGTATTTGTGTGCTGTTTTGAGTGTTTTATGGGCGTCAGTAGCGTCGCTGAAGTTTTTGAGTAGGGCGGTGCTGGCGTCCAGTGACTCGCTCGATTTAGCGATGCCTTCAAGTAAAAAGCTTTTGCTTTGATTGAGTCTTTCGCGAAGGTGTTGGGGTAAAAAAGGGTTGTCGTCACCAACATCTGCAGTCGTAATTGGGTTGAATAGTCGGGTATCTACCGGCAGCGCAGGGGTGAGTTTATATTCTTGAAAAATAGACGCTTGGATTTTAGGGGTTGCAGGAAGGGTATGTTGCAGAGTCGTAGCTTTCAATTGCTCAGCTTCTTTGCCGTCTAGCTCGGGGTTATCGCTAATGTCTTTTGGGGTGATGGTGGTTTCTTGATCTAGCATTTTAAGCTCGGCATCAAGGGCGGCCATGGCTTCGCGGTGCGCGATAATGGCTTCTTCTCGATTGGCGGGTACTACGTCACCCAGTAGTGGGATATTGTCGGCTTCAAGGGTTGGAATAAAGAGCATTTCGGGTTGTGCGGGCGCGTTTTCATCGCCATAGGCTTCGATCTGCTCTAGTTGGTAGCGAAGGGCCTCGAGGTCATTGAGTAGGCGCTCTTTGTTTGTGGTGCTCATTATGACTGGCTGCTCTTGAAGGTTTTTATGCTGACAAAATATAGCTTATTTTTTAAGCAGAGGGGGCACTTTAATGGTGTAAAGCGGCAAAAACCTACGTTGCGCGCCATGTTTTTGTTGCTCAGCCTCTTGTTTTTTTGAGGCCTAGAGATTGTGCATGAGCGGCGAGCTCCCTTTGGCGCTGTAATCCCTGTAGCGCTGACGAGTGATGTTAAGGACTTCGGGTGTTTGAATAACGATTTCGGCGCAGCGTTCAAAGGATTGCCATTGTGGGTGAGGGCTTTCCGATAGTTGAATCAGTAATTGCCGATACTGGGGTTGATCTTGCTCGACACTAATAAGAATGGGTGTCGGTGGTTCTGCTGCAGGCGCGAGAGTGTGAGGTAGATAGGATTCGGGCGGACTATGCCACAACAGCTCATCGAGTTGGGCGGCGTAATCGCGATTATCTAGCCAGACCAGCGTGCTGAGGTTATTTTGCAGGGCTTTGTGGCAAAGCTTTGCTGCAAAATGTAACCGCGCCTCCCAAGAGGCGCTTTGCAGTATATAAAAGTCGATACGTGCCACGATTAAGCGTTATTGAGCAGATAGTGCGTGAGTAGCGCAACAGGGCGGCCGCTGGCGCCACGGTTGGCACCGCTTTGCCATGCTGTACCGGCTATATCCAAGTGCGCCCAAGGATATTTTTTGGTGTAGCGCGCTAAAAAGCAGGCCGCTGTAATACTGCCGCCTTCGCGACCCCCTACGTTAGCCATATCGGCAAATGGCGTATCCAGACCTTTTTGATAGTCATCCCAGAGCGGCATTTGCCATGCGCGGTCGTGCGTGTCTGTACCGGCGGCGAGCAATTTATCGGCGAGTTCTTGGTTGTTGCTGAATAGTCCGCTGGCATGGTTACCAAGCGCAATAACGCAGGCGCCCGTTAAGGTGGCGATATCCACAACACTTTTGGGTTTGAAGCGTTCGGCATAGGTGAGTGCGTCGCACAATACTAAGCGACCTTCGGCGTCTGTGTTGAGTATTTCGATGGTTTGGCCTGACATCGACGTCACAACGTCGCCCGGTTTGGTGGCGGTGCCGCTCGGCATATTTTCGGCGGCGGCAATAATAGCCACAACATGCACGGGCGCGTTTTGAGCAACCAAAGTGTTCATAACTCCCAGTACACTTGCAGCGCCGCACATATCGAATTTCATTTCGTCCATACCGGGGCCTGGCTTGAGGCTAATCCCGCCGGCATCAAAAGTAATGCCTTTACCCACAATCACGTTGGGCGCTTTGGTTGTTTTGCCTTTGTATTCCATAACGATGAGCTTTGGTGGCTCGTTGCTGCCCGCCGCAACTGAGAGCAATGAGCCCATGCCGAGTTTTTTCATGTCGGCGGTGTTGAGGATTTTTACGGTTAATTTTTTATTGCCCTCGGCTAAGGCTTGCGCTTGTTCAGCAAGGTAAGTAGGGGTGCAAATATTACCTGGTAAATTGCCCAATTCACGCGCGATATTAATGCCTTTTGCGAGCGCCAAACCCGATTCCATGCCTTTTTTAAGGTTGTTGAATTCTGTCTTATCGCTGTGACTCAGGGTGATTTTGGTAAGACTGGGCAAGGATTTTATGCTGGGTTTGGTGGTGGTGTAGCGGTAATTGGCGTATTCCAGTTGAGTGCTTAATGTGTGGCTTAACCATTCGCTATTGCGGTTTTCGACATTTAAACCATCGAGGTGAATGGCTGCGCTTTGGGTTGCACTTGCATTTAAATTTTTGGCGACAACTTCAATTATTTTGCGAGCGTCTTTTTCGCTAATGGCTTGGCTATTACCGGTGGCCACTAATAACAAACGCGCGAATTTTTTATCGCTGGGGTGCAGCCAAATGTAGCTGCCAGCTTCTGTTTTTAAATCGCCATTTTTGACGAGGCGCGCAATGTCGCCTTGGCAGGCGTCGTCAAGCTGTTGGGTCCAGGCGTCAAGCTGTTTGTCGAGTGAAACAAAAGCAACGGCGGTATCATTTTTTACTTGGTTAAAGTCGGCAGTTTTGCAGAAGAATTCCATAGTTTTCTCGGTAGGTGAGCGGCGAACGCAGGCGTATTTATCGTGGACTTGATTAAAGCTTACACCCATAATCGCCGCACAGTTTAAGGTAACTTGGCGCTAGCGTCATGTACTGACCCCTCCCGTTCATTTTAGGCTTATCGTGATAATTTTTAGATACATCGCTAAAGAGGTCCTTGCGAGCATGCTTGCCGTGGGATCGATTCTGTTGCTTATCGTTTTAAGTGGCCGCCTTGTGCGTTTTTTGGCGGAGGCGGCCTCGGGTAAATTAGAGGCATCGGTTTTATTTGCGCTCATCGGCTTTCGCATGCCTTCTTATCTTGAATTGGTGATTCCGCTCGCCTTGTTTATCGGTATTTTATTAGCTCATGGCCGCTTATACGTCGATAGCGAAATGACGGTACTTAAAGCCTGCGGCATGGGCGAAAAAACGCTAGTAGGCCACACCCTAATTACGGCACTGTTTGTAGCCTTTATTGTTGCTATCTTCAGTTTTGTTTGGGGCCCTATGGGGGCTAAGGCGTCTACCCATTTAATTGAAGAGCAGCGCAGTCGCACCGAATTTGAAACGTTAAAACCCGCGTATTTTCATCGCTTGTCGGGCGGAGGGGTGTCGTTTGCGCAAGACGTGACCGGCGATAAAAAGCAGCTGCAAAAAGTCTTTTTGGCAAGCCCTGGCGACAGCGAACGGCGCGTATCTTTAATGACCGCTAAAACGGGCGAAACACTAGTCGATAAGCTTTCGGGTCGGCGTTATTTGGTGCTCAATAATGGTTACCAATACCACGGCACGCCCGGCCAATCCAATTACGAAGTGGTCAGTTTTGCGTCATACGCCCAGTATCTCCCCGATAACGATTACACCGTTAGGCCGCGTGATCTTATCGACTCCATGTCTACGCGAGAGCTCTTGGCTGCCAATACTCCCGAGGCTAATGCCGCCTTGCAGTGGCGCTTTTCCATGCCGGTATTGGTATTGATTGTGGCGTTACTGGCGGTGCCCTTAAGTCGCACTCAGCCGCGCCGTGGGCGCTACGGTAAAATGATTCCCAGCATTATTTTGTATGTGGTTTATTTGGTGCTATGCAATGCCGCGAGGGGATTGCTCGATGAAAACAAAGCGCCTACGCCGTATATTTTGTGGCTGGTGCATGCTGTTTTTTTGAGTTTTGCTTTAACGATGTTGCTGTGGCCGTCGGTGCGCTCGATGTGGGCTAAAAAAACGATCAGGGAGATGCCCCGTGCGGCGCATTAATAACTATATCGGGATCTCGGTGGCGGGGTCGATTGCGGTCGTTTTACTGGTGATTGTTTCGCTCGATGTTATTTCGATGCTGGTTGATCAGCTCGATAATATTGGTGGCAATTATGATTTTTCAGCGGCGGTGATTTACACCTTGCTACTGATTCCATCCAGCGTTTATGAGTTTGTACCCTTGGCGTCGCTGGTGGGATGCCTAGTGGGTTTGGGTTTGTTGGCGAGCACCAGCGAATTAACCGTGATTCGCGCGGCGGGTGTTTCGGTGCGCTCGATTATTTATGCAGTGATGCGGCCAGTGGCGCTGTTTATTGCCATGGCTATATTGTTGGGCGAATTTGTAACGCCGACTTTAGAGCAGTTTGCCGAAAGTCGCCGCGCTATAGCGCTGGGTCACGCCACTGCGCTAACGGGGCAGCGCGGAGTTTGGAATCGTGAGGGTGATGAATTTATGCACTTTAGTGCGGTATTGCCCAACGGTAAATTACTCGGCATGACGCGCATGCTGTTTGATGAACAAGGCCGTTTATTAACCATGACCTATGTGGAATCGGCGATATTTCAAGGTGATCACTGGTTTGAAGAAGATGGCGTTGTGACCCATTTGGCGCCCGATAAAATTCATACCGATCACTTTGTCTCGCGGCAATGGCGGTCCGAAATTTCTCCCAATTTGCTTTCGGTTATCGCACTAAGCCCCAATGGCTTGCCCATGCGAAGATTATTGCCTTACGCCGATTATCTCGAAAAACAAGGCCGCAGTGGCGGTGAGTATCGCTTGGCTTTTTGGCAAAAAGCCTTCCAGCCGTTGGCGACTTTTAGTTTGGTGATGATCGCCATCTCGTTTATTTTTGGCCCCTTGCGGCAAGTGACGATGGGCTTGCGAGTGTTTACGGGCGTTATAGTCGGTATTGTTTTTCAAACCAGTCAAGACCTCCTTGGTCCTAGCAGTTTGCTCTTTGGTTTCCCCCCTATTATTGCCGTTCTCGCGCCCATTCTTGTCAGCTTGGCTATTGGCTGGTTTCTCTTGCGTCGCTCGGTATAACGCGCGACGCCCCTGTTCTGATTGCTCGTATTGCGCCAGCCAAAACCACCGGTTTATTTTTAGCTAAAGGTTGTTTTGGTTTTGTGTTATTCGAGCCTCCGATCATTCCGACAATTAGACCGTTTGGCGAAAATCTTAAGTTTGTGTGTGACAATCGTGGTGATTTTTTGACGCTATTCGTTACCATCCACAACGCGATATTGTTTTGGCGCGCCTTAGTTTTACGCTAGGCACATACAAAGTAATTTCTTCTTGTTTGTGGTTGCGGGTGGCGTGTCGTTTTTTATAAAAACGAGTTGTTGGAATTATTTTTAACGGTGGAGCAAATATGAAAAGCATGAAGTCGTCCTGCGAAGGCGTAACCTTAATTGAGGTGTTGGTAGCCTTGTTTGTATTGGCAATAGGGCTGCTGGGTGTTGTTTCGCTGCAGGCCGAAACACTAAAGCTAAGCCAGCAATCGTTTAGCTCAACCCAAGCCTTGTTTTTGGCGAACGACATGGCCGAGCGTATGCGCGCTAATAAAGATACGTTTGTAAAAGTGGCTGCGAATGCCGAATTAAAAGACGAAGACTTTGCCGATGTTAAAGGTTGGGGGAAAGCCATCACGAGTCAATTACCTGGCGCCGAGGGTACGGTTACCTCAGCTGGCGCCGGTGCCTTCGTGATTGCTATTAAATATGATCAGCAGGCTTTAGCTAACGAAGCTGCGACTGAATCGCCCAAAAAAATTACTTATGCACTGAATGTGAGGTTGTAAGGATGCACACTTATTTGTCTCGTCGGCCCCAGGGCTTCTCGCTGATCGAATTAATGATTTCTATGCTAATCGGCTTAATTGTGCTGGGCGGCGTACTCACGATTGTGATCAACAGCAAACGCAGCTTTTTAGATCATCAAGCTATGTCGCAAATCCAAGAAAATGCGCGTTACGCACTCGATACCATCACCCGCGATATTCGTATGGCGGGTTATTTTGCGTGTGCGCCTACGGAAAAAGGCGTGATAAATACCAGCAAGGTAGGTGGTACGGGTGGTTATCTGATCAAGCCGGGCGACGCTATTGCCCCCTTGACGGGGTTTGATAATGTTACAAACGCAAAAGTTTCTGACGCAATTACGTCGGTGGCCTTGGCCACCGACGTAATTATGATTCGGCGTGCAGATGTCGAAAAAGAATACCGCGTTGTAAACACGCCAGTAACAACGAAAGAGCTAACTGTTGCGGGGGCTAAGGCGGATGTTGTATCTGGTGACCCAATGGTGTTGGTAGCTCCGGGTTGCGATGCTGGAATTTTATTTAATGCTGGAGACGTAAGTGGCACCACTATTAAAGGCTTACCTTCTGGTATACCTCTCAAAAGCTTCGTTGCGGGTTCGCGTGTAGCGCCTGTTTTGGTCAATAGCTACTACGTAAGTACATCAACTTTAGTAACGGATAGCCCAGTTTTAAAAAGAGAAATTATTACGGCTACTGGTAGTACATTTGAAGAGCTAGCAATTGGTGTAGAAAACTTACAGTTTGAATACGGTACTTTAGTGGGTGGAGTTATGACGTACAGCTCTGCGGTTAGCGCCGCTTCGGTCGCTGATGCAGTAGCTGTGCGCGTTCATTTATTAATGCGCTCGCAAATGCCTGTACACAATACTCCACTGGGTTTTACCTTTAGACACGGCGATACAGCGGCCGATAAAACAGAGATTCCTGCTGATCGCTATTTGCGTCAACAAGTTTCGGCAACCGTGCAGTTGCGTAATCGAGGTTAATGTTATGAATATCAATTATAAGAATCAAAAAGGTGCGACATTAATTGTTGCTCTTGTTGTTTTAACCATAGTCACCTTATTAGGCGTGGCCGGTATACGCGGTACCGCGCTGGATATGAAGATGATCGCGGGCGCCCGCGACAAAGCTCTAGCCTTTGAGGCCGCCGAGACGACCTTGAGTATTGTGGAGAATGAATTAAAAGTTAATCCACCTACATTGGCCAATATCACCGCTGGGTTTAGTAAAGATTGTTCTTCAGCGGATGCGGCTAATAAAGGCAAATGTTTTACTGGCCAAATCGCCGAGCCTGCAGACCCTTACCGCACCTGCAGTACCTACGACAGTGCCGCCGACAAGACCCAGCTTTGGGAGCGCAAGGATACATGGAGTACTAATCATCGTATCGAGGACGTTAAGCTAGCCGATGATTCCACTATCTCCACTAAATACATCGTCGAATTTATGTGCTTTACCCTAAAAGACCGCAAGCTGTTAGGCAAGGTAGACGATAGAGAAACAGGCGACGAAAATATTATCTATATGCCCTTGTTCCGTATAACCGCTATTGCCGAAGGTGTGGGAAAACGCGCACGTGTTGCGGCCCAAACCACCGTAAGAGTTAACCTCAAAGGAGCTTAAGAAAATGAAAAAAATAGGCATAATCCGAGTATTAAACTCTTTAAAAGCGACTGCCCCTAGGCTTTTACTGGCCACCTTAGGCATGGCAAGCGCTTTAACGGCACAAGCTGCCAAGATGGAGAGCTACACCCTCGACCCGCTCAGCTTAGACCCCGGCGTAGCGCCGTTGGTGATGCTCGCCATGTCGAACGACCACCAGTTGTACTTCAAGGCCTATACCGATTACGACGATCTTAATGGCAATGGCAAGCTCGACAAAGAAGAGACAGGCTATAACCATGCACATAAGTATGTGGGCTATTTTGAGTCGGGTTATTGTTATAAATATGCCAGTTTTCAGTTTGCGATTGATAAAGAAGCCAATGCTGAGGGTTACTGTAATGAGACTGGCGGAAAGTTATGGAGCGGCAACTTTTTAAACTGGGCCACCATGACGCGCATTGACGTACTGCGTAAGATTTTATACGGCGGCAAGCGACTCCCGCAGGCTGAGGACTCTACCGCTCTTGCGGTGTTAGAGCGCTCTTACCTGCCTAACGATGCTCACAGCTTTGCCAAATACTACAACGGTGCAGATTTGCCTCTATTGACGCCTTATGGCCGTAATGCCAGCGCTGAACATGCTAAAGACCGAGGTTTAACGCTGTGTAATACGACGCTGCATAATAATGGTGGTAACTTGCTCAGCGCCACCAATACTAATCCCCCTTTAATGCGTGCCATACAGGGCAACCATTCTCTATGGGCCGCTAGCGAGCGTATGCAGTGCGTGGTTATTGGTACGCCAGAAGATCCTGCGGCGTCTGGGGAGGTGCCTACCGGCTCGCCGAGATACTGGACGGAAAATGGGAAAACAACCAATGAAGGCACTGGCATGATTGTTAAACCAGAGAAACAAGTTGCTGTAAAAGCCCTATTAGGCAGTAAAGGTTTTTATCCACATTTAACGCAGCGAACTAAAGATTCAGTAGCGGCTAATGCTAATCCTGTTACAGATTTTGTTGTGAGGGTTCAAGCCTGCCCGACAACATTTGGCGGCCAAATTACAAGTTGTAAATCATACCCTAGTGAAACCAACCCTTTCCGGCCAGTAGGTTTGTTGCAAAAATATGGCGATAACGAACAGATTCAATGGGGTTTGGTTTCTGGTTCTTACGAGAAAAACAAGTCTGGTGGTTTTTTGCGTAAACAAGCCGGTTTTATTACGGGTGAAATAAATGCTAATACCGGTAATTTTAAGAATGTCGATGGCTTGATCAAAAATCTCGATTCAGTACGCATTGCCTCTTGGTATTGGGGGGGGGACTTTAATGGAGTCGGACAGGCCTATATGAAAACTGGCGCCGCCTCGCATTGTGTATGGGGTGCATCATCCTTTAAGGATGGGCAATGTAGCGATTGGGGTAACCCATTGGGCGAGATTATGAATGAGGCCTACCGCTATTTAGCCGGCAATAACGCGCCCAAATACAATACGCTTAACTCTGCTGTTGTCACGCAAGAGGCGAATGCCCCTGCGGGCGTCACAATCGCACCGTGGAACAAGCCTTTAACCCCTCAAAATTCTTGCGCCAATCTAAACGTAATTGGCATTAACACCAGTGCACAATCTTACGACAATGACGAAATTACAACCGCAAGCAACATAGCTGATTTGGGTGAACAAAAAACACTGAGCAGTTATTTTAAAGACCTTCTTTTGCCAAGCGGTGGCAATTGGTTAGTGGGATCTAACGGTACTCTCATTGATAATCAATGCACACCTAAAACGGCTAATTCTCTTGAGGGTTTAACCGGTATTTGCCCCGAGGCACCACGCCTACAGGGCTCGTGGGATATCGCCGCCGTCGCCAAGCACGTACATGACAACGACATCAATACTATTTTAGACGGCAAGCAATACATCAATACTTACGGCGTGTCTTTATCGACCGCTTTGCCTAGTATTTCTGTAAATGTTCCGGGCACAACTCAACACGTCAAAATTGTACCTGCATGCCGTGCTGTTGATTCGGGTAACTGTGCGCTCGTTAATTTCAAAGTACTACAGCAATCAGCGCCGGGCGTTAGCCCTGCTACAGGCAGCTTTTATGTGAACTGGGAAGATAGCGAGCAGGGCGGTGATTACGACCAAGATTTACAAGGCATCATCGATTATGAAGTCACCAATGCCGCCACCAACAATGTAAAAATTACTAGCCAAGTTATCGGCCAATCAACGCCTGCAAAAATGGCATTTGGTTTTGTGATTACCGGCGTGACGGATTCGGGATTTAAGGTGTTATCTGGCATCAATGGATACCCGGCTGTTGGCTGCCCGAACCCCAACAATTGTCTGGAGACTGATAAGGCCAGTACGGGTACTTACACATCGACCACTAGCGGCGCCGATTTTCTTGATCCGCCTTTGCGCTTTGCCGCCCAATACGGTAACGATAACCCCGATCCAGAGACCACCTACTTCAACAATAACGACCCCGCCAAGTTAGAGGCGGATTTAAGTCGTGTATTAACCGACCTTGGTGCCAAGTCGGCTACGGGTGGCTCGCAGGTGGCATCGACGACTAAAAACGCAGGCGCTAACTTATTTTTACACAGCTTTTATTACGCCCAAATTGAAGAGAGTATTAATGGCGTGCCCCATCGTGTTAACTGGATTGGTCAAGTGGGCGCGTTGTTTATCGATGAACAAAACAACCTGCGTGAAGATACCGTCTCAAACGGCAAGTTAGATAATGGCGATCTTATGATTACTTTTGATGCCACCGAAAAAGATGCCCTTGGCCAGCCTTTGGTGCTTAAAAAGGCCTTGCCTACAGAAGCGGTTCCAAACCCTACGGGCGTTAAGGCCACCTTTAAGGATATTAAATACCTATGGACAACCACCGATGCGCTTACCGACGTAAATATTGCCAGCCGCAAGATAAAAACCAGCATCCCAACTGCTTTTAATACGGTCGATGTGATTAGCAACGGCTTGCAAGATTTTAATGAAGCTTTGTTTACGGGCACCAACAAAGAAAACGCAGCATTACTCGGTGGTTATAATGATCCCGCTCAGCTTGTTGATTTTGTGCGGGGTAACGAGATTGATGGTTTACGCTCGCGTACCTTAGCGGATAAAAAATACTTACTGGGCGATATTACCAATACCAGCCCAATAATCGCGTCTACCTCCGATTACAGTTTTGATACCGAGCTGGGCGATAGCACTTATACCGCGTATAAAACAGCGCAAGCGAGTAAACCGATTGTGGTTTATACCGCCACCAACAACGGCATGATCCAAGCTTTTAATGCCGGCACTTATAACAAAGACACTGGGTATACCGGTACAACCGACCCCCTTGGTAAAGAGTTATGGGCTTACATCCCCTTTAATTTACTGCCGCATTTACAGTGGCTAGCCGACCCCTTTTATAAGCATGTGCCTTACTTTAATGGTTTTATGCGCACTTATGATGTGAAGATTTTTGAAGGGGCTACGGCTGATAGCGATGGCCACAAAAACGGCTGGGGCACTATTTTGGTGGTAGGTACAGGCTTGGGTGGCTCCAACTTCCCCGTTAAACGGGATGACAAAGATTTTGAAACACGTCCTGCCTATATTGTTTTGGATATCTCGGACCGTGCTGTAGCTCCAAAACTCATTGCCGAAATCGCACATGACCAGCTCGGCTTTACCACCGGCGAGCCTGATGTAGTGCGTTATCAGACGACAGGTAAAGAAGGTTGGTTTTTAGTGTTTGGCTCTGGCCCACGTGCCGATACTGCCAATGCCCGTCGCGAAGCGCAGCAGCAGTACGTCACTAGTATTACTAGCGTGGATGCAGATGCAAATGCCAAAAAAGCACGTGTGTTTGCCTTTAATTTAAAAACCAAAACACTACAAGATCCCGTTGTGGTGGGTGATAGCGAAGCCAACGCGTTTGTGGGTGGTATTAACTCTATGGATTGGAACCGCGACTTTGCCGACGATGCCATTTATTTTGGCACTGTGGCAGGCACTCAAGCGGCACCAACGGGTAGTTTGATGCGCGGTCGATTAACGCTTACAGAGAACGGATTGGATTTTGATTTTTCCACCATGTTCGCCATGGGCAAACCTGTAACCGCGCGCCCCACTACCGTGATTGATTATCAGGGAGAAAATTGGGTATTCGCAGGGTCTGGCCGTTTTTATACTCGCACCGACGCCAACACAAAGCCGCCAGAGAATAATCAATTTGTGGGCATTATGGAGACAAAGTTGGCCGCCGAGGATACTTCTCATGCTAGCGGCGTAGGCGAAACCAAATTTGCTCTTAACCAACTCTATAACTCGACCGCGATCACCACCTATTCCGATGGCACAATTAAAGGCGCACTGCCTGCCGATAAGATTAAAACAGTAGATGCATTACGCGACTATATCCACAATACAAAAGCCACCGCGCAGTCGGATACAACCTACAAAGGCTGGTATCGCAATTTTGTCAATAACACTGCTACAGGTGTGGACGAGCGCCAACACAGCGAGGCCGCTTATGCTGCGGGTACCTTGTTATTTGGTACCAGCGACCCCGCTGATTCTGGTAGCTGTGATTCTAGCGATAAGGGCTATGTTTATTTGATCGATATGTTGTCGGGCATCCCATCTCCTTATTCCAGTAACGCTACGGATGCGAGTGATACTGACAAGCAAAATTTAGGTTTAGGTGCCGATGTTAAGGAAATACTTCAATCAAAAGAGGTTAATAGTGCTATTTTCCAAAAGCTTGACCCTTACACCGGCAAAATATCTTTAGGCAATGCGACCTTAGAAGATGCGCCAGCGTTGGATCTTACTATTGAATCAAAACGTCACTCATGGCGTGAGGTACCTATCACATGGTAAATCGTTTAAAAACTATTACGGGTTTTACCCTCATCGAGATGATGATTGTGGTTGTGATCATCGGTATTTTGGCCGCCATAGCGGTGCCCAGTTACCAAGAACATATTCGCAAAACCCGCCGTGTTGATGCCCGCGAAACACTGACGCGCATCGCCACACTGCAAGAGCGTTTCTTTTTTCAAACGTCTAAATACAGCGCCTCTCCCACCGATTTTGGAGGCCCTGCAACAGGAGATTGGCCATCGCCCGAGGGTTGGTACAAAATTAACCTAGCTCTCGAGGCCGGCGGAGGATGCGCTGTTGGCGCCACTCCGTGTAACAAATTTAAAGTGACCGCTACCGCTATAGGCGTACAGGCCAGCGATACAAAATGCGCGACCTTCTCTATAGATCAAACGCTTAAGCAAACGGCAACGGGCACTGATGCAAATAACTGCTGGTAGTTAAATAATTGGCCAATAAGCCTCAATGGCGTGCTCTAGTGGTACGTGATTGGGGCTTTTTTTATGCCTGTGTTTTATGCCTTTACCATTGTCACTCTTTGCTGGGGTTGGTTACACTGCACCGCTAAAATGTGATGCAGGTAATATTAAAGTTGTCTGTAGCTCTCCCCTCTCGCGCTCATCAATAACCCTCAAATCGGTACAGCAAATGGATGTTAAACAACGCCTGTTGGCAATCAAAATAACCAGCCTCTTAACGCTAATGGCTTATGGCGCAGTGGCGCATGCCGAGATTGTTGCAGGAGATGATTACCTTGTGGCCACTCCAGGCCAAACCGTGGTGGTCGAGGTTCTCGCCAATGACTTTAATAATGATCATCACGGTGATATTGCTCTGACGGTGTTTGGCATTGCGCTTATAAGCGGGCAAGCCGAGTTGGCACTACAGCCCGACAACACTGTTTTAGTGACTCCTGCCGCTGATTTTGAGGGGCGTGTTGAATTTAGCTATTACGCGCGAAACCTTATTGGCCATAACGCTACCGCAATCGCTGTAGTGGATTATTCCCCACCCAAAACCGCATTATCCCCCGACGTGATTGCGGCTATGTCATCAACCTTTGCCGTGTTAAACCAACTCAGTGCCCAAGCCGCGCAAAACCATCAGCGTGTGGTATCGCAGGTTTTAAACATGGGCGACCAAGCTAGTGGCAACCTTGTGTATCGCAAGCAAGCCCCTTTAGGTGCGGCGGCAGGCGATGGTTTATTGCCTGTGGGCGGCGTATTTGTGAGTGTTGATGCCACCCGCCTAAATACCAAAACCCCAAGCGCGAGCAAAACCAATTTACAAAGCTTAACTGCGGGTGCCGATATTAATTTTGGTCGCCAATGGGTTGTGGGCGCTGCGTTTGGCGCCTCTACCGCCGAGATTAAAAGCCCGCAAAACAACGTGGCCGTGGTTGATTTTGACGAACTATCGCTAGTGGGTTTTGCGGCTTACCAATACCAACGCTGGCAAGCCGAAGGCCAGTTAGGTTATTCCAAAACCTCGGCCCAAAGTAACGGCACCAATCTAAACCAGCAATTTGAAATGGACAGCAATTTGAGTTTTGCGTTGGTAAAGCTCGAGTATTTATTGAATCTAGGCGGCTTCCAGCTGCAGCCGGGCATCGAAGCGCGTCATCAACGCGGTCAGCGCGACGCCTTTAGCGATGCCACCCAAACAACGCGCTATAGCGCGCAAAATACCAACGACACTTTTGCCGCGCTCAGCCTACAAGCCAGCTATCAATACAATCTTGAGTTTGGCGTTATATCCCCGCAAATCACCTTAGCCAGCGAATATTCCCTTACCGACGATGCCGATCCTTTATGGGTAAGTGTTGATGGCGAACAATTCAGCCTGCCCACCCTCACCAACCGCGACGATCAATCCCTATTAATGGACGCCGGCGTAGGCATTGTGTTGCGCCACGGCTTCTCGGGCTTTATCAACTACCACCAACTCTTCGACCAACGCGCTTACGGCGTTAAGTCGTTGCAGCTAGGTGGGCGCTGGGAGTTTTAGTCGCTAATTGGTAAACCCATAGGCCAGAAAAAAGGCGGCATTATCAGCGTATAATGCCGCCTTTTTTTATGGGTGGCCCTTATGACTAGCTCAGACACCTTGATGCCCAATGACGAGCGTGCATTTTATGCGCAGCTTGATACTTGCGCCCTTGCCGATAAGCGCCAGTTGCGTAAGCGCTGGTTTGAGATTCAAAAACGCCTTAAAAACCAGCAGCCCTTCGATAAAATTTTTGAACAGCTCAGCCAGCAAATAACGCGTTCACAAACCTTAGTGCAAAGCCGCGCGGCGAGTTTGCCCTCGATTACTTTTGACGATCAATTACCCGTATCGGCGCGGCGCGACGAAATTGCCAAGGTTATCAGCGAGCATCAAGTGGTGGTGATTGCGGGCGAAACAGGCTCGGGTAAAACCACGCAAATTCCCAAGATTTGTTTGCAGTTAGGCCGAGGCGTGCGCGGTTTAATTGGTCATACACAACCGCGTCGTATTGCGGCGCGCACAGTAGCCAATCGTATTGCCGAAGAATTAAAAACCGAATTGGGCACCACGGTTGCATTTCAAGTGCGTTTTAACGATACCAGTTCGCCATTAAGTTTAATTAAATTAATGACCGATGGGATTTTGCTGGCCGAAATTCAGCACGATCCTTTATTAGAAAAATACGACACCCTTATTATTGATGAAGCGCACGAGCGCAGTTTAAATATCGATTTTTTGCTCGGTTACATCAAACAATTATTACCGCGTCGCCCCGATTTAAAAGTGATTATTACCTCGGCCACCATCGACCTTGAACGCTTTTCTGCCCATTTTAATAACGCGCCGATACTCAGTGTTTCTGGGCGAACTTTTCCGGTCGATATTATTTATCGTCCGTGGCTTGGCGAAGCTGAAGATCAAATTCAAGGTATTGTTGATGCGCTAGAAGAAATTCTAACCTTGCCACAAGGGCCAAGTGGCGATGTATTAATCTTTTTGCCAGGTGAGCGGGAAATTCGCGAAACCGCATTAGCGATTAGACATGCAAACTTCCCGATGCTGGAAATTTTGCCTTTTTATGCGCGCCTAAGTTTGGCCGAACAAAATAAAGCTTTTTTACCGCACAAAGGCAGGCGGGTGGTATTGGCCACCAACGTAGCCGAGACATCGATTACGGTGCCAGGCATTGGTTATGTGATTGACCCCGGCACGGCGCGTATTAGCCGTTACAGTGCTAAAAGCCGGATTCAGCGCTTACCTGTGGAGGCCGTTTCGCAAGCTTCGGCTAATCAGCGCGCTGGGCGCTGTGGTCGCATCAGTAAAGGCGTGTGCATTCGTTTATACAGCGAAGAAGATTATTTAAGTCGCCCCGAATTTACTGATCCCGAAATTCTACGCACCAGTTTAGCGGCGGTGGTATTGCAAATGCTGCAATTAAATGTGGGCGACATTCAGCATTTTCCTTTTATTGAACCGCCAGAAAGCCGCTCGATTAGCGATGCGTTTAAAGAGCTAGAACAATTACAGGCCTTAGACGAACGTAAAAAACTCACGCCAATTGGCCGCCAAATGATTGCGCTGCCGCTAGAACCGCGTTATTGCCGCATCATTTTGGCCGCTGCAAAATTAGGTTGTTTGTATGAGGCATTGATTATTATTGCGGGCTTAACAGTGCAAGACCCGCGCGAGCGCCCGCACGAAAAACAACAAGCCGCCGACGAAAAACATCGCCGCTTTAAAGATGAGGATTCCGATTTTATTGCCTATGTTAATTTATGGCATTACGTAGAAGAGCAGCGTCAAGCGCTGTCGCAAAATCAATGGAAAAAAGAAAGCGGCCGCGAATTTTTATCTTATATGCGCTTGCGTGAATGGCGCGATTTACACCATCAATTATTAACCGCATGCAAGCAATTGGGTTTAACGGTCAATAAAGCGGGTGCGAGTTATGCGGTTATTCACCAAGCTTTTTTAACGGGCCTTTTTGATAATATCGCGATAAAAATAGAAGAAAGCCGCGAGCGTGAATATTTAGTGGCGCGCAATCGCAAAGCGATGATTTTCCCTGGTTCGTCACAATTTAAAAAAAGCCCGCGCTGGTTGTTAAGTGGTAATTATTTAGAAACCAGTAAAGTGTTTGCACATACTAATGCCAAGCTCGAACCCGAATGGCTATTAATCCATTTACGTCATTTGATAAAACATCATTACCACGAACCGCACTACGATATTAAAAGCGGCCAAGTGATGGCGTACGATCGCGTGACTTTATTTGGTTTGGTTGTTGCCGATAAGCTTCGAATTAACTATGCCCCAATTGATAGCGAAGATGCACGCAAGGTTTTTATCCGCGAAGCATTTGTAGAAGGTAAATATGCCAAACATCGCCGCCGCGATTTAGGTGCGTTTTTTAGTTTAAATATTAAAACCATCGAAGAAATTTGTGATTTAGAAGCTAAAGCGCGCCGTCGCGATATTTTGGTGGATGATGAAATTATTTATCGGTTTTATGACGAAATAATTCCCTCTCAAGTTTTTAGTCTTAATCATTTTGAGCATTGGCGAAAAACCGAAGAAGTCCATAATCCTAAATTGCTGCATATTCCAACTAGCCTATTAATGCAGCATGGCGCACAGCACATCTCCGAAAATTCATTCCCAAATGTGTTAACCATTGGTGGCGATCAATTCCCGTTGTTTTATCATTTTGATCCAGGTCATAAAGAAGATGGCGTGAGTATTGGTGTGCCTGCAAGCGTATTACATACCCTTAAAGAGGAGCCTTTAGAGTGGTTGGTGCCGGGCATGCTGCGGGAAAAATGCATTGCATTGGTTAAAGGTTTGCCCAAACAGTGGCGTAAACAATTTGTGCCTGTGCCCGATTACGTCGATAAAGTATTGGCCCGTTTGGGGCGCGATAAAAGTGACAATTTGTGCGACGGCCTTGCTAAGGAGCTGCGCTTTATTTCGGGCGTGACTATCCCGCGTGATGCGTGGCAAATTGAAGTTTTAGATGATTATTACCGCATGAATATTCGGGTTATGGATGACTTTGGTAAAACAATTGATAGTGACCGTAACCTAACTGTCTTACGCGAACGGTATCGTGGCCACGTACAAAAAAACCTAGAGCGTGCTGGCGCCAGCTTTGAAAAAACAGAATTAACCGAATGGAATTTTGGTGACTTTACTAAAGAATGCCAATTAAAACGCGCGGGCATTACGGTTAAAGCGTTTCCGGCATTGTGTGACAACGGCAATCATGTGGATTTAAAAGTGCTGGATAATCCAGCCGATGCTTTTGTGCAAAGTCGCTATGGCGTGGCGCGTTTATTATTGTTGGCGATGCCGACAACTTATAAATATTTGAAAAAAGAATTGCTCAAAAATAAAGACGTTGCTTTGTCGGTGCTCAATTTAGGCAGCCGAGCTGAGGTTGTTGATGATCTTTTACTGGCGGCGGTATTGGATGTTTGTGTCATTGATAATCAGTTAATCGGTTCGCAAGCGCAATTTCAGCAAGCTGTAGCTAAAGGCGAAAATGCATTAACGGCAAAAGCGCAGCAGCTTGAGGCGGGTTTGTTGGAGTGGTTGCAAGCCTTGGTGTTGATTAATAAAACCATGAAAAGTAACAAAAATGCGTTGGTGTTAGCGTTTGCCTTTAGTGATATTAAACAGCAACTGCAGCAGTTGTTTTTTAAAGGCTTTTTTATGGCGACGCCGCCGGAGTGGCTTAACCATTACTCGCGTTATTTAAAGGCTGTGCAGGTTCGCTTAGAGAGGGTCCCGCAAAACCCACAAAAAGACAAATTAGCGATGTTAGAGGTGCAAACGGCATGGCAGCAACATAGTGATTATTTGGCGAAATTTGGTCTTAGTGTCTATGTTCAGCAACCTGCGTGGCAGCAATACCGTTATTTGGTCGAGGAGTTGCGTGTCTCTTTATTTGCGCAAACACTAAAAACCAGTGTGCCGGTTTCGGTTAAGCGTTTAAAAAGTCAATGGGAAGAAATTAAATGTTCAGCTTGGTGAGTTGTCACTAAACTGTAATAATTCCGCCATATAGTCGCCACAAATTTGAAATATAACTCGTTTTATTGTTAATCAATTAGTACTTAAATCACTCTGTAGGAGATAAACGTGAACAAAACTCTTTCTATTGCGCTAGCTGTTGCAATGTCTTCACCTCTATATGCCGTTGCAGCCCCGACGCTTTACGGTAAAGCTAATGTAACTTATTCAAGCGTAAAAAATTCAGCCGGAAATACCGACACCTCAATTACCGAATTGGCGAGCAATGCATCGCGTATTGGTGTTAAAGGCAGCGAAAAACTGACTGATACTAACCTTGAAGTGATTTATCAAGCTGAATTCCAAATTGATATTGATGATGGTAATACAGCTCAGACAGACGCTGCCAAAAAACAAACCTTTACTCAGCGCAATATTTTTATCGGTGTTAAAGGTGGTTTTGGTACCGTGCAAGCGGGTAAGTTTGACTCGCCATTAAAAACTGCGCAAAACAAAGTGGATTTGTTTAATGATTTGTATGGCGATATTGCTGTTCTTTCAAATAGCGAAAACCGCCCCAATAATAGCGTGATGTACAGCTCGCCATCGATGGCTGGTTTTACGTTATACGGCGATGTTATTTCTAGCGAAAACGATAAAGATTCAAACGGTACATCTCTGGCAGCAACTTACGACAATGGCGGATTATATGCAGCATTAGCCTACGACATGGACGTTACTGTTGAAGATACCAGTACTGTGCGCGGCGTTTTACAGTACACCTTCAGCAATTTGCAGTTGGGTGCATTGGTTGAGCAGTTTGAGCCTGTAGGCGATGCGGATAAATTAAATGCGGCTTTTGCTTCTGCTAAATACTCCATGGGCAAATGGGCATTGTTGGGTCAATTCGGTCAGTCGGATATTGTTAAAGGCGAAGACAGCGATGGCACTACCTTCAGTGTTGGCGCAGATTATTCTTTGAGTAGCAATGCAAAGCTGTTTGCTTTTTATACCAATAATGCATTCACCAAACTTAATGTCGTAGGCGCATTGGTGAGCAAGGAAGATAATAAAACAGATTATTTTGGTGTAGGTATGGACGTTAAATTTTAATTCGCGTTAATAGCCCATTTTAAAAGCTCGCCTAGTGCGAGCTTTTTTTTTGCCCTTAGAAGAGTAGAATGCTGGCCCTTCGTTGCTGGGTGGGAAATGTGTATGTGGAAATTATGGGTGGGCAGTTTCTTTTTTTCTTTTTTGGCTGTTGTTGCCGGTTGCGCTACGGGCCCATCACCACAGGACCCCTATGAAAATATGAATAGGGTTGTCTTTACTGTTAACGATACTTTAGATACCTATATTGCCAAGCCTGTTGCTAAGGGTTATCGAAGTACTGCGCCTGAGTTTGTTGAGCGTGGCGTAGGTAATTTTTTTGGTAATCTCGGGGAGGTGACTAATGTTATTAATGATGTATTGCAAGGCAAATGGATCCAAGCCAGTTATGACGGCAGCCGATTTTTATTAAATACACTTGCTGGTTTGGGTGGTTTAGTGGATGTCGCAAACGTTGCAGGGCTTGAAAAAAGTCAGGGCGAAGATTTTGCGCAAACCTTGCGTTATTGGGGGCTACCTGCGGGGCCTTACATTGTGTTGCCTATTTTAGGGCCGTCTACAGCTACTGACATTATTAGTATTCCTGCTGATTGGGCTACAACACCGCTGACCTATTTAGAGGCTGAAACTTGGCGCTACCGCCTTACAGCTTTGGAATATACCGATAAGCGAAAAAACCTTTTGGATGCTGAGGCGTTGATGAGTGGCGACAAATATATTTTTATTCGCGAAGCTTATTTACAGAGCAGAGAGTTCTCCGCTCAGGATGGCGCAGTAGAAGATGACTTTGGTGGCGATTTAGACGACCTTGAAGGTTTTTGAATTTATTGGGGTGCGCTAGTGATAGCGCACTGCCACCCAGAAGAGGTTCGGTTCATCATTAGCGGCTGTTGCGCGTACCACTTTTGCTGTAGCGCTAAAAACGGGCGAGTGGCCATATTGTGAGTTGATCGTGAACTCGATGCTTTCATTAACGTCCAGTGCTTGATCAAGCTTTAGCAGTGCCCCGCCTCCGCTAAGATTGCTGCAATAACCTTGTTTTTTCTGCCCGTCCGTTGTGGTTATGATTGCATCGCAATTAACGTTCATTCGTATAAAATCGCGTTTTTCTTCAAATTTACGTGTGGCTAAATCCATCTTGCTACTCCTGAATGATTAGTCGCTGTTTCTTTATAGTTGAGTTCTCGCGGCCGTGTGAATTAGGCGCCGTATCTTTGTCCGAACTCTGCGCTGTATCTTAGCGATAGGCGTAAAAATGGTGATGTTCTGTGTGTCATGCGGAGGTTTTTGGTGCTACTTTATTTGGCCTACCACAGGTTGCGTCTACAGCATTGAGAGAGTAGTGTGGTCGCCCTCGATCTGGTATCGGCATTCGGTTATAACGGAATCAATAGCTTGAGTTAATTAAAACTCCATGGTTTTTTATGTATCAAATGGTTGTTGAATGAGTAGTACGTTAGGTGGCGGCAACATTGTTGCCCTTGTCGATGATGATCTACATATTCGTAAGCAGCTTGTAGCACAGCTTCGCGCCAATCAATTAATTGTCATCGAGTTTGACTCCGTCGCGCAGGCGCGTAATTATTTATTGCAAAACAGTGTTCAGGTTGTTGTATCTGATTTGCGCTTACCGCACTTAAATGGTCTCGAGTTGTTGAATTTTGTAAGGCAACTCGATGCGCCACCTGCTTTTATTCTTATGTCTGGTTTAGGTGATGTTGCTGATGTGGCAGAAGCCTTACGTTTAGGCGCTTCAGATTATCTGGTTAAGCCAATTCCCGACCTTAATGTTGTTGTGCATGCCATAGAGCGCGCTTTAAATGTGCGGGCGTTACAAGCCGAAAATGAAGCCTATAAAAAACGCCTAGAAGCAATGAATCGTGAACTTAAAGATCACGTCCAACTATTGGAGCGCGATCAGCAAGCGGCTAAGCAGGTGCAAAGTAACCTATTGCCGATGACACCCGTTGTGTACAGCGGTATCGAGCTTAGCCATATGGTTTTGCCATCGCTGTATTTGAGTGGTGACTTTGTTGATTATGGCCATATTTTAAAACGCTATGTGGCGTTTTATTTGACCGACGTTTCGGGGCATGGCGCCTCATCGGCTTTTGTGACTGTCTGGTTAAAACAGTTGGTGCGCCGATTGTTTAGAGAGCGACAGATTGTGCGCACGCATGAAGATATAGATACCGCACCGGATGAATTACTTCGAGTGGTGAATGCCGAGCTCATGCAGTCCCGTTTTTTTTCGCATTTAACCTGCGTGGTGGGTTTTATCGATACCCAAACTTTAGAAATGCACTATGTGTTGGCGGGGCATTTGCCTTTGCCTATTTTGATTTCCCGCGAGGGTGATGCTAAGTTTCTCGCTGGCAAGGGTAAACCTGTAGGCTTGTTTGAGGGCGCGAGCTGGACAGTTTATAAAGAAGTTTTGCCAAAAGGTTTCCAGTTGGCTGTATTTTCGGATGGTATTTTAGAGCGCTTGCCTGGTGGTGACTTAATCGAAAAAGAGCAATATCTCTTGGATGCAGTAAAAGGTTCAAAAACGCCTTTAACTTTACCCGTATTAACACGTTTGTTAGCGCTTGATTGTGATGGCGAGTCGCCGGATGACATAGCGATGATTCTGGTTAAGCAGCTGTTATAAGGATGTGCAATGATTGGTGAAATTCAGGTCGCGAGTCAGCATGGTGTTTACGTCATTCGACTGATTGGCGATGTGCGAATGGTGTTGTGTTTATCATTTGATACATATATTGGCACCATGTTTGGCGATCCTGACTTCGTTTCCGTTGTTTTTGATTTAACGGCGGCGGCTGCAGTGGATAGCACTACACTCGGTTTGATGGCCAAAATCGCATTGCAGTGTCAGCGGCGCGAATTGGCAAAGCCTGTACTACTTATAGAGGCTCAGGGAATGCTTCGGTTATTTGAAACAATGGGTTTTGATGAGATATTTTTGATTACCCGTTGTGCGCCTGCACCCTCTGCGCAAGGTTTTTCGTTGCGTTGCGAGGAAGGAACAGAAAACGCATTTAAATCGCAGGTTATTGATGCGCATAAGGTATTAATGTCCTTGAATCAAAATAATCACAATGCTTTTAAGTCTTTGGTAGACGCTCTAGAAAATCAATGAAAGTTATATGATCAATAAAAACGATTGAGCTTATTTGACGAGGCCGAAGCAGCCCAATATTTTTATGAGCTTTGCTAATTGTCGGTAGAACATTTTGTAGGATGCTTGCAAATACAATGTTTAGTCTATTGCTTAAAACAGAAAGAAAACTGATAGCGCTGGTTGTACTTACAATGCTAGCGGTGGCGCTACGCCCATGGATTTTGATCTCCAATTACGTGGTGAATCCTAACGAAGAGCATACCCGTCGAATATATGACGATGTTTTAAATGGAGGTTTTAGTGAGGTTAAATGGGTTGATCAGGCTAAAGACGAATGGACGTGTATATTAAACGATGGCTTTGCTTACCCCTATTGTGGACACGAACTTTATTTAAAAAATAGTTTTGTGACTGGCGTAGATTTAGGTGCATTTAAAACAATGCGTATTTGGTTGCGTTATGAGGGCCCCGGTAAAACGATACGTATTTTTTTGCGTAACTATGACTCAGCTTACAGTAAAGATGATGAATTAAAATCGACTAAATATAACGCCCTAGAGTTTGAAAAGGAATTGCTCGACAAAGACGGGTATTTAGAATTGAGCTTAAGCGATTTTACGGTGGCTGATTGGTGGCTGCAGGAACAGGCTATCCCACTAAGGCTTTCGTTACCTGATCTTTCTAATATTGTCATTGTTGAAATTCAAACTGCCTCCAGCATTAATCATGGCGAGCATAATTTTAAGCTTGAGCGTATCGAGTTTACACGGCAATTAATTACCACCGAAACTTGGTATTTAATGATTATTTTATCTTGGATTGTTGCAGTTTTAACTTATTTAATTTCTCGTGTTTATAGTCTGAAAAAAGAATTGTTATCCCGTCAGCGCAAAGAAAGCGAATTAACGCAGCTCAATACATTGCTGGACAAACAAGCCAAGGATATGGAAATTAGAGCTAAGCGCGATCCTTTAACGGGCGCCTTTAATCGCGAAGGTGTCGAGGGGTCCCTCATCGAAGCGCTAAATGAATGGCATGTTAGCGCTAAGCATTTATCGATTGTGTTACTCGATCTTGATCATTTTAAAAAACTCAATGACATTCATGGTCATCCTATTGGCGATAAAGTATTAGTCGAGCTGTCTGCGTTAATTACCAGCAATATTCGTTCATCTGATCGTTTTGCGCGCTGGGGTGGCGAAGAGTTTTTGTTGGTCTGTCGCGATAGCGAACTGAGCGAAACAAAAGCCTTAGCTGAAAAGCTAAGAATGTTGATTATGAATCACGAATTTAATGATGTCCCCCAAGTGACGGCAAGCTTTGGCGTAGCATCCATTAAAGTTGACGAAAGTTTAGAGAATTTATTTGTACGCGCCGATGAGGCGCTGTATCAAGCTAAGCGCACAACGCGTAATCGTGTCGTGGCGGCTGGCGAGTAGTATCCGTTACGAATGTGCAGAATGGTTGATGACAGTAGTCATTAGTACTTAATTAATGTGGCTATATTCATGGCTTTTAATACACACATTCTCTATCGACTTGTAAGCATTCGTGTTTTTATCGTTGTAGTCTTAGCATTTTTTTTGTGCACAGGGCGAATGCCTGTTTCTCTGCAGGGTTTTGTGAATTCCGTGAACCGCCATTTGTTGGCGCTAGCGGTGCAATATTATCCATTGCCCCCCCCTCATACCCCCATTACCGCTATCCATGTGCCAGATATAACTTTTGAATATTGGCAGGAGAATATTGATGGCGCGAAAGAGTTGCTCGACATTCTAAACAAGATTCAAGCTAGCGATTCTGTTACCGCTTTTCTAACAGAGGAGCCTGTAAGATTAATTTCTGGCAGGTCCGAAAAACTTCTTGGTGTTTGGATAGATGATCGACGTTTAAATCCGAAAGAATTTAGCGATTTATCAAAAACATTGATTGGCGAGCGCGATCAGCTGCTTGAAAGATTAAAATCGGATGTACTTATCGGTATTCCAAAGCGTATTTCTTATCATTCGCCTAAAGTTCGCGTGAGTGGGTACGCCTCTCGGTTTTTCCCTAATTGGTTGTTGAATCATAATGTCGCGATGCAAGACTACATCGCACCAACAGCGATCAGCTCTTCGCTCATTCACTATCCTTTGCCGTTAGAAAATTCGTTAAGTCAGCCGTTAATTTATAAAAAAGATAACGATACCTACTTAAGCTTTGCAGCGCGTTTTTTATTGGCTGCACAGCTTCAAAAAGATAGCTCGAACGTCGTAATGCCGGAGTTATTTTGGCAGCAAAACCAAAGCTTGCAGTTGGGCGCGCAAAAGATAAAGCTGGGTTTTCAAGGGGATATTATTCCTCTGTATGGCGAGGCAGTAGGAATAAAAGCCCCAGTGGTGCAGTTAACATTGGCGGCTTCTCAGAGAATGGATTCATTGAGTGGTTGGATTGTTATTGGTCGCAATGAGAGCCCTCATTTAATGCATACAGTGCAAGTGTTGGCTGCGCTGGGTGATGGTGCATTTTTAACGACACCCTATTATTTGCCTTTTATTAAATTAGCGGTAGTTTTGGTTTTGATGTTATTGGTGATGTTTTTGTCGCCTCGATTAACAGCGTATGTTTCTGTTGGAATTTGCGGCACCTTAATTTTTGTGATGGTTATGGTGCAGTTGCTACTGCCTCGCTTTATGGGGTTGTGGCTACCGATGGCTGATATTATTGTGGTTGTGCTGCTCGTGCATTTTTTTATGATGCTGTGGCGTATTAATCACTTTGAATTGTCGGCACTTCGAGCTGAAAACGAATATTGGGCGCTGCAATCTGCAAGACTTAATTATCGGCAAGGGGATTTTCCTCGCGCAGCCGATGCTGTAATTAATACGTCGCTGACTCGCGCTTCCTTAAAATGGTATTACCTTATCGCGAGTGCATTGTTAATTAAAAATGACGCTGAAAAATCCCGCCCTTTATGGCGAAAGTTATACCGCAAGGCGCGCACTTTTAAGGATGTTGAGTCGCAGTTAGATAACTGCGAAAAAATTCTTAGCGAGCGCATTAAAAAACCAATAATGCCTCCAGCTGATGACACTATTATTTGTATTGATAATGTTTTTGAGAAGCTAGGTAAATATCAGGTGAATGAAGTGATTGGTCACGGTGATTCGGGTGTTGTTTATAAGGGTTACGATGCCGTTATCGCGCGCGCACTGGCCATTAAAACGCTCAATCTTAATGTCTTTAATGCTGAAAATCAGGAGAAAATTAAAGCAGAGTTTTCTTTGGATATTAAAACTTTGGGAAAGTTAAATCACCCCAATATTGTGACCGTATTTGATGTTGGCCAAGAAGAAAAGTTTTTATACATAGCAATGGATTTTGCAAAGGGAAAACCTTTAACAGAATATTTGCATATTGATAATTTGTTGCCGGTTGCAGAAGTTTATTGGATTGGTCTTAAAGTGGCCGAGGCCTTAGCTTTTGCTAATCGTTATTCGGTGATGCATTGCGAATTAAAGCCCAGCAATATTCTTTATGATCGCGAAACCTTTGATGTAAAAATCACTGATTTTGGCATTGCAAAATGGTTGAGTGTTGCGCAAAGCGAAACGGGCGAAGCTATGGGCAGCCCTTACTATATGGCGCCAGAGCAATTGCAGGCTAGGCCTTTAATGCTGCAAACCGATATATTTCGTTTGGGCGTGATTTTGTATCAATTGCTAACCGGTAGCCTACCGTTCAAAGGTAAAAGCGTGTTGGATATTCAGGATGCCATTCTTTATTCCAAGCCTGCATCGTTGCGTATGCTCAACCCTGCGTTGCCAACAAGCGCGTCACGCATTGTTAATTGCGCACTTAAAAAGAAAACAGCCGAGCGTTTTAATGATGCGGCCGAAATGGCCTTTGCGCTTAAAGAGGCGTTGATTCGTGACTTTAAAACCGAGGCTAAACTTTGGCGTTTAATTTAAATGCTGTCAAATTTGATCTTATGTAGGTCATTAATGTTATTTATTAGAGTTTTACGTGTTATGAAAAAAAATGATGTATTGCGTCGCTTACGTTACACCTTCGATTTTGGTGATGACAAAATGATCGCGCTATTTGCTTTGGGTGGCGTGGTGGTTTCTCGGGAGCAAGTGAGTAATTGGCTAAAAAAGGATGATATGCCTGATTTTGCACCGTTAAACGATAAACATTGCGCGTATTTTTTAAATGGTTTAATTATTGATTTCCGAGGTGCGCGTGAAGAGACTCCGCCTTCGCCAGAGTCAAAGTTGACCAATAATATGGTATTAATGAAACTGAAAATTGCGCTGAATTTAAAAGCCGAAGATGTGTTGGCGTTATTAGAGTTGGCGAATTTACGTTTAAGTAAGCATGAGTTAAGTGCTTTTTTTCGCCGTAAGGACCACAAGCAGTATCGGGAATGTCTTGATCAGGTATTGCGCAACTTCTTGCAGGGATTACAACTTAAGCATCATGTTGATACGCAGGGCAAAGCGTTTGATTGGGGTGTTCATTAAGGTTTAATGGATTAATTACGGATACAGCGGCCCATTGGCTTCTACCTCGGTGAGGTAAAGCCTAGTATCAAATTCGAGCTGGTAGTAGTTGGGTAGCATGTGCTGGCAGAGCCGGTAAAAAGCTTTGTTGTGCTCTTTCTCTTTTAGGTGCGCTAATTCGTGTACTGCAATCATATTCAATAGCGATTCTGGTGATTTTTTAAATAAGGTGCTAATGCGAATTTCATTTTTACTTTTTAGCTTGCCACCTTGCACGCGCGAAACATAATTGTGCAGCCCTAGTGCATTATTGATGACATGTATTTTGGGGTCGTAAATGATTTTGCTTAGTGGTGCTGATTTTTGTAAGTAGAGATTTTTAAGTGCTAATACGTAGTCGCGCAGCTCGCCATCGTTGGTAATAGTGTGCGCCGTTGGGTAGCGTTTAAGTAGCGTGTGACCCAGTGTGTTTTCGCTGAGTAATATCTGTACTTGTGTGACCAAGTTAGCAGGGTAGTTTTGTAGATATTTGAGTGTTGGCGTGGGCGTCGACATGAAGGCTGTGCGCTTTTTCTGTGTGTGGTTTATTTTATGGCCATTCAATATTTTTTGCGAGGATGATGCGCGTGCAATTGTTAGATGTTGATAAGGTCCGTTATCGCAGCCATATTAAGCGGGTCATTGTAATGGTTATTGCTGTTTTAATGGCGGGCAGCTTGACGATTGCGCAGGTGTTAATTACGTTTTTTCCTGCGGCACAAGGAACGCATTTTCACTGGAATTTAATCGGCGTTACGGCGACGGCTATTGTTGTTTTAGTATTATTGAGAAAATACAAAACACATCCCTATATGTTTGAGGTGGCCTATGTTTGGGATTTAAAACAAGCGCTCAATCAAGTAATTCGCAAAATGACAAAACTCAATGCCGCTGCGCAACAAGGGCGGGAGCCTGCTTTTCAGGCGTTGAAATTTTTTTATGAAGGTTCTCGGCAGTTGGCTAATTTAGATGATAATGCGATTGCGCTGGAGGAGCTTGAGATAAAGCATCATCAATTGCAGCGCGATGCCGAGGCGCATGGCGTAATATTGGATGCCGGTGCGTATAAAGAATCTTATGTTCGTTCGCTCTAGCGTTGTCGTTTGATAAGAGGTTGTTGATTGGTCTTGCTTTGATGTTTTTTTGACTAGTTGTAATATCGCTGAGCTGAGCGTTGATTTTACCTAACTAAAAAACCACTAAAAAATACTCACAAAAGGATTACTCTATGAATTTCATCTTTGAATACCTGTTGACGTTTCAATTTGCGTTTTTTGTTTTTGTTATTATTTTGCTGAAATCGTCTATTAAGTTTGTCCCGCAAAATAGCGCATGGGTTGTTGAGCGCTTCGGGAAGTTTCAGTCCACTAAAGAAGCTGGTCTTAATTTTATTGTGCCTTTTGTAGATAAGGTGGCTGCTGTGCGTTCCTTAAAGGAGCAGGCTTATGATGTGCCCTCACAAGCGGCGATTACTAAAGATAATATTTCGTTGTCGGTTGATGGTGTTTTGTACTTTCGTGTGCTTGATCCCTACAAGGCCACTTATGGCGTTGAGAATTACGTGTTTGCGGTAACGCAATTGGCGCAAACGACGATGCGTAGCGAGCTTGGTAAAATCGAGCTGGATAAGACTTTTGAAGATCGCGATGCTTTAAACGCTCAAATTGTGGCGGCGATTAATCAGGCGGCGCAATCTTGGGGTGTGGCGGTAATGCGTTACGAAATTAAAGATATTGTCCCGCCAGCGTCGATTATGCATGCGATGGAATCGCAAATGCGTGCTGAGCGCGAACGCCGTGCGAAAATTTTAGAGTCAGAAGGTGAGCGCCAAGCGGCTATTAATATTGCCGAAGGTGAAAAGCAAGCGCGCGTTTTAGCGGCTCAGGGTGAGGCTGAGGCTATACGTGCGGTTGCTGATGCGCAAGCCGATGCATTGAGGTCTGTGGGTGCAGTTGCCGCTACAGAGCAGGGGCAAAAAGCGGTGCAGTTAGATCTCGCGCTCAAGGCTATTGCCGCTAAACATGCTATTGCTAAAGAGTCGAGTGTGGTTTTGTTGCCCGACTCCGGTACCGATGTGGCGGCGATTGTGGCGCAGGCGACAACAATTATTCATGCCTTAAATAAGGGGTAACGATTTGTGGAAACGCTTGCGGCTTATATTCCTCAGTTGATGATTACGGCGGGCTTAGCGCTATTGGTTTTTGAGGTGGTGGTGCTGGGTTTTGCTACTTTTATTTTGTTTTTTTTAGGTGTTTCGCTAGTGCTGACTGGCATAGTGGCGTGGGTGGGTATTTTGCCTACACATTGGTCGGCGTTGTTATTAAGTAATGCCTTGCTAACAGCTATTTTGGCGGCGTTTTTGTGGAAATTCATGCTTAAGATGCAGAATCAAACAGACATTAAGCCCGTAAAAACCGATTTTGACGGATATCGCTTTTATCTCTCTGATGATGTGAATCGTTTGGGGGGTGCGCGTTACTCTTATTCCGGCGTAGATTGGGCTCTGTGCAGTGAGCAACCTATTGCTGCGGGTGCTGAAGTTGAGATTGTTAAGGCTGAAGTTGGAGTGCTTTGGGTTAAAGCTGTGCTTTAGTACTAGTGTTTGCCGTGATTGATATGTGTTGAGAAGGCCTCGGTATTACGAGGCTTTTTTTGTTTTGTATATGCTTCGCTGTTTATTGCTTGCCGGTGTTATCGCGTTGTGTTCTTTGTGGCTAACAATGGATCGTTGGTTTGTAGTGGCTCGGTGAAAGGCCGTAACAGTGCTGGAATTTGTGGCGCTGGATCACTATAATTGGCCCGATTTTTTGGCTGGCTTCAGCTCTGACTTAGATGCAACCGCTTTCGCGGCACACAAGCCCCCCTTGAGGGTTGTTTGCTCGATAATAAAAAGGTTTTTTATGCCTTTAACCGATGTGTTAAGGCCTTTTTGTGGTTGTTAAAATTGCATCTCGCATTGAATTTTTAGGTGAGTAGATATTTGGTTTTACTCACTAGACCATTTTTATCCACTTTTTATTATTCACTTTAACTTAGGCAAAGACGTATGAGCAAAATCCGTCAAGGGCTGGATCTGCCAATTACTGGCAAACCCCAGCAGTGCATTGAGGATGCTTCTACCGTTCGATCTGTTGCGGTTGTTGGGTTTGATTACCACGGTATGAAACCCACAATGACGGTGCAGGTTGGCGATAGAGTCAAACTCGGACAAACGCTTTTCTCCGATAAAAAAACGCCAGGTGTGATTTATACCTCGCCAGCCAGTGGTACCGTTGCGGCGATCAACCGTGGTGAGCGCCGAATTTTTCAATCGATTGTTATTGATATTGAAGGTGATGAGGCTGAGTCATTCGCGCAATATCGCGTTGAGCAGCTGAAGACCCTTGAGCGAGAGCAAGTTGTTAGCAACTTGGTTAACTCCGGCCTTTGGACGGCTTTGCGCACGCGCCCTTTTAGTAAGGTGCCTGCCATCAACAGTACGCCAGCCTCTATTTTTGTAACAGCAATGGATACCAATCCATTGGCGGCCGATGCTGCAATTATTATCGCCGAAAAAAGCGCTGCCTTTGAGCAGGGCTTGGATGTGATCAGCAAACTTACCGCAGGCAAGGTTTTTGTGTGTCATGCGGCGGGTGCGACTATCCCCAAGGCTTCTGCCAGCAATTTACAATACGAAACCTTCAGCGGTGTGCATCCAGCGGGTAACGCCGGTACACATATTCACTTCCTTGATCCTGTTAGCGCTAAAAAAACCGTTTGGACAATTGGTTATCAAGATGTGATCGAAATCGGTGAGTTATTCACAACAGGTAAGCGCAATCCTGCTCGCGTAGTGGCGCTGGCTGGCCCGCAGGTTGAAAAGCCACGTTTAGTACGTACACGCTTAGGTGCCGACCTACTGCAATTGACGGTGGGCGAATTAAAAACTGGCGAAAACCGTGTGATTTCGGGTTCTGTTTTTGGTGGCCGTAGCGCCCGTGGTGCAGTGGCTTATTTGGGCCGTTACCACACGCAGGTGAGTGTATTACTCGAAGGCCGTGAACGCGAAATGCTCCATTACTTGCGCCCAGGTGTTGATAAGTTCTCGGTATTGAATATTTACATCTCCAAGCTGACTAATAAACTTTTCAACTTCACTACGTCCACCAATGGCAGCGAGCGCGCCATGGTTCCTGTGGGTGTTTACGAAAAAGTCATGCCGCTCGATATTCTCCCTACGCAATTGCTGCGCAGCATAATTGTTGGTGATACCGACATGGCGCAAAAACTGGGTGCGCTTGAGCTGGACGAAGAAGATTTAGCCCTCTGTAGTTTTGTTTGCCCCGGTAAATATGAGTATGGTCCGCTACTTCGCAACAATTTAACCCGCATTGAAGTGGAGGGCTAAACCATGAGCTTGCGAAAGATTTTAGATAGCGTGGAGCCCCATTTTCATAAGGGCGGCAAGTGGCAAAGCTGGTATGCATTATATGAAGCCGTTGATACGGTTTTTTATAAGCCCAGCGATACCACCAAAACTACCTCACATGTGCGCGATGGCATTGACCTTAAACGCATGATGATTACCGTGTGGTTATGCGCTTTTCCTGCGATGTTTTTTGGTATGTACAACACTGGCTTCCAAGCTAACACCATTCTCGCTGATATGGGCATGGTGGGCATGGAAGGCTGGCGTGGCGCCTTGGCGGCCATGTTGACGGCACATGATGCCGGCAGTATTTGGGATAACATGATTCTCGGCGCGCTCTACTTTTTGCCGGTGTATTTAACCGTGTTTGTAGTGGGTGGTTTTTGGGAGGTGTTATTTGCCATGAAGCGTGGCCATGAAGTTAACGAAGGTTTCTTCGTTACTTCAATTTTATTTGCTTTAATTCTCCCGCCCAGCATTCCTTTGTGGCAAGCCGCGCTCGGTATTAGCTTTGGTGTGGTAGTTGGTAAAGAAGTGTTTGGTGGTACGGGTAAAAACTTCTTGAACCCAGCATTGGCTGGCCGTGCGTTTTTATTCTTTGCTTACCCTAGCGCTATGAGTGGCGATACAGTTTGGACGGCGGTTGATGGTTATACCGGTGCGACAGCATTATCTGTTGCGGCCACACAAGGTTGGGAGGCGTTAAGCCAACAATTAACCTGGTTTGATGCCTTCATTGGTAACATGCAAGGCTCTATGGGCGAAACCTCAACCCTCGCCATATTTATTGGCGGTGCGGTGCTTTTGGCAACAGGTATTGCCTCTGTGCGCATCGTGGTTGGTGTGTTCTTGGGTATGGTTGCAACATCAACACTCTTTAACCTTATCGGCTCCGATTCTAACCCTATGTTCGCCATGCCTTTTTACTGGCACCTCGTTATTGGTGGTTTTGCTTTCGGTATGATCTTTATGGCCACCGATCCTGTGTCGGCTTCCATGACTAATAAAGGTAAATGGGTCTACGGTGCTTTAATCGGTTTTATGGTGGTCACCATTCGGGTGGTAAATCCCGCATTCCCCGAGGGCATGATGTTGGCCATTTTATTTGCCAACTTATTCGCCCCTCTCATTGACCATTTTGTGGTTCAGTCAAACATCAAGCGGAGGTTAGCACGTGGCTAGTAAAGACAGTATTGCAAGAACGCTGACTATCGCCACCTTATTGTGTGTGGTGTGCTCGGTCATTGTATCGACCGCAGCAGTTATGCTAAAGCCTGCCCAAGTGGCTAATAAACAGCTCGATTTTAAACGCAATATTCTATCGGCAGCGGGTTTATTGGACCCTGCGACCGAAGTAGATGAGCAGTTTAAAAACGTTGAAATTAAATTGGTGGATCTTGAAACCGGTAAATTCACGACTGCAGTTGATGCCGATAAATACGATCAAAGCAAAGCGGCCAAAAATCCCGAACAGTCAGAATCTTTAAGCAGTGACGAGGATATTGCCAAGATTGGCCGTGTTGAAAAATACTCCAAGATATATATCGCCAACACCGCAGGGGGCAAAAAAATTATTGTTCTTCCTGTGCGTGGTTACGGTTTGTGGTCAACCTTGTATGGTTTTTTGGCGATTGAAGGCGACATGAATACCGTGATTGGTTTGGGTTTTTATCAACACGGCGAAACGCCTGGTTTAGGTGGTGAGGTGGATAATCCTCGCTGGAAAGCATTGTGGCCCGGCAAAAAGCTCTTTAATGAAGATGGCTCTCTCGCTATCGCCGTGATTAAAGGCGGTGTTGATACCCATGCTGCGGGTGCTGAGCACAAGGTGGATGGTTTATCGGGCGCCACTTTAACCAGTAAGGGCGTGCATAACTTGCTGCAATTTTGGTTAGGTAAAAACGGCTACGCCGCATTTTTGGCCAACATGAAAAAAGGTGAGGCGTAATCATGAAAACGAAAGATTTACTCATTAAACCTATTTTTGATAACAACCCGATTGGGTTGCAGATTTTAGGTATTTGTTCTGCGTTAGCCGTAACGAGCAGCCTTAAAGTGACACTGGTTATGTGTATCTCTTTAACGGTTGTAACGGCATTTTCGAACTTTTTTGTTTCGCTAGTGCGTAACTATGCTCCTAGCAGTATTCGTATGATTGTGCAGATGACCATTATTGCCTCGTTGGTTATTGTGGTTGATCAAATCCTCAAAGCTGTTGCTTATGATGTCAGTAAACAGCTTTCTGTGTTTGTTGGTTTGATTATTACCAACTGCATTGTGATGGGCCGCGCAGAAGCTTTCGCCATGAAAAACCCTCCAATCCCTAGCTTTTTAGATGGCATTGGTAACGGTTTAGGCTATAGCGCCATGCTGGTTGCTTTAGGTGTAATTCGCGAATTATTTGGCTCAGGTAAATTATTAGGTTTCGAAATTCTGCCATTGACTACCGAAGGTGGTTGGTACGTTTCTAATGGTCTCTTGTTGTTACCGCCGAGCGCATTCTTTTTGATAGGTTTGATTATTTGGGGCTTGCGCACCATTAAGCCCACTCAAATTGAAAAAGATGAATTTAAAATTGCACACAACTCCAGTAAAACGGCGGAGGTTCTGTAAATGGAAGAGTTAATTAGCTTGTTTATTCGCTCGATTTTTATCGAGAACATGGCATTGGCCTTCTTTTTAGGGATGTGCACGTTTTTAGCTATCTCTAAAAAAATTGATGCCGCTATAGGTTTAGGTGTTGCGGTAACGGTAGTTCTCACTATTACAACGCCTGTTAACAACCTGATTTATACCTATTTGTTAGCCGATGGCGCGTTGGCGTGGGCAGGTTACCCTGATGTTGATTTAAGCTTTTTGGGTTTGATTTGTTATATCGGTGTCATTGCTGCGATCGTTCAAATCATGGAAATGATTTTGGATAAATACTTCCCGTCTTTGTACAACGCTTTGGGCGTGTTTTTACCGTTGATTGCCGTTAACTGCGCCATCATGGGTGCGGCTCTGTTTATGGTTGAGCGCGACTACAACTTTGTAGAAAGTACGGTTTTTGGTGCTGGCTCGGGTGTGGGTTGGGCTTTGGCTATTACAGCGCTTGCAGGTATCCGAGAAAAACTCAAGTACAGCGATGTTCCTCAAGGTCTTAAAGGCTTGGGTATTACCTTCATCACGGTTGGCTTGATGTCTTTGGGCTTTATGTCGTTTGGCGGCATAGATCTGTAACCACGGGGATATAACACACAATGAATATTGAAATTGTATTAGGCGTGGTGATGTTTACTTTCATCGTGCTCGCGTTAGTGGCTGTGATTTTATCGGCACGTGCGAAATTAGTGGCTAGTGGCGACGTGACCATTTTGGTTAACGGCGAGAAGGAAATTGTAACGGCGGCGGGTGGCAAATTATTACAAACCTTAGCCGGTGCAGGATTATTTTTACCTTCGGCTTGTGGCGGCGGCGGCAGCTGCGCGCAATGTAAATGTATTGTTGAGTCGGGCGGCGGCGAAATGCTGCCAACCGAAGCGGGACATTTTACTAAGCGTGATGCTAAAGCGGGCTGGCGTTTAAGTTGCCAAGTGCCTGTTAAACAAGACATGCATATCGAAGTAGAAGACGATGTATTTGGTGTTAAACAATGGGAGTGTACCGTTGTGTCTAATCCCAATATGGCGACCTTTATTAAAGAGCTCACACTCAAGTTGCCTGAAGGCGAAAACGTTAACTTCCGTGCCGGTGGTTATGTTCAGTTAGAGGCGCCACCGCATCATGTTTATTTCAAGGACTTCGACATTGATGAGCAGTATCGCGGTGACTGGAATCATTTCAAATTCTTTGAGTTTGAATCTAAGGTCACCGAACCTGTCATTCGCGCGTATTCAATGGCTAACTACCCCGAAGAAAAAGGTGTGGTGAAGTTCAATATTCGTATTGCAACACCACCGCCCCGCACTACGGGCTTGCCACCAGGGCAAATGTCTTCTTATGTGTTTAGCTTAAAGCCCGGCGATAAAATTACTGTGTACGGCCCTTTCGGTGAATTCTTTGCTAAAGATACCGATGCCGAGATGGTCTTTATTGGTGGTGGTGCCGGTATGGCGCCAATGCGCTCGCACATTTTTGATCAGCTTCGCCGTTTAAAATCTAAACGTAAAATTAGTTTTTGGTACGGTGCGCGTTCGTTGCGTGAATTATTTTACGACGATGAATACAATCAATTAGCCGCCGAAAATGAAAACTTTCAGTGGCATGTAGCAATGTCTGATCCTCAACCAGAAGATAATTGGACTGGCTTAACCGGTTTTATTCATAACGTCCTGTTTGAGCAATACCTTAAAAACCATCCTGCGCCCGAAGATTGCGAGTTCTACATGTGCGGCCCGCCAATCATGAATCAGTCAGTGATTAAAATGCTGAAAGATTTAGGTGTCGAAGACGAAAATATTATGCTTGATGATTTTGGTGGTTAATGTTTTGAACAATCAACCCTTCAAGGCGAGAGCAGCATTGCTGCTCTTGCTTTTTTGTTTCTGTATTTTTGCGGCCGCTTGTCAGCAGAAAGAAAAATTCCAAACAGTGCTCTTCACTGGCGCCACGATGGGGACGACTTACAATATTAAAATTGTTGTCCCGAAGAGTCAGCCTGCGCCAAGCGCCGATGTGCAGGCACGCATTGAGCTACTGTTGAAAGAGTTTAATCAAAGCCTTTCGACCTATATCCCTGACTCCGAATTAATGCAATTTAATGCCGCCCCTGTGGGCGAATGGGTTGCCGTTTCTTCGCGTTTTTTAGGCGTTTTAGCCCTCAGTAATCGTATTAGCCAATTAAGTGGTGGTGCTTTTGATCCTACCGTGGGTCCCTTAGTGAATTTATGGGGTTTTGGGCCAGATTGGCACAAAGATAAAAAACCCAGTGATGACCAAATTGCCGCACTGATGGGCGAGGTGGGTTACCAGGCTGTAGAAGTTGATGCTGCTGGCCATCGCGTTAAAAAAAACAAAACACTCCAGTTGGATTTTTCGGCAGTCGCCAAAGGTTACGGTGTTGATGAAGTTGCTGACTTATTGTGGTCTGAAGGTTTTCATCATTTCATGGTGGAAATTGGCGGTGAGTTACGTCTTCACGGTCACAACGCCAGCGGCGATGCATGGCGTATTGGCGTCGAGGCTGCTACCAGCGCTGGGAAAATAAAACCTATTGCGGTTTCTGAGGTGGGCGTGGCGACATCTGGCGACTATCGCAATTACTTCGAAGAGGATGGCATTCGTTATTCGCATACCATCGATCCCACCACGGGAAAGCCTATTAATCATAATTTAGCGTCAGTGACGGTTATTGCCGCCACTTCAGGCGAGGCTGATGCTTTAGCAACGGCTTTTACCGTGTTGGGCGGCGATCGTGCCATGGTATTAGCCGAGCAGGAAGGCATACCGATATATATCATCGAGCGCAAAGGTGAGGGTTTTAGTGTGCGATACAGCACCACTTTCGCGCCTTATTTATTGCCATAACTTCCGCCGCTTAAAAACAAAATTTAGTTGAATAGCTAATCTTATAACTGCAATAAATAGAGGGTTAATTGATGATCACGTTTATTTTGGCATTTATCTTTATTGCATTAATGATTGTGGGCATGGCCTTGGGCGTTATTGTTAAGGGGCGCCCCTTAAAAGGCTCTTGTGGTGGAATGAGTAGCCTTGGTATGGAAAAGGCCTGCGATATTTGTGGTGGCGACACCAAAAAATGTGATGAAGAAAATCAGCAAGGCAAAAAAAATGCCGAGATGAAAAAAGAACTTTTGGCATACGATGCAGCTTCAAAAAAATAAAAATATAAGTGTCGATGCTGGTTTACTAAAACATTAAACCGTTCGAAGAAGCGGCCACTCGGGAGTCAATAGAGGTAAGTATGGCTGATTATACGTATGATTTATTAGTAATAGGTGCGGGACCTGCAGGTGAAGCAGCCGCAATGGCGGCTTCTAAATATGAGCTATCGGTAGGTGTTGTCGATATGCAAAGCGATTTAGGGGGTAACTGCACACATAAAGGTACCATTCCCTCAAAGGCGTTAAGGCATGTTGTTAAACAGGTAATTAATTACCGTAAACAGCCCGAAATGTTGCAATTAAATTCGTTTAATTCGATTAATTATCCAGCCGTATTGCACGCAGCTAAAGCCATTATTCCCCGTAAGGTGGCGATGCATAAAGCCTATTTTATGCGTAATCGCATTTATGTTCATTCGGGTAAAGCGCAGTTTTTATCGGCCAATAGCGTGACGGTTTCTTATGATAAAAACCCTAGCGATACCATTACCGCCAAAAATATTTTAATTGCAACGGGCTCGCGCCCTTATAGGCCCAGCAGCATTGATTTTACGCATCCACGCGTTTATGACAGCGATACCATTTTGCAAATGGAGCATACGCCAAGAACGCTTGTTATTTATGGCGCTGGTGTGATTGGTTGTGAGTACGCGTCTATTTTTTCTGGCCTTGGTATGAAGGTCGACCTTATTAATAATCGCGATAGTTTATTATCATTTTTAGATACTGAAATTACCGATGCGCTAAGTTATCACTTGCGCAATAAAGGTGTTTTAGTAAGGCATGGCGAAGATTTTGATCGTGTTGATGCTAGTGACGAAATGGTCACTGTGTATTTAAAATCAGGCAAGCGAATTAAAGCGGATGCTTTGCTCTGGTGTAATGGGCGCTCGGGTAATACCGAAGATCTGCAATTAGGAAACGCTGGTTTGGCTGCGAACAATCGTGGTCAAATTGATGTGAATGATGTGTATTGCACTACGCAACCCAATATTTATGCGGCGGGAGATGTTATTGGTTGGCCTAGCTTGGCCAGTGCGTCTTATGACCAAGGGCGTGCTGTGGTCGATTGCATTACGGGGCAAATAGTTCGCAAAGTAACTGACGCACCTACGGGTATTTATACTCTGCCCGAAATAAGCTCTGTTGGTAAAACGGAAGCCGAATTAACAGCAGCAAAAGTACCTTACGAAGTGGGGCGCGCCTTTTTTAAAGATACTGCACGTGCACAAATTAGTGGCGACGATGTAGGCATGTTAAAAATATTATTCCACTTAGATACTCAAGAAATTTTAGGTATTCATTGTTTCGGTGCTGAGGCTGCAGAGATTGTACATATTGGTCAAGCGATCATGAATCAGGTTGGCGAAGCGAATAATATTAATTATTTCACCAATACAACGTTTAATTACCCGACCATGGCTGAGGCTTATCGAGTGGCTGCGTTAAATGGTTTAAATCGGTTAAAGCGTCAGTAGTACTGCAATTAAACATTAACAATTTCTTGAGTTGTTAATGTTTAATTTTCTGTGTTGTTTTTTTGCGCTTGTATATTAAGCCAGCTTTCTAAAATCAATCTAGCGGCAATCGAATCAATAGGGTCGCTTTTATAGTGGCCTTTATGACCACGGTTGGCGGCTTCTTCTTTTGCTTCCCGTGTCGATAAGCGTTCATCCATTAAATGAACCTGTATTCCAAAGCGACCATGTAAGCGATTGGCGAATTTTTTTGCACGCAAGGCTAGCTCGCTGTCGGTGCCGTCCATATTGATAGGTAGGCCTACCACGGCTGAATTGATATCCCATTCTTTTAGCAGTTTTTCTATAGCTTCCCAATTAGGAATTCCATCTTTTGCGCCAAGCGGTTTTAACTCGCTTGCGGTCTGGGTGATTGACTGGCCAATGGCAACGCCAATATTTTTAAGGCCATAGTCAAAACCTATAACGTATTTCATGCTTAAGCATTTCCTCCCTGTGCAATAAAGCTGGGGTCGATCCCCATTTTTTCATAGATTGAATTCCAGCGGGTTTCAATTGGGCAATTGAATAGGGTATCCATATCTGCATCTACTGTTAGCCAACAGTTTTCTTTAAGTTCGTTTTCTAGCTGCCCTGGGCTCCAGCCTGCAAAACCTAAGGCAAATAAAAACTCTGAAGGACCCTCTCCAATGGCAATCGACTCAAGAATATCTTTGGAGGCTGTTAGCATTAAATCGTCATTAACGTGAATCGATGTTTGCAGCGGGCTGTTGATGGCTGTATGCAATAAAAAACCGCGTTGGGGTTTTACTGGGCCTCCACGCAACACTTTGGGGTTAGCGATATCAATGGTATTGGGTAGGTTGAGCTGCTTAAAAACATCAGGCAGTAAAAGCTCTAGGGGTTGATTGATAATTAAACCCATAGTGCCTTCGTTGCTGTGGTCACAGATATAGGTAACTGTTCTGGTGAATGGGTTATCCAGTATCGAGGGCAGTGCAACCAGAAATTTATTGCGCAGTGATAAGCTTGGCGTGCTCATTATTAACCTCAGCTGCAGCCTTTACTTCTATTTATGAATACGCCATAGCCATAGCGGATTAATTGGATCCTTTAGTGGATAGTCCGGTAATTTCAAAAGACCAGATGCGTGTAATTTCTAACTTATCGTTACCATTGAGCACTTCTGCAGGAATGGGTGCAAAGGGTGCGGACATATGTACCATTTGTAATGCTGATTGATTTAGGAGTGTAAAGTTAGACGGATTAATAATTTCCACATCATCAATGGTTCCGTTGGGGTTGAGCGTGACAACCATGGTTAATGTCCCAAATACTTTTTGGTCAATAGCTTCTTGAGGAAAGTTTGCGTTGCCTATTTGTTCGACGCGATTATTCCATGCGTGTAAGTAAGCGGCGTCGGAACTGGCTTTGGTTGCTTCGGTTTGAATGCGTTTTATTTTAGGTTGTAGCGCTTCCGATTGGCGTAACCGATCAAGTTTGGCTTGCAGTGCAGCTGCTTCCGGGCTGGAGAGGAGAATGTTTTCATCTTGCGCTTTAACAGTTTCTTGTTCTGTGGTTTCTTGGATTATTTCGTCGGGTAATTTAAGGCGACTTAGCTCTGTCGTTTTCAATATATTATTTTCTTGCTCGCTCTCTTGTGTAGATTTTTGTTGTGGTGGTGGAGTTATTTCACGAATTTCTGAATCATTAAACTCGGACTGTTGATCGGTGAGTAGCTCATGGACTTCATCGGCAGTGCCGCTGGCTTCTTGATTATGCTGAGCGAGAAAATCAGCTTTTTCTGGCGCTTCCTGGCTGACTTGTGTTGCCAGTGTAATGTTAAGTGTGGGGGCTATTTTATCGTCACTAGGAATCTTGAATCCAAGCTGTAATAAAATAAATAAATGCAGTGCTAAGGCACCCAGAAAGGTAAACCATAATCTGTCGTTTGTTGAAACTTGAGTTCCAGTTGCCATAGTCAGTTCTTTTTATCGTTGCGTTTTTAAAGTCATTCAGTTTTTAAAAGCCGAATACATTATTGCTATATTTTTTTCTCTATCGCCTTAATTAACGCATCGGCGATGTTGGTATTGTAAGCCTTATCGATTTCTCGTATGCAGGTTGGGCTGGTGACGTTGATTTCGGTTAGGTAATCACCGATAACATCAAGACCTGCAAATAATAATCCTTTTTCGCGTAGCGTAGGGCCAACCGCCATCGCAATTTCTCTATCTCTCGGCGATAGCGGTTGCGCTACGCCGTGGCCTCCAGCAGCGAGGTTGCCACGTGTTTCTCCTTGAGCTGGTATGCGCGCTAAGGCGTAATCAATAGGCTCACCATCTACGACGAGTATGCGTTTATCTCCCTCGCTAATTGCAGGCAGGTATTTTTGCGCCATGATGTATTGGCTGCTGTTAACCGTTAACATTTCAATAATTGACGATAGGTTGCCGTCGTCAATTTTGCAGCGAAAAATACCGGCGCCCCCCATTCCATCAAGGGGTTTGAAAATGACATCTCCATGTGTTTTGTGGAATTCTTTGAGTTTGATCATGTTCTTGGAGACTAAGTGCGGTGGGCAAAGCTCTGGAAAGTGAGTTGCAAATAGCTTTTCGTTGCAGTCTCGTAGAGCTTGGGGATTATTAACGACCAGGCTACCAGCTTGCGTAGCCATGGATAATATATGTGTTGCATATAAAAAAGCGTTATCGAAAGGGGGGTCTTTACGCATCACAATGATGTGACTTGACGAGAGTGTTATATTCGCCCTTTCGCCCAGTTCAAACCAGTGAGATTCGTTGTCAAATACTTTTAGCGAGCGCAGATTTGCGCAGGCTTGTCCGTTATTGATATGCAGGTCGTCGAGTTCTGCATACGCGAGCTGCCAACCCCGTTTCTGGGCTGCGTCGGCAATCGCGAGTGTCGAATCTTTGGTAAAATTGATGCGCGCAATCGGGTCCATCACAAAAATCATTATTTTATTATCCATAGCTTTTATCTCTGCTGGGATACATTTAAAGGTGGGGTCGTTACTTCGGTATTCCTCAATAAACCCGCTCAATATTGGCGCTTTTCATTCTCTTGAACGATTATAAGCGTTGACGCTGAAAAGCTCAGCTCAATAAGCCTTTAAGGCTATGTTTTAAGGGGTTGCAGATCTTTTTTTTGAACCTAGTTAGGATGCCTTGGTGAAATATTGGCGTACGGCAATATTCTGTGTTAAAAGGTACACCCGATGGATGCTAGCACTGCAGATTACACCTGTAGCGACAACTTCCGAAAACATATAACTACTAGGGTCTGTCTATGGATGTGAATCTAGAACATCTTAAAGTAATGGTCATTGACGACAGTAAAACGATTCGTCGCACCGCTGAAACTTTACTGAATAAAGTGGGTTGCGAAGTCATTACTGCTACCGATGGCTTTGATGCATTAGCTAAAATTGCTGACACTCGTCCAGATATCATTTTTGTCGATATCATGATGCCTCGTTTAGATGGCTATCAGACGTGTGCGCTCATTAAAAATAATAGCGAATTTCGATCTACGCCTGTCATCATGCTTTCGAGTAAAGATGGGTTGTTCGATAAAGCCAAGGGGCGCATTGTTGGATCTGATCAATATTTGACTAAGCCTTTTAGTAAGGGTGAGTTACTTGGCGCCATTGAAGCTCACGTGAAAGTTACCAGAGCAAACTAAATACGGCTTGTTTTTTTTAGATTACATTGTTCGCTATTTGGAAAAATAGCCTAGTTATCATGGGGGGTGCATGGCTAAAGTTTTGATTGTAGATGATTCGCCAACTGAGACATATAAGCTAACGAGCATGCTTGAGAGGCATGGCTATATCGTGAGCTCCGCCTCATCGGGCGCTGATGGTGTCGCCAAAGCAAAAATTGAGCGTCCAGATATTGTGTTAATGGATGTTGTTATGCCCGGATTAAATGGTTTTCAGGCAACGCGGCAGCTCAGTAAAGCCCAGGAAACTTCGCATATTCCTATTATTATCGTGACCACTAAAGATCAAGAGACTGATCGCGTATGGGGTATGAGGCAAGGAGCAAAGGCTTATTTGACAAAGCCTGTCGAAGAAGCTCAGCTATTAAAGATTATGACCTCTCTGGATAAGCTATGAGTTCGAGTTCCTTCCGTGCGTTAATGGATTTAGCGGCTAAAACACAAATTAATGCTTTGCCAATACCTGTAGAATCCGATCATTCTCCACGTCAAAGTGGTATCGGATTTTCGTTGTTGGGGCGTCGTTTTGTGGCGCCGATGGGTCAAATTGCTGAAATGTTGGAGTTGCCTGCTTTAACTCGCCTGCCTGGCGTGCAGCCTTGGGTTTTAGGTTTGGCCAATGTGCGGGGGCGGCTTTTGCCGCTGTTTGATATGGCGATGTTTTTTGGTGCAAGCGCCATAGGTACTCGCCGCCAGCAGCGCGTGCTCGTGCTGGATACTGACCACCTTTACTCGGGTCTTGTTGTGGATCAATCTTTTGGCATGCAGCATTTTACGCGTGATCTTTATCGTGAGCAGATTAGCGATGTTCCCCCGGCGGTGGCGGATTTTGTGCGAGGCGGATATGTGGATGCGTCTGGCGTTTCTTGGGCTCTACTTGATATGCGTTCTATAGCTAACTTTCCGCGTTTTATGAACGCGGCGCTGTAAGTTTTACTACGCAGAAATACGGTCTACAAATTTTGACTGGATAGCGATCTCGTCAAAGTTGAGACATAAATAATAACGACAATTTGCTGTATTAAAAGCAGAAAACATTTGATCTTTTAGGGAGCATCCTATGAAAAATAATTCGGACGGTTTGTGGTCGCGAATTAAATCCAATCGCTTTATGGCTATTTTGATATTGATGCTTTTAGGCTTTGGTGTTTTGACTGGCGTTATTGATTATCGATTGAGACAGGATGCTGCTCAGGATCAGATATATAAACAAATGGTGTCCGATTTACGAGCGGCATCCTATCAGCTTACCTCCTTGTCTCGGGATGCTACCGCTGGCAGCAAGCAAGCGTTTGCGCGCTTGGATAAAGTTGTCGCGGATATGGATGAGGTCTGGTCGGTGATACAGTCTACCGATGGCCAAACGCGCGCAGTGTTAACGGAAGATATTAGTGCTTACGATGCCGCTTGGCGGAAAGTAAAAGATAATGCAAAGGTAATTACTGATAACCAAGATTCCATCATATTAATGCATGATGTAGCTACCACGCTTAATGAAGCTCTGCCGGAGCTACAGCAGGAGCACGATACCATCGTCGAAATCTTACTGGAAAATGGTGCTCCAGCTGAGCAAATTTCGGTTGCTCAGCGTCAAAGCTGGTTTGCAGAGCGCATTGGTCGTAACGTCGATAAAATGTTGCGTGGTGGTTTAGATGCCAACAAGGCAGCTGATGAATTTAACCGTGACGCCAGCCGTTTTGGTAACGTTCTTGAAGCTATGAAAAAAGGCGATGTTGCCATGGGAATGGCTAAAGTAACGGATGCTGATGCGGTGGAGAGTTTGGAGCAAATTACGCGCTTATTTGCGTTTGTCAGTGGCTCTGTTAGTGATATTTACGAAAAATCCCCCGATTTATTCAGTGCGCGTCAAGCGGCGGATGCAATTATTGACGGCAGCCCGTTTTTATTAAAGCGTCTGGGTGATTTATCTGATCGCATTAACGGTTTGCCTACTGCCCGTAAAGTAAACAGTAACTTCTTGGTGTTAGCGATTGCTGGTGCGGTATTGTGCTTGATCGCGATTGTGTGGATGTTAAACGTTGCAACAAAGCGTCGCTTAAAGGAGCAGGCTGAAACAAACGAGCGTAACCAAAGCGCTATTTTGCGTTTGCTTGATGAGTTGGCGGATTTGGCGGACGGTGACTTAACCACAACGGCAACGGTAACTGAGGACTTTACAGGCGCCATTGCTGACTCGATTAACTATACAATCGACCAGCTACGTGTATTAGTTTCGCGAATTAATGATACATCTGCCAACGTTTCTGCGGCATCAGAAGAGACTAAGCAGACAGCCTTGCACTTAGCGCGGGCTTCTGAACATCAAGCTCAAGAAATTGCTGGCGCTTCGGCGGCTGTAAACGAAATGGCGGTTACCATTGATCAGGTTTCTGCGAATGCGGCCGAATCAGCGCGTGTTGCTGAACGCGCGGTATCAATTGCCTTTAATGGCGCTAAAGTTGTACAAAACACCATTAATGGGATGGATACTATCCGCGAGCAAATTCAAGATACTGCGAAGCGGATCAAGCGGTTGGGTGAGTCTTCGCAAGAGATTGGCGACATCGTTAGTTTGATTAACGACATTGCTGACCAAACTAATATTCTTGCGCTTAATGCTGCGATTCAGGCCTCTATGGCGGGTGATGCAGGTCGAGGTTTTGCGGTTGTTGCTGATGAAGTGCAGCGCCTAGCAGAACGCTCAGCTACAGCAACTAAGCAAATTGAAGCGCTAGTTAAAACTATTCAAAATGACACCACGGCAGCGGTTAACTCCATGGAGCAAACAACCTCTGAAGTTGTGCGTGGTGCGCGTTTGGCGCAGGACGCTGGAGTCGCATTGGAGGAGATTGAGTCGGTATCTGCCAGCTTGGCCGAATTGATTCAAAACATCTCTAATGCTGCTCGTCAGCAATCAACATCGGCTGGCCACATTTCTAATACCATGAATGTTATTCAGGAGTTTACCTCTCAAACATCAGCGGGCACCTCGGCAACCGCCGAAGCAATTGGTCGCTTGGCGCAAATGGCAATTGAGCTGCATGAGTCTGTAGCTGGATTTAAGTTGCCGGAAGAAATGTTGGCTGATATGCAAAGTTTTGTTGGCCTTACCGCAAGTTCACGATCAGCAATAATCGCTGCTCAAAATCTGGAACCGGAAGACGACGAGTACAACCTTTTAGGTGGTGTCGACGACCTTTCTGATAATGATGAGTCAAACCCTCGGGTTTAATCTCGCGCAGAGATAGCTATGGTTTGGTCACTACAATCTTTACCTGAACTCAATGATATTGAATTTGAGCGCTGGGGTAAGCTGCTCGAGGAACGAGCAGGAATATATATGGGCGATCAGCAGCGTGTGTTTTTGCAAACACAGGTTGCCATGCGTATGCGCGAAGCCGGTTTTGAAAGTTACACGCATTATATCGACTATGTACTGAACGGCCTTCCCGGCATGCTGGAATGGACGCAGCTGATTGATCGCTTAGTGGTTAAAGAAACAAGTTTTTTTAGGCACAAAGAGTCGATTGATTTTATTGCTCGTCACCTTACTGACCGATTAATGCTGCCTGGATCGCAGGATACGTTTGAGCTTTGGAGTGTTGGGTGCTCAACCGGCGAAGAGCCTTATTCTATTGCCATGGTTATCAATGACGCCTACCAGTGGAGTAATAAAGAGCCTCTCTACGGCATTACCGCCACTGATATTAGTCGAGCGGCATTGTCATTGGCGCGCATGGGTATATACAACGACCGAAAACTTGAGCGTCTGAGTGAGCCCTATAAACAGCGATACTTTAAAAATTTAGGTGAGGGCCGCTATCAGGTTTTGCCATCACTACGCGATCGTGTGTGTTTTAATCAGGGTAACGTGCTCAATATTACTGAGATGCCGTCGATTAAAGTCGATGCGATTTACTGCCAGAATTTATTGATTTATTTCAAAAAGTGGCTGCGTGAAAAAATTATGAATGCTTTTGTAGAGCGTTTGAAGCCAGGTGGTATTTTGGTGATTGGAGTTGGTGAAGTTATCGACTGGTCGCATCCCAAGATGAAACGGCTCTCCGCTGAAGAAGTACAAGCCTACGTGCATATATAAGAATGGGACCCCCGATGGGAGATAAACGTAATTACGCAGCCCTTGAGTGGGTAATAGGTGAGATTCGCGACGCCTTAAATGAGGCTCGCCAAGCTCTTGAGGCCTATGCAGAAGACCCGCGTGATATAACACGCATTCGATTCTGCTTGACGCATATTCATCAGGTGCTGGGCTCCTTGAAAATGGTTGAATTCCATGGCGCTGCTTTATTTGCAGAGGAGATGGAATTGCTAGCTGGCGCAATCGTAGGTAAAACAGTGCATAGCGAGACTGAAGCTCTCGAAGTTTTAATGCGTTCGTTGCTGCAATTACCCATTTATTTAGATCATGTTAAGCGTGTTCAGGATGATCATCCTGGCGTTATTTTGCCTTTGCTCAATGATTTGCGTGCAGCACGTAAAGAACCTTATTTGAGTGAGACTAATCTTTTTACTCCTGAGCTTAAAGAGCTTGTCGTGGTTACGGGTGCTCGCCATCCTTTGTTGACGAGCGGACCAAAGCTTAAGGAGGTTCTCAAAAAATTATTTGAAATGTATCAGTATGCCGCCGCTAGTGTGTTACGCGGAGTAAAAATTGAAGAAAACCTTATTTATGTCAGCAAAGTATTTACTCGTCTCGAAAATACAGCTTCTGGCACTATTCAGGCCAATCTGTGGCAAATGGCTAATGCGTTGGTCGATAGCCTCATTGAAGATGAAATAGAGCTAAGTGTTGCGGTGAAAGGGTTGTTTCGTCGCTTTGCTAAAGAGATTAAGCGTCTTTATGAAAATGCTCCTGACACCTTTAACTCCTCAATTGATGAAACGTTGGCGCGCAATATTCTTTATTACGTAGCGCGCTCGGCCAGTGTTTCCGAGTGTATAGCGGTAGTTAAGTCGCGTTATCTTCTGGCTAATGCGTTGTTTGAGGGCCCGGTTGAAGGTAGGGATTTTCATAAGAATATGATTTCTGCGCCAGAGCCTGACACCATCCGTTCTGTGGTATCCGCTTTGCGTGAAGAAATGAATACCGTTAAGCAAATTCTCATTCATGTCGTAAATGAGGATGGTTCGGTGGCTGATTTAGAAGCGGCATTACCCGTTGTCAAGCGCGTTGCTGATACCTTGGCGGTCTTGGGTGTTGCAGATTTACGCCATGCGACTAACCGTCAGCACGATAGTCTTGTTGCACTGTGTCAGTCGGATAATCTTGATAAGCATGTCTTGACCGAGGTGGCCAACCAATTAGTGGGTATCGAACATCGTTTAGAAGCGATTGCGAAAGATGCGGGCAAAACTAATATTAGTCACGTCGATGAGCGTGAGATTGAGGTTGATGAGGCCAAGGTTGTCGTACTCAAAGAGTGTCGATTGGGGCTAGAACGGCTGAAAGAAGGTATTGTTGAGTTCTATTCGTCGCAATGGAATAAGTCGGCATTATCGACGGTGGCGCCGCTAATCAAAGATATTCGCGGCGGACTAGGGATGATTCCCCTCGCTAGGGCTTCTAGTGTTGTAGCGGCTTGCGGCGACTACATACAGAAAAAATTTATCGAAGGTGAGGTGGCGCCTAGTTCTGAAATCCTGATGGTGTTAGCAAATGCCATTGAGGGTGTTGATTATTATCTTGATCGTTTGGTTGTGGATTTTAACGACGATGTTGAAAGCTTTTTAAGCTTGGCTGAAGATGCGCTGCGTGAATTGGGTTGTTTGTCTGATGATAGTAGTGGCTACGATCATGAGTGTTCAGCCACTAATATGCTTGATGGCAAGGCTGATAATGCGCGTATTCACGATAAAGTTATTGATGATTGTGGTGCAGAGCCAATTCTTGATGATTTTGTGGAGTTTGAGAGCAGTGAGTCTGATAAACCCCCTATTTTAATTTCGGTACCTGTTGGTGAGCTTGTTGACTCTATCGAATCAAGAGCGAGCTTTGGCGAGCCTTCTGCGGCCGCAGAGAGAGTGTCTTTTATTCTTGCTGAAGGCGTGGATGACGATATTGCTGAAATATTTGTAGAAGAAGCCCGCGAAGTTATTAAAACATTGGCGGAGGTTTTGCCCCAATGGTTTGAGTATCTAGAAAATAGTGAGCATTTATCGGTTATTCGCCGTGCATTCCATACGCTTAAGGGTAGTGGTCGTATGGTTAAGGCTGATGTAATCAGCGAGCTATCTTGGTCCGTAGAGAATTTACTCAATCGAGTGATTGATCGCTCGGTGAGCGTAGCTAAAGTCCATACTGATTTTATCACCAAGGTTTATACGCTACTCCCTGCTCTGATAGACGCTTTTGAGCAGCGCTACATTCCGTCGCAGCAAACGTTGGCCAAGCTATACGAAACATGGGGCTATGAGTTAGGTGTTGGCAATACGCCAGCAGCTCTGCTTGAGGCTGATGACTTGGCTCATGTTGATGAATTTTGTGCTGACAACGAAGAGGGTATCGATGTTAGTGAGATTGCTGCCGACAGCAGCGCTATTGAGCAAGATGCAGATGACGATTACAAGGCGTCGGAGTCGGGCGCTGTGTTGGATGGGGATGTTGAAGAAGTGTTTGATTCGGTTGAATTACTTACTGATTCTTTGGGTGAGGATAATGTTGATACCGACGAAGAAGATTCCGAGCGATTAATTTTATGGGAATTATTTGCATCTGAGGCTCAAACACATCTGGCCGCGGTGGATGAGTTTATTGTGAAGATGGAGTCCGATGCTCCCATTTATGGTGCCTTGACTGATGGCTTACAGCGCGCATTACATACGTTAAAAGGCAGTGCGCATATGGCTGGCGTGAGTGAAATTGCTCAGTTGGCGGCGCCGTTAGAATTATTTGTTAAAGAACTTCGTATATATCAAGTACCCATTGATACTGATATTTTGCAGCTAATTAAAGACGCGGCTGAATACTGTCGCTTAGGTATAGAGTTTACTGAGCGCAATGAAGATGCGGTCATCCCAAAATTGGATCAGTTTGTCGCACGGGTTGGCGAGTTAAAAGAGGTCCATTTAGGTCATCTTATTCACGCCAAGGATGCACCTGACGTTAGGGTTGCACACCCTGTTGACCCTCGTATGCTGGCCATTTTTATGGCTGAAGAGATTAAGCTGTTACTGGATGCTGACGAAGTATTGGAGCGTTGGCAGATTGATCTCAGTAGTACTCACGAACTTCCCGCCATGATGACGGAATTAAAAACATTGGAAATCGGTGCAGCGCAAGCCAACTTCCCCTCTATGGCTCAGTTGAGTGGCCAGTTACATGACTTGTATTCCGCTGCGTTGGAGTATTTGGCTCCGGATAATGCTGTTTTTGATGTTTTCCGTGCGGCACACAATACTTTGCTAGATATGATTGACGCCGTCGCTGCTGCGCAAACCTTGCCAGATATGGAAGCGGAGCTACAGAATAAACTCGACGAATATCTCTCTATGGATGATGTCAGCTTGCAGGCGTCAGAGCCTACCGATGGTGTTCAAATTACTTCGTTAGAAGGCTATAGCGCTGGCGATGATGATTTGGATTTATCGTTTATGGCGGGTAATAGCGATGCGGTATCGAATGAGAATGCCAAAATTTTAGATGCATTTACCACGGATGATGCATTTGAGCTAGGTGTCCAGGTTCTGTTTGATGTAGACAGTTTGGAGTCCTTAGAAGACTCTGACCGTCTTGAGTGCACTAGCGTTAATGAATCGGACAGCGAATTGCTTGAGAGTTTGACCAAGTCTGAAACTGCAGAAGCCATGTTTGCTGAGGGCCATTACGTTGCTCCTGAATCTAGCAGGGCTACTCATGAACCCAATGATGGACCCTTCTTGTTTATGGGGGGCGATCCGTCGCATATAGATGCTGATGATTTTGATGGTGAAATTGTCGAAATATTCATGGAGGAAGCGGAAGAGTTACTTGAGCAACTCGATGAGGCTATTCATGAGTGGGAGTCTGATCTAGCAAGTAAGCGTGCGCCAGAAGAGATGACGCGCGCCCTTCATACTTTAAAAGGTGGCGCACGATTGTCAGGTTTGAGTGTGTTGGGTGAGCTAACTCACGAATACGAAACTTACCTAATTAATTCAATCAGTCCAGACCGCACGCCCGGCTTCTTTGATGTGCTGCATCAATATCAGGATCTCTTACTGCAGGGTATTCGCGGGGTGAACGCTCGCATGGCCGGTGAATCGCCCGCGACTGTTGTTATTCCTGATGCGATTATTCCATACGCACCGAATGAAGTGGTTGATGACTCTAGTTCTGAGCAAGCCAAAGATTCGCTTGACCATAATGCTAAGGAATTTAATGAATACGCCGCAGCGGAGAATCCCGCGTCCAGCGAAATATCAACAGCTGTATTGCCCGATTTTGTTATGTCTATGGTGGCATCGCAGGGCTCTAAAACCCTTTCAGACGCGGTAAAGAAAAGCGCTTCGCAAGAAGTGGTTAAAATTTCTTCTGAGCTACTGGAGGAGTTGGTGAATCTGGCGGGTGAAACGTCTATTAGTCGTGGGCGTATTCAGCAGCAGGTTAGCGATTTTGGCTCGGCCATCGGTGAGATTGACATTACCCTAAGTCGTTTACAGGAGCAACTGCGTCGTTTGGATATAGAGACAGAAGCGCAAATCGTCTTCCGTCAGGAGCAGTTAGCGGATAACGAAGAATTTGATCCGCTCGAGATGGATCGTTATTCCCAATTGCAGCAGTTGTCGCGCTCCCTTACTGAGTCTGCGTCCGATCTGGTCGATCTTAAGCGCACTTTGAGTGAGAAGGTAAAAGACACGGAATCTATTTTGTTACAGCAGCAGCGCATTAACTCCTCGCTGCAAGAAGGCTTAATGCGTGCGCGCATGGTGCCTTTTTCGCGCATGGTGCCGCGTTTACGTCGTATCGTTCGACAAGTCGCTAGTGAACTTAATAAACAAGTGAGTTTTGAGCTCGATAACGTCGAAGGCGAAATGGATCGCTCCGTGTTGGAGCATATGGTTGCGCCGCTTGAACACATGCTGCGCAACGCGGTTGATCATGGTATTGAGGATCCCTCCGAGCGTCTGGCAGCCGGAAAATCAGAAAGCGGCCGCATTTTATTAAGCTTTGCGCGAGAAGGTGGCGATATTCTGTTGCGTTTAGCTGATGACGGTAAAGGCATAGCGTTGGATAAAGTACGCAAGAAAGCCATTGAGCGTGGCTTGATGGCGGCGGATGCCGATTTAAGTGATCACGATATTATGCAATTCATTCTGCAGGCTGGCTTTAGTACTGCCGAAAACGTAACCCAGATATCGGGTCGCGGCGTGGGCATGGATGTTGTCGCGGCAGAAATCAAACAACTCGGCGGATCAATGACCATTGAATCCAAGCCGGGTGTGGGCACGCAGTTTACGGTTCGCTTACCCTTTACGGTATCGGTGAATCGCGCCTTGATGGTATCTCTAGGTAAAGAAAGTTATGCCATCCCGCTTAATACGATTGAAGGTATTGTGCGCGTTAGCCCGTTCGAGTTAGAGCATTATTACGGTCAAAGCGATGCTCGTTTCGAATATGCCGGTGAAAGTTACGAGGTGCGTTACTTGGGTGGCATGCTCTATGACGATATGGCTCCACGGCTCGATGGCCAGGTAATGCCTTTGCCCGTTATTTTGGTGCGTTCTGCCCAGCACACCATGGCATTACAAGTTGATAGTCTGATGGGTAGCCGTGAGATTGTGGTGAAAAGCATAGGTTCGCAATTCTCCTCTGTGCAAGGCTTGTCCGGCGCTACAGTAATGGGCGATGGCAGTGTTGTGGTGATTCTTGACCCGCATGCTCTGGTGCGTAAAGCAGTTGCAACTATAGGTTTAGCCTCTCCATCATCGCGCCCAATATTAGATGCACCACGAGTGACTAAAACAGTGATGGTGGTCGATGACTCAGTAACGGTACGTAAAGTGACGACTCGCTTCTTGGAGCGTGAAGGCTTTAATGTGATTACTGCAAAAGATGGTGTAGATGCCTTGCAGGTACTACAGTCACGCATTCCCGATATTATGTTGCTCGATATTGAAATGCCTCGAATGGATGGTTTTGAAGTGGCTAAAAATATGCGCACTTCGGATGAGTGGGCGCACATTCCCATCATAATGATCACCTCTCGCACGGGTGAAAAACATCGCGACCACGCCATGTCGATTGGCGTAAATAATTATCTTGGTAAGCCCTATCAGGAAGAGTTGTTGTTGGAAAGCATCAATAAATTGTTAGGGGCTTGAGTTAATGCGTACAGCTTGCTTAAAGGTGGGAGTGCTTGCTACCTCTTCCATGCAAATGGGAGAATTTGTACGTTTGGTGCAAACGGCTGGGCATAGAGCGTGCGCATCTATTGATGCCTCCGCGAGCTTGCCGAAAATTCTACCCGACGTCGATGCTTGGCTGGTCGCGTCTAATTATCCTGAGTCGGCTAAAGCTTTTTTAGAGCAAATGGATGCCTCTACTGTACCTATTGTTTTTGAAGATGATGTATTAATTGATGATATCGAGCTGTCGCCGCACGACTTAAGAGTTCGACGTGCTCGCCGCTTAGCCTCTAAGTTGCATTTTATTGCGCAGGGCGATGTGCGCGACCGCGCTAACGATAATCTTGCTAGAGCCAAATATGTCTGGGTTCTCGCTGCATCTACGGGCGGCCCTAAGGCGGTTGCAGATTTTCTTGATGGTATTCCCGAAGAACTGGCGGGGGTTGCTTTTTTATATGTGCAGCATATTAACGATGACACCATGCAAACCCTCAAACAGGTAGTTTCTAAGCACAGTGCTTTTGATGTTTATACGCTGGATACTCCGCGCGTTATTCGTGAAAAAACCGTGTATTTGATCCCCCCCAGCACACAAATAGATTTGCTCGATAATGGCGTAATCACGCCACTGGGCAAACCTTGGCAGGGTGATTATTCGCCGTCTATCGACCAGGTAATTGCCAAGGTGGCTCGCATTTTTGCCAGTCGCGGAGGTGCCATTATCTTTACCGGTATGGGTGATGATGGCGCGAGCAGCAGCAAGCTCTTACACTACCGTGGTGGCGAAGTTTGGGTGCAGAGTGCCGATAGTTGTGCCGTAGATTCGATGCCCGCAAGTGTGCTGGCCACCATGGGTGATATAGAGCAGGGTGCGCCTCATGAATTGGCTAAAAAGCTGGTGGCTCGTTATACCCAAATTGCTACACACGGTCACTCTTCAGAGCTCTTGTAGCTCGAATTGATTCGATTGCTTTGGCGTTCAAACTGTTGTGTTTTGTACAGACATTCATTACTGGATGCCAGTATTTACAGCGCGTCATAAAAATAATTAAGTGTAAAAATTAAGAGGGGAATCCAATGCAAGAGACGGATAATACTGAAGAGTCATTAGTCTCCGAAGAGCGTATGGCATGTTATGTATTGCCAGTGCTGGCTGGAGCGCTGTTGGTGCCCAGTATTTGCATTGCTGAAATTGCCTCCGTGGCGCCAATCTTCCCTGATAACAGCGGTCCTGATTGGTTTTTGGGGCATTACAGTTGGCGCAACCATCGGGTACCGTTGATTAGTTTTGAAAAGCTAACTCGCGATCAGGGTGGCGGCATTAACCCCAATGGTCGAATCGCTTTATTTAACAACACTGGCGAAAATCGAGAGGTGGGTTTTATTGCGATACCAACCCAAGGTATTCCTCGTGAGGTCATGGTAATGCCTAAAGATATTAAGCAGTATTTTTCGTCAGTTGAGTTAAGCTCTTACGAAACAATGTCGGTTTTGCTGGAAGGAGAAGAAATGGTGATTCCTGATTTGGGCGCACTCGAAAACATTTATCTGGCCTACAAAGACAAGTTGCTCTAAAAAATATGTCACTATCCAGTACCGAGCCTAAATGCAGCTGGGTGGTTATTTTTTGGACCGATCAGATCATCCATGGGCGCTACTGGACTTTATGCTCTTGCAAAGTCTAACCCCACGCATCCATGCTAGGGTCTGCGCTTAAATACCCTGAAAACAACCACCCAATTACATTTTTCTCCTGATTTAATTCGATAGCTAAATAGTTACAAAAATAGTAACTATTTAGCATCCTCAATCTCTCGCCGAATAAATTCCGGCCAAGTGCCTATAAACAAACAGTCCAGTGCCTCACCGGCGCCAACGCCTTGTTTACGACAAGTCAACAAATACGAACGAATTAAACAAAACCTATAAGCGCCCTCCATTGAGCGAAAGCAGCCTGATATTTTTTGCTGCACTTTACTCACCCTAAAAACCGCAGTCCAGCCCGCCAATTTCCATCATTAGCGTAAAACCACACCCCGAATATCACTTTGGATCAGGTTAATAACGCCACAATATTGAGAGGGGTTTTTGGCGTTGTTTTTTGCTTAAAAAATTCGGCGATGATTCCCAATAAATGTCGCCATGCCTCCTGCGGTTTTAACTGCGGAGCAATCGCTTTTAACTCACCAAAAATCATGCCCAGTCGTTGGTACGCTTGCGCCAATTTGTGGGTGTGGCTATGCAAGCTCGTGAGCGTGATCATTCTTTTTGAACTGTGTGTCGTTAAACGCCCGATGCTACTTAATAATAATGGCCGGCTTGTTATCGCTTCGTGATGCAAATCGGGAATCGCTAAACGCACATACAATGTCCACCAATTATAAATGAGCGCAATAATGCGTGACATTAAGCGACAGCTCGCTACATCACGGGTCGTAAATCCGCTCCAGCCCCACTGATTTTTTAATTCATCAAAGTTATTTTCACAATCAGCTCGGTCGCGATAATGCTGAAAGACAGCGACTAATTCGTCTTCACGATCTGTCACCAAAACAGAATATTCGAATAATTTAATATCTTCTGGCTCATCAATAAATGAGAGCTGTTGATAATCTTGCTGAGTTTTTTCGATACCGACTATTGTGCTCGGTTTTAATTGTCGCCGAAAAATAATCACGCGGCGGGGATTATCCCAACCTTGCAGTTGTAGGTGATCTTCTTTACCTTCCCATCCTTTATGTATTTTCTTCCAGCAGCCTAAAGCATGATGTTTATGCAGTAATTTCAGTACATTTGGCGTTTTTTTGAGTTTAAACAAATAAGACTGTCCGATACTTTCCAGATCGCGCATCACATTGTCGGTGCCAAAACCAATATCACCCCGAACGAAAACGGGGCGATGTTCGGTGGGCATTTTTTGCAGTAACTGCATTAATTCGGGCAGACTGTAATTGGAGTGGGATTGATTTCCGGCTTTTACTTCCACCTCTAAAATTAAACGTAAATTCGCCATCATATAGGTGTGGTAAGTGTGCGAAGGACGCCCAGGTTTTTGAGGATTGTAGCCAACCTCCGCACCTTCTTGATGTCCGAAGAGTGGCTTAACGGTAGTATCAATATCTAAAATCCAAGGCGTATTAAAAAGGGGTTCGCAGCAATCGAATAAATTATTTTGCAACCATTCAACACCTTTTTCTGCATCCATTTTTTTAATGGCGCGCCTTGCAGAGTCATCGCTAATCACTTTTTTCATGCCCAATAACGGCGGATTAACATTGTCATTGGTGAGTGTCGCAATATGCGCGTAGCGTTTGTGGCCAGATAATATCGATAATAATAGCGAGCCCAGTACATCGGTTTTACTGGGTGCATTATTGCTGGCGTAGGTTAATGGACAGCTATTTACCCAATCATCAAAACGTGAACTTATTTTTAAAAATTGAATAAAAAAAGGAAGCTGCCCCATTGGGGTCACGGGTGAATCCGGCGCCCATTCGATATGAATTTTACCGTCGTAAGTGTCTACGCTGGTGGGCTGCAGGCTGGCCGTTGTGGGCGTCGATGATGGCTCACCTTTTGGGTGACTGGAAACTTGTGGGGTTTTCATGGCAACCTGCTGTTTTTGTTGGGGTTTTAGTGTATCAGAGGTTTTTAACTGCGGTATTTAGGTTTATGGCGGCCTGCCCGAGGTGGTGGTGCCGGACAATCTAAAGAGTGCCGTGACTAAAGCCTGCCGCTACGACCCCGACATCAACCCGACTTACCAACAAATGGCCGAGCACTACGGTGTGGCGGTGATTCCCGCGCGCCCTTACAAACCCAAGGACAAAGCCAAGGCAGAGGTGGGGGTTCAGGTGGTTGAGCGTTGGATCATGATGCGCTTACGAAAGCTAACGTTTTACACGCTGGCGTCGCTGAATCAGGCGATTCGGTCGCTGTTGGATGACTTGAATCAGCGCCCGTTTAAAAAGCGCCCCGGCTCACGGCTGTCGCAGTTTCAACAGCTCGATCAACCGGCGTTAAAGCCCTTGCCGGATAGCGCTTACGCCTATCGCCACATCAAAAAAGCCCGCGTCCATCTCGACTATCACGTTGAGTACAACAACCATTATTACTCGGTGCCATACCAGCTGGTGAAGGAGGAGGTGATGGTGCATGCCGGCGATCATACGCTGGCCATTTTCCATCAGGGGCGGCAAGTGGCCACTCATCCCCGATCTCACAATGCAGGGGGGCACACCACCGATAGCCAGCACATGGCCAAGGCGCACCGCAAACATCAGGAGTGGTCGCCGCAACGGTTTCTCAGCTGGGCGCAAAGCATTGGCCCGCATACCGAAGGCGTCATCCAACATCAGCTCGCCCATCGTCGCCACCCAGAACACGGCTATCGCGCCTGCCTTGGCTTGCTCAGCCTCAGCAAAACCTACGGCAAGGAGCGCCTTGATGCGGCCTGCCATCGCGCCACCCACATCGGTGGCATGCACTACAAAAACATCGCCGCCATCCTCCGCAACAGCATGGACAAAGTGCCGTTGGATAAGGCTGAAACCCAGCCACAAAGCACGCTGCCACTGCTGCACGAGAATGTTCGCGGCAGCGACTATTACCACTAGTCGTCTCTAAAACTACAGATTATCAACACCAAAAGAGAACCACAGATGAATCCTCAACACAGCCTACAACAGCTACGCAGCCTGCAACTAACCGGCATGGCCGACGCCTTCTCGCGGCAACTGGAGCAGCCCACCACCTATGAAGAACTGGGCTTTTGCGAGCGCTTTGCGCTACTGATCAACAGCGAATCCACCTGCCGCGACAACCGAAAAATCACCCGATTACTCAAACAAGCCAAATTGCGCCTCAACGCACATGCGGCGGATATCGATTACCGCGCGCGCCGAGGGCTGCACAAAGATACGGTGGCGCAACTGCTGCAGCTCGATTGGGTGCGTCACCACCGCAACCTGCTCATTGAAGGCGCCACCGGCACTGGCAAAACCTTCCTTGCCTGCGCACTCGGGCAAGCCGCCTGCGAACAAGGCATCTCGGTGCGCTACTACCGCTCCAGTCGGCTGTTTGAAACGCTCACCGTTGCACACGGCGACGGCAGCTTTGGGCGATTACTGACGCAACTCGCCAAAACCGAATTGCTCATCATTGATGATTGGGGGCTGGATGTGCTGACGCAGCAACAGCGCAATGACATGCTGGAAATGATGGAAGATCGACATGGTCGCGGCGCCACGCTCATCACCAGCCAGCTTCCCGCCGCACACTGGCACCAAGCCATTGGCGACCCCACACTCGCCGATGCGATTCTTGATCGTCTGCTACACAACGCCACAAAACTACAAGTAAAAGGGGAATCCATGCGAAAAAAACAAGCGCACGTTGACCAACCGTGAACACTTTAGGTTAAATGAGGGTACCTGCAAGAAGGCGTGCTGCAAGTGTTCACGCTACGCAAAATTCAGTGTTCACGGTTGTAAAAATCCGCACCAATAAAAACTATTTGACGCGCCGCATATAAACAGGCGGTGCGCGATGCTTTTACACACTCAAAATTAAAGCGTTCGAGGCGGGCTATACTCATAGCAAACTCACACCCTAATAGGGAATAACTATGACTATTAGCATTGCCGACACCATTCGACTCATTGAAGAGCTGTTACCTACACTTGATAATGCCTACTGGGAAAGCTCGCACATCGAGCGTAAAGATACGCTCTACGACACCATTAGTATTTTTCATATCGAGCTGCGAGAGCTAGCCAAACTCAGCATCGAAGATCACTACCTTACCTTCGAGCCCGTATCAACGGGCGCGCGTAATATCAGTTATAAATTGCGTAACATTCAAAATCAACTCGACTCATGGTCGCTGCGCAACAGCACATCAGAGCAGCTTAGGCATCAACTCCCCCGAATAGCGCAAGCATTAAGCCGTGAGCTTTAAATATACGTCGATCCATCAAATAATTAACATATAACCAAAAATTGCTGCCAATTGCCGAAACAAACATAAAACAGTTTAAACAAAAAGAGCATTGGGGATGGCAGTTATTCAAGCCTGAACAATACTTACTTTAACGACGCCGCACACTCAACGAGTACTGAGGCATCGTAGAGAGTCTAGTAATTGTGTCGTTTACTAATTTCTCGGTTGAGGATATATCCTTAATGTTTCACTCCTAATGGTCCTGGCCCAGTGCTCCCCCGATCACTGGGTCTTTTTTATGCGCCAATGTTTATTAAACGCTCATATTGCAACTCTAAAAGCTTCACTTTAAAACCCTAAACATCAATAACTTAACCACAAATTCTCGCCACGATTAACAATGCTGCGTGTTACAATCCTCAGCAGAGAGTAATCGAGGACGATTCCCTGAGCCGATAAACGTAGACAAGGAGCTCACTCGGTTGCGCTGTGTGCATGTCCGCTTGACGGAAAGCCTAACGCGCACCAGCGTTCTCCCACTTGAACCTTTGGGTTCAAGGCAAGAGTTCTCGGTTGCTCTCCCCCCTCCCACGCATCACCGCGAAAAAAATACAACAGACTGCACAAGTAAAGGCAGCGACCGTGAATAAACCTACCCAGCACCACATCAATACAGCGGATACGCGTCGTCAACTTAAATTGGCCAGAAAACACCTAAGCCAACAACAGCAATCAATTGCCGCGTTAAAACTCGCCCTGCGCATTGCCCGCCACCCCTGCTACAAACATGCAAACGTGATTGCAGGCTATAACGCAATCAACGGTGAAATCAGCCTCACACCATTAATGAAGCTTGCGCTCGCACAAGGCAAACAATGGCTCGTTCCCCACATCAAAAAAAATACACTGCAATTTAAAACATTTGATCGCCAAACCAAGATCCGCTCTAATCAATTTGGCATTAGCGAAGCGCCCCACGCGCCAGCGCAAGCCATTAACAAAATTGATCTTTTTTTATGTCCGCTGGTTGCATTTGATGCATACGGTAACAGAGTCGGCATGGGCGGTGGTTTTTACGATCGCACCCTCAAAACGCAACTCAAAAAACGTAGCCCTTATCTTTTTGGTGTCGCGCACGACCTGCAGCAAGTCGCCCGCATTTTGCCAAATTCATGGGACATAGCATTAGAAGGGATATTTACGCCCACCCGTTTTTTAAAAAGCAAAAGGCTGCAGCAAACCTAGCGTGCCATGTTAGAAAAATAATGATGTCGCTAACCATAAAGTAGCAATAAATGACATTACAAGAAGAGCACGGAGGGGGGCGAATAACGACAGTGGTATAACGAAACTCAGCAAAAGCTAAAGATTAAAACCCTGTTGATGTGGCGCAGGTGGTGTTTGTTCGCGGTCAAAAACATCAGATAAGCTTAAGCTGCTTAAAAATAAGCCAAATACAAAAATTAAAGCTGCTATTGAAAGGATATCTAGACGCATAACATAACCAAGACGAAACTTACTAAAAAAATTTTCTGGTTTTATACCGCCTAGCAGTCAAATTAACAACAAAAAAAGTCAAATATTTGTCAACTGACTACAAAAAAACAACCTACTGTCGCTCAAGACTCCTAACTGCCACAAAATCTTCATTCTTACAATAAATTTAATTTAAGTTATGCACACTCCGCATAGATATTTTTAGTATCGCAATATTTGTCAATAGCTGATGAATTTTAAATCATCCAGTGCATAAAATTACTGCAACACTATGATTTATAATAACTTTTAATTACTGTATGTTTTTTAACCAAAGCGCTGAGACGATAGGTGCTGCAGGCGTTTCACGGTCATCAACCCAAGATATCAACAACGTTATCCACAATTATTGTGGAAAGCGACCACAAAACACTCTAATTATCATCACAAAAAAGCCAATAACCTAAAAGCGTAACGTCAAAAAAGCGACATATCTCAAAGCCAGCTATTGACACATTCTGTGTCAATAGCTGGCAAGGCTGTCTTGACGATAAAAACCGTCTTAATCACAAAATTTTATCGGTAACCATTTTCGAGTCCCAGCACTGCGTGAAACATCTGGAGGTTATTACCAATAGCTTCCAGCCGACCGAATGCTATTAACATTAAAATAGTGTTGGGGCCTATCTTTGGGTTCAGGCACAGCTCTATGCTATTAACCTAGAAACCGCCGTTGAATCACCAAAGTCTGCGCAATCCCTTGACGCGCCTAGCAAAGGTTAAAAATTTGAACAACCCATAAGGTTGCCCGGCATTTTTAACATTCACTATTCACATCAAGGGCTTACACATCTTTTTGGCGCTCAACTGAGGTTTCTAGGATTAAGCGCCAGAAAAATCACTGCTGGCGCCCCAGTCATCACTCAATAAACGCCGCTCACCTAAAAAAGCTTTTGTAACTATTCATCTGCTCATCTGCTCATCTGCGTGCGCCTGTAAAGCTCCACCCCCACACATCCATACTAGGGCCGGCGCTTAAATGCCCCGAACAGCTCAATGGCATCTCTCGAGTGTAATTATCGAACAGCAGAATAGTTACAAGTTTTTTAGCAACGCCCTCAACTAGATAAGGTTTAGTTGCTCAGCCCCAGCCCGTTATTGCGTAAAGGATCCAGCAAAAATTGTTGGTCATAGGTCTTAATTTCAAGCGCCAAAGACAATAATTTCCCGAGCGCCCCATCAGGCCAACCTTTATTTGCCAGCCACAAAAGATAATCTTCAGGCACATCAATCAACACACGATCTTTATAGCGACCGAAAGGCATCCTAGTATTAGCCAATGCCATCAAATGCTTTTTTTCCAACACCGCACCACCTCCCAACCAAACTCAAACTGTAAAGGTTCTCAACACCTTTAATTACCAAACAGAACCAGAATGTCGGTTTTCTAAACAGCTAAACCATAAGAAATTAGCTCACACAAGCATTAATCAATCGCTACATCGCGGCCCGCAAGGCCAAAACCAAAAAACCAAAAAACCAAAAACTTACGGTACAATTATTGCATAATTAACCCAATACCAAGAATAGTAAAAAAATTTTGCGCACTCAACAAACTTAACCTATGTCATTGACCATTTAAATTTGGATGAATCATGTCCCTAACGCCTAGCAACAGCACTGTCAGCCACCATCCGGCATGGGCAACAATAGCCAAGCTTGCTAACGATGATATCGAGCGACTATTGGAGCATTTTTTTTCGTCGACTGATAACTTGCTTTACGACCTATCAAAGCGCGCAAGCAATAATGTTGAGGCCGCCTTTTACTTTGACGCAATGCGTGAACTTCGGCTTGTTCGCCACCACGCTATCGAACAATTTTGCGCGCAGTTAACCCGTCAAGCGCATCTACTAAGCACAGGTACTCCCCCTAAAGAGCTCCAGTACGGCGAGCTCGATTTGTGTTCAAACGATGAGCTAGACCGTAAACTTGCCTGCGAAACTGTTATCAACAATGTAGACAACCTTTACCATGATGAACTCAGACTGCTGGTTCGTAGACTAACTCAACTTACGCCACTCAGCCCGCTTAAATCCGAGCTATTACCGATTTCACCTACTTGGCTCGCTCATAATTTTATGGGTGTTATTCCTGGCTTGAGCGGCCGAATTGTTGTCATTCTATTTAAGCAACTCGAAAAACACCTACTGCGTCAAATTGGCCCCTTGCTCAGTCAATGTAACGAATACCTCATTAAAGAAGGCTTTTTAAACGATGCACCCAGCTACAAACAGCGTTTACCGCTACAGAAACTCAAAGATATCCAAACGTCGCTAGATGAACCCTCGCTGCCAGCAATATCATCAGCATTAAACTTTGCGCTCCCACTACATTCATTGCGCCAAATACTGGCCAATGCACGCTTTCAAGCTGCTAACGATGCTGTACTCAACTACCGTTACGCTTTTAACCCAGGCCCAACACTCCCCTTACCTTTGTTAAATACTGCACTCACCGAACAGCAATTAAAGCAAGCTGATTTAAGCCATTTCCCCCCCAAAAATCTCGTTGGTGATTACGTTAGTCGCGCACTGCAAGGCAATGAGCCCAAAACCCCTAACGCGCTTAACCCCTACCATGAGGATATTATTCAGTTGGTGGCGGCATTTTTTGATGAGCTTCTCGAAGACACAGAGCTCACCACGGTGACTCAATCGCTGCTTTGTCGCCTACAAATTCCCGTACTTAAAACAGCACTGCACAACGAAAGTTTTTTTTCGAATGCCGCTCATCCCGCACGTAAAATTATTAACTTGCTAACGGAAGTGGCGCAATCAATAGAAAGTGCCGACAACGCCAACAACGACCCGATCTACGACAAATTGCTCAACACTGTAAAACGCATCAATACGTTGTACGAGCTCAACGACGATATTTTCAGTAGCGAGCTAGAAACGCTAAACGACATTAATGAACAAGAAACCAAACGCGCCGAAATTATCGAGGTGCGCACACGACAAGCTGAAGAGGGTCGTCAGCGCTTTGAACGCGCCAAAAGCGCTGCCCAAGACTGTATTACACATTACACTGGCGACCTAAAATTGCGCTACAGCACCCAACGCTTCATTAATGAGCATTGGCAACAAGTATTAGTTCTGACCTTCCTTAAGGAGGGTCAAAGCTCTGGCTGGCTAACCTTTGGGCAAACGCTCAACGACCTTTTGTGGCTAGATCAAGAGCACAGCGACGAGCGCTCTCGCCAACGCGCCAACAACATTCGCCACTCGATTGACGAACGTCTCATGGCGGGCCTCAGTCTTTTGCACCTCACAACTGAGCAGTGCCAAACCCTATCAACGCAAGTACTAGAAGGCTGCCTGCAGACTACCGAGAACGAACCCACCGCGAGAATAAGCAGCGCACTCAGCAGTAGTGCCATTGAGCGTCAGCGCGAAAAATATGCAACCCTCAAACAGCATTATTTTGAGGTGGCCAAAAATATGCGTGTTGGCACTTGGGTAAACTACCAATTTGATGGTGACACCCTCAACCTTAAACTATCGAACAACACTAACACCGAAAGCTTTTTATTCGTAAACCGCTTAGGCTTAAAAAAATGTCTCAGAAGTCGCCAAGAGTTTGCCCTTGATCTACAAAGCGGCAAAGCAAAAGTACTCAACCAAGAACCACTTTTTGACCGGTTAATGAGTCGCGCTCTTGGTCACCTAAAAAACAGTAAAGTCGTCGACAGCATAGAATAATCAGCAGGCGTGACGCACGGATACTGTAGTGGTAAGCGCTGAAGTTAACTCAGCGAATCGCAACTTGAGTACCCACTGCGCCTAATGCAGCACTAAAGCGCTGCGGCCAATAATCCTAGAAACCGCAGTTGAATCACCAAAGTCTGCACAACCCCTTGACGCGCCTAGCAAACGTTAAAAATTTGAACAACCCATAAGGTTGCCCGGCATTTTTAACATTCACTATTCACATCAAGGGCTTACACATCTTTTTGGCGCTCAACTGAGGCTTCTAGGATAATAAGAACACGCACATAACCGGCAAATCTGTAATAGCCCTCACCTGTAGATTCTATGACCTATACCAGCGCAACCTTTATCGCCTATCTAGGCGCCAGTGTTTTTTCTATCGTACTGATTTTTGCGTTTGCGAGCCAATTGCGCACCGCCGCCCTAAGACCCATTTTTGGTTTGGCCGCCGGGATGCAATCGGCTTGGTTGGTATGGAGCAGTTATGTACTGGCGCAACCGAGTCATAGAGACCTGGCACTTGTGAGCAGTCTCGATATGGCCCAGCAAGTATTTTGGGTTTGGGCATTAATTCAATCCATGCAACACCACTGCACCAATAAACTGCCCAAAATCATTACGCCGGGATTTTTACCCATCAGCCTGCTAGTTGTAGGTATGCAACTCTGGCTAGCGCTGATTATGGATATCACCAACTATGCATTATTTGCAGCGCCCAGCCTAGCGCTCTCCATGTTCGGCTTGCTGTGCGTTAACCGCCTGTATTGCAGCTCCAGTAATATCCGCCTTCTTAAACTCATTTGTATCGCAGTTGGCGTAATGATTACATTTACCGCCTATTATTCACTGAGTAGCCTGCTTAGCCTTCAAACTGCCAGCAGTATTAGCGGTACGCGCGTAACCGTCGTACTCGCCGCAAGTATTGTTTTATTACTAGGCACGCTCACACTCCCAAAGGAAACCATCGAACCCCACGCCAAAATGGCGCTATCTCGGCCCGCTATTTTGTACATTGTGCTATTTAGTTTAAGCGCTGCAATCCTCACCATTTTTGCCTTAACCAGCTTGTACATACGACGATTTGGGGGCGGTTTCGGCGAAGCTATTTATTTACTCTTAGTTTCAAGCGCTGTAATTGCAGTGGTATTTTTATTGACTTCCAATAGCTTTCGCAACCTACTCAACGTACTCATCAACAAACACCTATTTAGCCACAAATACGACTACCGAACAGAATGGCTAAAATTGATCGGCAACCTATCTAAACCAGCCAACAATCAAGAAGCCTACGGCATTGCCCTTAATGTCACGATGGATATTTTCAAAAGTCCGGGTGGCGCCCTTTATATTGCCAAAGGAGACAGTTTTAGCTTAGCGCTTGCGCAAAACTGCAACGTAAACCCCAGCATTACCGAAGCTATTAATGCGCCGTTTACTCGTATTCTCAAAGAATCGGAATGGGTATTCTTCCCCAATTTACCGCCAACACACAGCCCCTTAGATCGCTTTAACGAAACCCTGCCCGACTGGATTCGTTACATTAATAACGTCTGGCTGGTAATGCCAATGATCTACGAAACCAAGCTCACAGGGTTTATTATTCTCAACGAGCCTAACAGCAAAACGAGCCTCAACTGGGAAGATTTAGACCTTCTCAAAATTACCGGCCGACAGATTGCCAGCTACATCGAAGGTCATCGTAAATCCGAGGCCTTAAGCGAAGCCAAGCAGTTCGAAACATTTAATAAGTTATCGGCATTTGTTATGCACGACCTCAAAAACCTGATCGCCCAGCAATCACTTTTAGTTGACAACGCCGTCAAGCACAAAGGCAACCCCGCTTTCATTGACGATGCCTTCGGCACAATCAAAAGCTCGGTTGATCGCCTCAATATTTTGCTGCAAAAACTGCAACGTAGCGAGCCCGAAGCGTCGCGCAGTATTGACGTGAAACCGGTAATTATTGATGCAGTAAGTCGCTGCAGTCGCGTATTACCCATCCCTAGCCTGCGCCTAGAAACCGACAACCTTAGGCTATTAGCGGCGCCAGATACCCTCAGCATGGTACTAGTTCATCTTATTCAAAACGCGCAAGAAGCCACTCGAAGTAGCGGTTTTGTTGACATATTAGTAACCGCTAAAGATAAAACTCTACAGATCAGCATCGAAGATAACGGCAAAGGCATGGATGAAAGTTTTATCAAACACCAACTATTTAAACCCTTTGAAACCACCAAAACAGGTAAAGGCATGGGTATTGGGGTTTATCAAGCCAAAGACTACATTGAACATCTAGGTGGCTCAATTAAAGTCGAAAGCACTCCAAACCATGGCTCCATCTTTATAGTGCAACTCCCACTTTTGCAAAAAAACTCATTGGCATGCGAAAACCGTTAAATTTTAATGTGTGGCACAAGGTTAAGCCTGAAAGAAAAGTCACAAAAGCCCCTAAGTACAAATGCTGTATGAATTAGAAAGAAAAAGTTTTTAAAAAAAGATGATAAATGGAAATTAAAAAAGCTATGATTTTTAAAATAAAGTTGAATGAAAAAAAATTGGAAAATGATCTATTTAATGGAATCTGATGATGCTAGATGTATAAAAATTATGGTGGTACTTGCGAATTTTTTAATCCATTCTAAATCTTGAAAGTGGCTAGGATAATGTTTTGTCTCCATGAGGTTTTGTTTGTTTGGGATGTTGCGCCATGAATGATTAATGGGGATGGAAGTAAAAATTTTTTATATGGCTGGTGTGGATATGCGGTTCCACGCTCTCCTATTCAGGGTTAAGCTCAGGTCGGCTGTATTCATTTCTTAGGATCTAAGGCGCCACTGATTGATAGGGAAAAATTACAAGTGTTTTGAAAAATATAGCACTGGTGATCGCCCTATTTTTTGCTGTTGGGAGCCCCTAAAAAAAGAGGCCGCATTGTATGATTAACGCAAAAGGGGGGGAGATAATACAAAAGTAATATGATGCTAAGTTATTTGATATTGGTATGGGGTGCGATTGATGTTGCTAGTGAGAAAAATACCATGAAGCTGTGCTGAAAAATATTTTAATTCGCGAATTTGTTTGGAGGAATGCTATTTTGTGGTAAATGGGCCTTTGTTAATATGCCATTCTGGGATGCCCAGGACCTATGGAAACAGTATTAGGATGGAAAGATAATCTTATGTAAAATGGCGTTGCTCGAAGTAAATCTGTGTGGATGGAAGGTGTTGTGTCTGGAGTGTTTGCTGAGAGGCTGGGAGTGGGTTGTATTCCTAAAAAGGAGGAAAAGAGCTCGTTTTTTTATCGAATGAGTTAGATTGGCAGGCTTATTGCTTTTATATTTGCGTCGGGAGATGAAGAGAAATGTTTATTGTGGAAAAATGATTTCTCTTAAAAAGGGTGGAGTAAAGTATATGGATTTTTGAGATATTGGGGTGATGGTGTTGCTGGTGAATTATTTTGAATATATAAAATGGTTGGGTATTGAGGATGAGAAGTTTAAAAGCAAGATATTTAAGAATAAAAATCGTGAAAAAGGCCCCCATTGTGGTATTGATTTTTCCCTCTTAAAGTGCTAAATCTTCTTGGAGCTTTATTATGAAACCCCTAAATCTTATGAGCCCAGCTGCATTTATCTTAGTATATTGGGTCCCCTCTAAAAATCGTTAGACTGTGCATTTTTTGCGCGGTATAGACCTCTTGCACGCGCTTAGCCATGCATTCAGCAAATATCAGGCATAACAAAGCCCATGGACAATAAACTTAAACTTCTTATTATCGAAGACGATAAAGGCCTGCAAAGCCAACTGCGCTGGCACTTTGATCAATACGACGTTGCCGTTGCTGGCGACCGAGAAGAAGCCATCGCCGCCGTGCGACTAATGGAACCCGAAGTCATACTGCAAGACTTGGGCTTACCGCCCGACGACGAAGGCGTGGAAGAAGGTTTTCGCTGTATTCGCGAAATTAACGGTCTGCGCCCCGAAGCCAAAATTATTGTTATGACGGGTAACTCAGACTATGAAAACGCCGTGCGCGCTGTCGCCATGGGCGCTTATGACTTTTACCAAAAACCCGTAAACGCCGAAACGCTCGATCTCATACTGCAACGCGCCTTCCACATTTATAAGCTAGAAGAACAACACCGCAACGAAGAAGAAAACAAACAATCACCACTGCAAGATGTCATTGCTGGCGACCCCGCCATGCTCAAAGTCTGCCGTATGATCGAAAAGCTCGCGCCCTCAAATGTTACCCTCACTTTAACTGGCGAAAGCGGCACCGGCAAAGAAGTTCTCACCAAAGCCTTACACCGCTTGAGCCCCCGTAAAAACAAGCGTCTCGTCGCTATTAACTGCGCCGCCGTACCCGAAAATCTGATGGAAGCCGAACTGTTTGGCTACGAAAAAGGCGCCTTTACTGGCGCTGCCAAACGCACTCACGGCAAAGTTGAGCTCGCTCATGAAGGCACCTTATTTTTAGATGAAATTGGCGATATGCCACTCGCACTACAGGCCAAGCTCCTGCGTTTTTTACAGGAACGCGTCATTGAGCGTTTGGGCGGCCGTGAAGAAATCCCTATTGATGTACGCGTTGTGTGCGCCACTAACAAAAACCTACTGGCCATGACCAAAGACGGCACCTTCCGCGAAGACCTTTACTACCGCATTTGCGAAATGGAAATCCATATTCCGCCGCTACGCGAGCGCCATGGCGATAAACTCTTGCTGGCTCGTCACTTTCTCAAGCTTTACAACAACCAAAATGGTACCCACATATCTGGCTTCACCCCCGAAGCTGTCGATGCGATTGACAGCCATGAATGGCCAGGCAATATTCGCGAAATGGAAAACCGCGTCAAGCGCGGTTTAGTGATGTGTGACGATAAACTTGTCACCTGTGAAGACATAGGTCTTATCAACCTAGAAAGCACTTTTTTAAACCTACGCCAAGTTCGTCATGAAGCTGAGAAATCAGCCATTATTCGGGCTCTTGGCATTACCGAAAGCAATATCTCGGCAACCGCTAAGCTGCTCGGCGTTACCCGCCCCACACTCTACGATCTCATGAAAAAATATAATATCGTTGTCAACTGAAAACTTTTACAAACCTTAATATAAAGCTTGTCGACAAACTATACAGAAGTGTAAATTTTATAATGACTATAAGGTTACAACTGCTCAGACCAAAAAAAGACTAATTTATTTTTTACTTTAAAATCATACACTTAATAAATTTAAAACGTAGAAAAAAGTAACACTACGCAAGTGGCACAGTGCATGCATATACCCCTGCAGGTGATCTAGATTGTATAAATTTAGGCACGCAAAAAAAGTAGGGGTAAAGGCAAACCCGCCGGAACCCAAATTGAAGACCCAAAAGGTCAAGTAGTCATTTTGGAGAGCACAATGAAAGGCAAAATCAAATTCTTCACCAAATTCGCTGTTGTAATCGCTGTATTTGCACAAACCTCAATCGCCGATACCGGCTTACCCTCAATTGACATGGGCGGGCTGAACGAACCGCTATACCTAACCCTCTGTGGTATAGGCTTGTTAATTTTAGGTGCAACAGGTAAGAAGTCGTTTTAAACTCGAGCGCCCGGCACAATTGATGCCATTAAGCTTTTGATATCCGAAAACTATGCCTGAACAAACGACACCTTTTAAGATATCGCGCTCCAAGCGCTTACTGCAAAACCACGATACTCTGATTCAATGGATACAACACGGCCTTAACTTTGCCATTGTTAGCATGACATTGATCGTATTCACCCTCTGGCGCGATGGCCAGATGGGTGAGCAATACCGCGTAATGCTGGTATTTACACTGTTATTAATGGCCATCATTTACAACCTTCTTGGCGTATTTAGGCGTTTTGACACCCTTCTTGGCGGCATGCAACACTTAGCACGCGCGTGGGGAACAGTTGTAATTCTTTTAGCCTGGCTCGCTTTTTTAACCAAAACATCCGAAGCCTATTCGCGCCAAGTGGTCGTTTACTGGACGCTCACCGCCTATCTCGCACAAGCTATAACGCTGTACTGCACCCAGCGCCTTCATCGGCTTTACCGTAAAAATATCAGCCAGCGTGTACCCGCCATTGTCATTGGCCTTGGCGATATTGCCAAACACCTTGGGCACTCAATACGCAATAACATCTGGCTGAATGATCAACTAATTGGCATGGTGCACTATCACTCGACCCCAAACAAAGATGAAACAACAACCAGTTCAAACCTACCCATACTTGGCGACGAGACCCAATTATTAGAGATCATCAAGCAGCACAATATTCGCCGCGTTTACATGGCTTTACCGATCGAGCAATCTGGCGAAATCACTCAAATTCAAAAGTCTCTTGCCGATGTCAACGTTGACCTTATATGGGCACCCGACATCTTTTCGCTGCAATTACTTAACCACAGTATTCGAGAAGTAGGCGGAGTGCCCCTAATTAACTTAAACGAAACCCCCTTGCGCGCCGGCGGCCCCGCATTTATTAAGCTGGCTATGGATAAAATCATTGCTGGCAGTGCTATTTTGGCTCTATCCCCCATACTGGCAACTCTTGCGCTCGGGGTAAAACTAAGCTCACCCGGCCCGATTATTTTTAAACAAGTGCGCGATGGCTGGGATGGTAAAAAGTTTTTTGTTTTTAAATTCCGCAGCATGTATCAGCACGAGGCTAAATCGGTGGTAGAACAAGCCAAGCGAAACGATAGCCGAATCACACCTTTTGGCGCTTTTATTCGGCGCACCAGCCTCGACGAATTACCGCAGCTATTTAATGTACTCAATGGCAGCATGTCGCTTGTAGGGCCGCGCCCTCACGCAGAGTCCCACAACATTTACTACTCCGATAAAGTTACCACCTACCTCGCCCGTCATCGCATCAAACCCGGCATCACTGGGCTTGCACAAATTAATGGCTGTCGCGGCGAAACTGTCGAAATCGAAGACATGCAAAAGCGCGTCGAGCTTGACCTTGCTTACATTTGTAATTGGTCGCCGTGGCTCGACCTCAAAATTCTTATCGCCACGCCTATGCGTTTAGTATCTAAAAAAGGGAATGCTTACTAGTGCCGTCTCTTACCTATACAGATAAAAAATGACAAAGGAATATATTGTACTGGCCATTGATTAAAGGTCTTTGCAGCCTTTATGAAAACCCCAAATACCAGCATTGGTATTTGGGGTTTTTGTATTTAGCGGTAATGCTAGCGCTGTCATTTTTTCGATTTACCGCATCATAAGTATCAGTGATAAACGTTTTAACCTCTATACACCCACACAAAACTCAAAGCGTGTGCTTGGCCGCTCAAAAAACCGCGCTAAACGCAGCGGCTTGTGAAACAGTAGGCGGCACTTTTATAGCATCAAGGTAAACTTGCAGTTTAAACTCAGGGCACCGATGCGGTTAAGTTATGCCGATATTTCATCATCATTAATGGATAAACCTATGCAAAATTATCTCCTTCTACTGGTTAAATCTACCGCGATAGTCAGCCTATTGTCTCTCGGACTTGCAGCCTGTACGGCAAAGCCAGAAGACCAAACATCAAGCAACGCTGGCAACATTTCATCGGTTACCGTTTCTTCTGTAGCGGTCTCAGCCAGCTCGGTTATTAGCTTGAGCAGTCTACCTATAAGTTCAAGTAGCCTAGCTGCGCTGAGCTCATCATCCGTAAAAGTCAGCTCTTCGAGCATGCCAATGAGCTCTTCAAGTACACCCAAAAGCTCTTCCAGTGTTGCCTCAAGCTCTGCCCCAGCACTCGACTGTTCCAGCATCAATGTCACGTCTGGCGAAACCTCTTTCAATAATGGACCAGTCGACTGTAATCAATGCCATGGCACTTTTAACGGCGATATATTCCCCGGAGTCGTCAGAAAAATTGATCCCAATGCGCTCACCGAAACCACATCGGCGCAATTAGCCAAGTACATTGAAGATAAAATGGCTAAAGGCTATCGCCAATCTTGCAATAACGATGCCGCGTGCGTTGAACGGGCAAAAGAAATGGCGAAATACATCAATCGCCTTTCTGATAGCACCGATTGGTGTGCGGGCTTGGTAGGCAGCAACTCGTCTTCGGCCACAAGTTCATCAGTGGCGAGTGTAAAAATGGTAGATCTGTATGCTATCAATGCAGGCGGCAACGCAATCACCACCGAAGATGGCACTCAATTTAGCGCTGACTTTTATACCTCGGGTGGCAATGTGGGTAAGTTAACCGACTTGTACAATATCAATGGGGTTCGCCAACAAGATTTAGATCTTTACCGCACCGAGCGCTGGGGTAAATTCACCTATAACTTCCCATTAAAAGACGGTACTTATGATGTCAAACTCTACATTATGGAAGGTTGGTTTGGCCCACAAACAGGTCGCCGTGTATTTGATGTACGCGCCGAAAACAAGGTTATTGTGAACGACTTAGACCCGCTAGCCGTTGCCGGTCACGATGTACCACATATCGTAGAAGTCAAAGCGATTAAGGTGAGCGACGGTAAACTCACCTTAGATTTTGAAGCTTCTGTGGATCAAGCCAGCATCAGAGCTATAGTGGTGCGCGGCCCAGAAGGCAGCAAGTTACCCTACGAAGCGGATATGGGCACTGTAGGTACAGCGCCAGTCCCATCCGATTGCACCGGCGGCAGCGCTGCAACAGCCAATGACTTTGTCGTATTTGATGGCGCACAAACCGCAGCAATAGCGAGCCGAACCCTAGGTTTACACGGCAACTGGAAGCTGCAAGAAGTCTGGGATGCCAACGCTTTATTTGCACTGGAGAATGTGACCAACGGCAAAGCGATCGCCTACTCCAACGCACGCCAATACACAGGTTTTAAGCTTGCGCCTCCATCGGGCATGAGCGGTCCAATGGCTTTTAGCTTTGATAGCATCGAGCTCCATATCGATTATGTAACCTCCGATGCCGCCAACAATTTACCTAAATTTGGCGTGCGCCTAAATTATGAAGGTGAAGCTGCACCGGACAGCCCCAACAATGATGGCACCCGCGTATGGCTGGTTAACGCCAACAATCAAGAACCCTACTCCACCCAAAGTAAATCATGCAACATGTTGAAAATTACCCCGCCTCAAGGACGCAGCTGGACTGCAGCCGGCAACATGGGCACCAAACTTATCTTAGAAGTGAAAACAGGTTGGGATAACGCCGATAAGTTACGCATACGCCGCATGGTCTTTAAAAACTTTCAATACAAAAAATAACCCCTAAAACTAAAAAAATCGTAACTATTCAGCAATGTGCCAAAATGCAGTCGCGCGATTGTTTTCTGGGCCGCTAGGCCTGCATAGATGCAGGTCATTAAGATGATGCAGGGCGCCTGGACCCCGCCCTGCAAACCGAATTATCAACCCAAGCAAAAAAAGCGATTGAGCTAATGTAAGAAAATCTGATTGAAAGCGGCGTCGTTACATTAAATTCGCGCCGCGATTTAAAGTTGCGCGGTGAGCACAGAAGCAAAAAAACCTAAAACCAAAAATAGACAACTCCACAGGAGCGCATACTTTGCAAAAAGCGCTTTTTAAGAGCTAGCTTTCTCAAGTTGGTTTATCTTTGAACTCAAAACTAAGGCCGCGCAATAATCTCTTCGTAGCCACCTTCATTTATAACATTCGTATAACCCATTGCCTTAAGCGTATCTTTGGCCACTTCCGAGCGGCGGCCAGAGCGGCAATAGACGCGAATATCAGCGTTTTTATCTGTGGCCACTTCGGCGATATGGTCAGCGATGACTTCGTAAGGGATCAGCACCGAACCTTCAATATGGCCTGCGTTAAATTCTTCTGAGGTACGTACGTCAATCCAGTAAGTCATGTTTTCTCCAGCAAATGTGTGTAAGGAAAAGAAAACCACCCAGCTAGCAAAAATCGCTAGTGCGGAGCGGGTGCAATAGTTTAATTAAAGTCGGCATAAAATTCCCCTCAGTAAGGTGTTGCTGCCAATGCTAATGCACAGGCTCGAGCGAAGATAAATAGTTGCTTAATATACAGCGGCCGAAATTATGGCCATTGGACAAGGGATTAGCAACAAAGGACGCGGGTGCCTGCCAATAAGCCTCCAACCAATCCGCACCACAGACCTCATCAAACAAAACGCCATGTCCTTGTTGCGGCGCTAACAGCAACACACCTTGGCGCTCGCGGGCCATATCTTGGCTCTTGCTCGGCGATGCCACCGGATCTTGCGCCCCCGCCAAAATAACCGTTGCCACTGGAGCGCCGGGGTGGCCAGTTATTCGCTCGGGCGCGCGGAGCGGGATGTAGGTTGGCACCCAATGGCAAATACTCACGCCCATATCGCGCCGCAATAAAGGCTGCCACAGGGACGCCAATTGCTGCCACTGTGCTTCCGCTTGAGCAAGGGAAAACTGCTGATTATCATTGCATTCGGTCAACCAATACAGCCAAGGGCTAGCGCCAGGGCGCAAACTAGCGCTGATGATCGGCGCCACCAAGGCCTGAAACGGCGCGATTTCGCCAAGGCTTATCGCCTGCAATGCAGGTATTAAACGCGAGTAGTTATTGGCGTCATATAAAAGCGCAAAGAACAAATGCGCAAACTGCGCTCCGTCAATCAGTGCCGTCTCAGTAAAACCTTGCAGGGAATATTTAAGCTGCAGCGGTTTAACATCGAGCTGCGCAATGCTCAACCAAAACAATTGGCCTATATCGGCGCCGCCGCAATCAACCTTGGCTTGCGCACAATCCTCAAAAAAACGCTCAAGCGCCGTTTGCCACTGCGCTATTTTGGCCGCGTAGGTGTTTTGTTGCCAACTGTAGGGCGAATCGAGTAATAAGCTTTGCACTTGTGTAGGCGCAAGTGCTTGTATCCACTCGGCCACGCGACTGCCATAAGAAACAGACACCAAATGCCATTGCTCAAACTTAAGCGCGGCCATTAGCGCCATCGCATCGCGGGCGTTTTGTTCGGCGCTAAATTGTTCAAAGCCGGTATTCGCTAACTGAACCTGCCAATGGTTTAAGCAATTTTTGGCAATGCGTTCTTCGTCATCGGCGTCGCCTAAACGCCCTGCTAATTGGTTTATGCCAAGCTGGCGATAGGCTTCGCAATCAAAACTGCCCCAAGCGCCCTCGTTACCGCGACTGTCTAGCAGTACCACCGGACGCTGCCAATCATTGTCAACTAATCGAAAACGCCAGCGGTTTAAGGTAGTCGCTAAGCTATTGCCGCCCTCGCCTGGCCCACCACTCAAATACAACACAGGCACTGCACTGGCGGAAGCCTTACTTGGCCGCAAGACTGCAAAACCGATATAAGTTGCGGGCTGTGCCGGCGATGGATAAAAGCGGCCACAGTGACTATCAACCGAAGCTACTGATATACCTTCGCAATCGCTCCAAATGATATGTACTTGCGGCACTTGAAGCGCAGGCTTACCGCAAGCCATTAAAAATAGCAGCGGCAAAAATACCGCTAAACATCCAGCGCTAAAGTGCATACCACACCCTACCTGCCTCATGGTGAGGCATTTTGCGCATCAAAACTTGCAGGCCATAACAACTGCCAAGGATCGCCAAGCGCCGCCAAACGCCCCGCTGTTATTAGACGGTCAAACTCCGCTCCGGTCTGCGGTAGTGCCATGAGATCAAAAAACTCACCGGCATAATAAAAGCGCAAGGCCAAGGCATGTAGATACAAACGGTCGGCAGGCGCGCCGCCGTAGCGTTCGTCACCTAAAATGCTCGCAGCCAAAGATTTTAAAGCCACCCGCAATTGGTGAGTTTTACCTGTAATCGGTCGCATTACCCACAACCGTGGCATGGGTTGATCAGTAATAGATACTGAAGATGCCGATTGATCCGTTTGTTGGCCCGCACTTTGCGCTCCGAAACTATGTAGATAAGTTATGGCAGGGTTATTAAGGCTTTTAGTTAACTTGTAACTGCCGCCGCGAGCCTTTTCCATATCGCCTTTAACCCATCCTTGTTTTTGTTTGGGCTTGCCACGGCTTAGCGCGATATAGAGTTTTTGCACCTTGCGCGCGGCAAACATTTGGCAGAATTCTCGATTCGCATCGGCTGTTTTTGCAAAAATTAATAAGCCTGATGTTGCCAAGTCCAAGCGATGCACCGGATGAAGCCCATCAAGCCCCAGTTGGTGGCGTAATTGCTCTAACAAGGTTGCACCATTGTGGGCATGCACAGCAATGCCTGCAGGTTTATTGACCACGACAAAATCGGGATGTGAAAAAACAATGGCTATAGTCGCAATGGCCAACATAACCCCCTAAAATTTGACTCAAATACAAAAATAGATGACGTCACAAATAACCTTTTGAGCTATAAAACAGTATTTAGCGTTTATGAAGATTGCTTTTTAAAAATTGACCAACTTACTAACACCACCACGACCGCGAACAAGTTACCCACAAAAACTGTTGATAACCGTGTGCAAAGCTCAGTCTCAACCTATCCAATAACCCTATAAAAGGGGGCTGCAGCGATTGATCGTTTTTCAATCAACCGACAGATTACTGGCGCCATTCTAACCCCAAGCGGTAATGCACCACAGTGCAGCACAGCAATAAATTTCCCCATAATATTGGCCACGCCAGCACAGGCCAAAAACCTTTGGAAATAAAAAGCATTTAAGCGCTGTTTAAAATCGGTTAGTCTAGGATTTCACTGATTATTGAGATTTACCTCCGTTGACTACCGACCCGACTGCGTCACCTCAAGTGGCCGCCGCCAGCCTAGAGCTTCACTTCGAACCTACCGATTCTCGACGCTTGGCCAGCCTTAGCGGTCAGCTCGATAGCAATCTCAAACAAATAGAAAAACGCCTTGGTATTCAAATCCACAGCCGCGCGGGGGCATTTAGCTTGCACGGCGCAGCCGAGCGTATTGCCATTGGCAAAAGAGTACTGGACGACGTTTATGCGTTAACCGAAGGCGAAAGCGCGCTCAGCCCCGAGGAAATCCATCTCGCACTACAAGAGGCGGGCGCCCAAGCCTTTGACGAATTGGTAAGCACTAAAGAGCCTTTTGAAGAACCCATTATTCGCACCAAAAAAGGGGCCATTAAACCGCGCGGCCTCAACCAACAAAATTATGTTACAGCGATTCGACGCAATGATATTAATTTTGGCATTGGCCCCGCCGGTACGGGTAAAACATACCTTGCCGTAGCTTGCGCGGTTGAAGCGCTGTTGCGTAACGAATGCGAGCGCATATTGTTGGTGCGCCCTGCGGTAGAAGCGGGCGAAAAACTCGGGTTTTTACCCGGCGACCTCAGCCAAAAAGTCGACCCTTATCTGCGTCCGCTTTACGATGCGCTCTACGAAATGATCGGTTTTGACACCGTGGGCAAATTGATCGAAAAACAAGTGATTGAGATCGCCCCACTCGCCTATATGCGCGGCCGCACGCTTAGCAACTCGTTTGTCATTTTGGACGAAAGTCAAAATACCACTCGCGAACAAATGAAAATGTTTTTAACCCGTATTGGTTTTGGCTCTACTGCTGTAATTACCGGTGACCCAAGCCAAATTGACTTACCGCGCGGCACAGCCTCGGGCCTGCAACATTCCGTTGATATCCTTGAAAACGTCAAAGGTATTAGCTTTACCCGCTTCACATCCAAAGATGTGGTGCGCCACCCTTTGGTACAACGCATTGTTGAAGCTTACGAGCTGGCCGAAGCTAAACAACAAGCCGACGAACAGCGTCGTAAAGAGCAATATCACGCTGCCCGCAACGAAGCGCCCAAACCATGAATGACGCACAAAACATCAATAGCGATCAATATATGAATGACGATCAAGCGCAGACGATTCTCGATCTACAAATTGCCTGCGAAACACCCAAGATTCCCAGCGAGACACAATTTTTAGCCTGGTTAGATGCTGCCTTGCCCGCACCACTTCGCGGCAGCGAGCTAACGATTCGTATTGTGAGTGCGGAAGAAAGTCGAGAACTCAACAATACCTATAGAGGTAAAAACAACCCCACGAATGTATTGTCTTTCCCTAGCGATCTGCCCGAACATATCGAAGAGCCTTATCTTGGCGATCTGGTCATTTGTGCCGATGTAGTCGCGCAAGAAGCCGCCGAACAAAACAAAACACTCGCCGCCCATTGGTCGCACATGGTTATTCACGGCACCTTGCATTTGTTAGGCTACGACCATATAGACGACATCGAAGCGGATGAGATGGAAGCGCTTGAAGCAGAAATTCTAACAGGCTTAGGTTTTGCTAACCCTTACGAGGATCAAGCCAAACCCTGCTGTTAAGGCAACAAGCTCGCGGCTATTCATGCAACAATTCATGCAACAAGTAACGCAAGAAACTCTCCGATAATGAGTAACCTTTATTAAGCCAAAGAGTGACAGGAAAAATGTCTGAAGACCCCGCGAGTAGTACGCAAACAATGAAAGAGCGCCCTGTTGAGCGCTCTTGGATTGAGCGACTACTTAATAGCTTTTCGAATAACGAACCCCAGTCGCGCGAAGAATTACTGACCATCATCAAAGATGCCGTTAGCAATAAATTGCTCGATGCCGAAGCCCTCGACATTATTGAAGGCGCGCTCAGTGTTAGCCACTTACAAGCCCGTGAGATCATGGTGCCGCGCTCGCAAATGGTGATCATCAAACAAGATGAATCGCCCGAAGAGTTTCTGCCCAAAATCATCGAATCTTGTCATTCGCGCTTTCCTGTCGTTGGGGAAAACATTGACGACATTAAAGGCATATTACTGGCTAAAGATTTACTCAAGCTTCTGCTTAACCGTGATGAACCCTTTATTCTCGAAAGCATACTAAGGCCAGCAAATATCATTCCCGAAAGCAAACGCCTCAATGTTTTACTCAAAGAATTCCGCGAAAAGCGCTACCACATGGCGCTTATTATTGATGAATACGGCGGTATTTCGGGCTTAGTAACGATTGAAGATATTCTCGAAGAAATTGTCGGTGAGATCGAAGATGAAACCGATGATGACGAAGAGGACTTTATCCGCAAAGTCACCGACGACGATTTTATCGTTAAGGCACTTACGCCTATAGAAGACTTTAACGAATTCTTTAACACCCAATTTGAAGACACCGATTTTGACACTATTGGCGGCATCATCACCCACGCCTTTGGCCACATGCCCATACGTAACGAAGCCGTCGAGCTCAACGGCTTTCGTTTCCGCGTGCTTTACGCCGATAGCCGCCAACTTCACCTTATTCGACTCACCAAACTGTAATTCAACATGCAAACTTCCCCCTTACAGCGCTGGGCTCCGTGGCTTGGCGCTGTTGGTGGTGGCGCTATTATTCCGTTTTCGATGGCGCCCTACCATATCTGGCCACTGGCTTTACTCGGCCTCTTTTTAATTGCCAATAGCCTTAAAAATACCACCCCAAAACAAGCCATACTGCGAGCTTTTGCCGCTGGCATTGGTCTTTTTGGCGCGGGCGTTAATTGGGTATTTGTGGCGATTACCCAATTTGGTAGCAGCTCGATTGTGCTGGCGACACTGCTTACCGCGCTCTTTGTTCTAGGTTTAGCCATTGTTTTTGCGGTGCCATTTTATATTTATGGGCGCGGGTTAAGTCGCTCGCTACTTGGGCAAACGCTAGGCTTTTCGGCCTTGTGGGTATTCGGTGAATGGCTGCGTAGCTGGTTATTGACAGGCTTTCCCTGGCTATACAGTGGCTACGGTTTTATCAATACACCGCTCACTGGTTTTGCGCCGATTACCGGTATTTTTGGTGTGAGCTTTGTTGCCTGCTTAAGCGTTTGCCTGTTGTTAGCTGCACAAGCCGCTTGGCAGCAATACCAAGATGAATTTCAACCGCAAAAACAAGCGCAGCGCCTGCGTTTTTGGCAACAACTCAGTGTATTGGGCATGGGCGCCATTATGCTTTGGGGCGGCGGCGCACTCTTGCAGCGCGTCAAATGGACAACTGCAAAACCTCACGATATTTCTATCGGTTTAGTGCAGCCCAATATCCCGCAAGAGCGCAAATGGGATCCGGCTTATTACCAATCGTCGCTGAATATTCTTACCGAACTTAGCCAACCGCTGTGGGATTTAAATTGGGTCATTTGGCCAGAAGCCGCTGTGCCCTACCCCTATCATCAAGCCGAATCCATTCTTAAAGACATCGACCGCCACGCCAAACAATCGGGCGCCGTATTTATGTCGGGAATTATTTTTGATGACTACGCAAGCCTACCCGACGACGCCCAGTTTTACCGCTTTGAAGATATGAAGTTCTACAACGCCATCATTGCTCGCGGTTTTGGCAATGGCGAATACTTCAAGCAAAGGCTCGTACCTTTTGGCGAATATGTACCCTTTGAAGAACAACTGCGTGGACTTATCGCTTTTTTTGATCTGCCCACCTCCATCATCAACATCGGCCCGTTTAACTCCGATGGTCTTAATGCCAATGGCGTGAAGGTCGCGGCGGCTATTTGTTACGAAATTGTTTACCCCAACCTGATTGCCGAACTCACCATCGATAAAGACGTAATTTTAACCATCAGTAACGACGCGTGGTTTGGACACTCCAACGGCCCGCTGCAACACTTTGATATGGCCCGCATGCGCGCCATAGAAACAGGCCGCTATGTGGTGCGCTCGACCAATAATGGTTTGAGTGGCTTTATTAAACCCAACGGCCAAGTCGCCAATACGGGGCACCGATTTACCCGCGAAACTATCACAGGCAGCGTGCAACGCATGTCGGGTTTAACGCCTTTTATGGTCTGGAAGTCGTGGCCGATGGTGGCAATCACACTTTTAATTATGATTTGCTGCGTTGCTATACAAAAACGGTATTAAAAAAACGTATCGCCGTACAAGATAAAAAGCGTACCGCCTCTCTCTGACTATACTCAAACATAATTATTTCAATCAGTGAGAGCGTAAACGTGCAGATTTTTAGTGGCATTTCGGTGCGGTGGAAAATTTATTGTATTGCCATTGTGAGCATTATTGGCTTTGGGGGTTACTTGGGTTTTAACGTTTGGATTAACACCCAAAATACCCATTTACTGACCAATGTAAGGGATACCTATTTCCCCATTCTCGAAAAAACCACCACTAACGGCGTGCGGCTCGAGCGTATGGGCGAGCTATTTAATACAGCCGTTTTAACCGGCGAGCTTGAATATATTCAATCCGCCGAAAAAACTTTTAAGGTTATGAATAAAGATTTTGACGAAATTCTTGCGCTCGAAAATGACAAAAAAGACGACGTCCTAAAAATTCAAACCAGCCTTAACGAGTACTATCAATACGCCAAAGGCATTGCCGAAGAAATGGCCATTGGCGAAGCCGACATGAGCACTCTCGGCGAGCGTGTTAAAAACAAAGAAGAGAGTCTTAAAAAACTCGAAAAACAAGTCGAATCTTTTAGGCAATATGCCCACCAAACCTTTTCGGGCAACATTGATACCGCCAATAAAAACTCCGAATTTATGCTGACCTCCGGTTTTATTATCTGGATATCCAGTATTTTTGTTTTGACTGCGACTGTTTACGCCATAGCGCGGCTCATTCTTAGCAGCATTATTAATGTGTCTAAATCACTGCACTCCATTGCACTCAGTGGCGACGTTGCACAAAACATCCCCGTGACATCGCGCGACGAAATAGGCCTTCTAACGATTAGTTTTAACGAATTGATGGATAAATTACGCGAGCGCACCAACGACCTCACCAGCATGATGCAGAACATGCACCAAGGTCTCTTCACAATTGCCGAAGACGAAACCATCCACAAAGAACACTCGGCCTATATCGAAAAAATTTTTCAAACTCAAAAAATTGCCGGTACCAATTACAGCCAACTACTTTTTAGTAATGCCGATATTGGCAGCGATCAACGCAACCAAATAGAAACCGCCATTTCCAGCCTGCTAGGCTCGGACGAAATGATGTTTTCGTTTAATCAGCATTTATTAGTTAACGAGCTAAAAGTGGCAATCCCGAGCGATAAAGGCATTCAAAACAAAATACTTGAGCTCGACTGGGACCCAATTATTAGCAATGACGAAATTAAAAAAATCATGGTCACCGTGCGTGATGTAACAGAAATTCGTGCCATGCAATTAGAAGCCGAAGAACAAAAACGCGAGCTCGATATCATCGGTCAAATACTTAAAATCACGCCGACTAAATTCAATGGTTTTATGAGTAATGCTGCAACCTTGTTAAATAAAAATAAGGCCATGATAGAAGGCGCAAAAAACAAAAGCGAAAGCCTTGTCGCCGACTTATTTGTGAATATGCACACGATTAAAGGCAATGCGCGCACCTATCAATTTAGCGAAATAACCGATGTTGTCCACGAAGCCGAAACCACCTACGACAGATTGCGCAAAGAAAGCACCTTTGAATGGAACAAAGAGCAACTGCTACACGAGCTCGAATTAGTCCGCGCAGCCATTAACAATTACGCCACCATAAAAGCCGATAAATTATCCGCCACCGAAGCCCCGCAAATTCCCGATGGTTGCCTCATTATTAAAAACGAGGATTATCAAACCCTGCTCTCGATCGCCAAAAAATCCGAATCCAGCGATACGTCTTTTACGAAAATGCTGCAGCGTTTTGATACTGTGAAGTTTACAGATGCCATTAAAGATCTGGTCGACTCGCTACCTTCGGTTGCACAACAACTGAATAAACCCGCGCCACAGGTGCACAGCAAACTGGCAGATCTGCATTTACATAAAGCCTATAGCGAAACCATCAATAACGTATTTACCCACTTACTGCGCAACGCCATTGACCACGGCATAGAATCACCCGAGCAACGCCAAACCAACAATAAAACACGCGCCGGTAATATTTATTTAGAAGCCGATACACGCAAGCCAACATCATCTTTATCCGTATTTATTTGGGACGACGGCCAAGGCGTAAATCTGCAGCGTCTAAAAGCCAAAGCCTTAGAGTCGGGCAGCATCACCGAGTCAGAGCTTGATAATCCACAAGCCATTGCCAATTGTTTATTTATGTCGGGTGTATCGACTGCCGAAAAAGTCACGGCTATCTCTGGCCGTGGTGTGGGTATGGATGCGGTTAAAAAATATCTGCAGCAACTGGGTTGCGATATCCGAATTATCGTCGCCGCTAATACACCTATCGATGCCGAATATGCGCCGTTTAAACTAGAGCTGATATTAAGTGCAGAAATTTTTGAAATCTTCGATGAATCGGCGGCGGCCTAAACAGAACAATTACGAATCCGGCCAATCAGCGTTAGCTGAAGCCAAGTACAAAGCCTATGCAGATCAACGCCAAGAATATTATTCCGATCACTGCGCGGTGATTTGTTTTGGCAATGCCAATGAAATCAATGTGGCCAAAGCAATAAAAACGGTCGATACCCATAAGCATGCGCCCAACCCAGCAACCTGATAAACCCAGCCAGACAATAATGTGCCTATCAATCGCCCCAGTGCGTTGGCCATGTAGTAAAAACCCACATCCAACGAAACGCCGTCAGATTTTGCGTAATTCACAATCAAATAACTGTGCAGCGAGGAATTAATTGCAAACACGGCGCCAAAAGCTAACAAGCCACCCACCAACACCTGAGTCACAGGCAAGTGGGTTGAGCTCATGCCGAGTGCAATGGCGGCAGGAATACCGGTAAGAATTAATGCCCACAGAAAAGCCTGGCCACCACCAGGAACCTTGCCCTGTGTCTTGCCGATAATTAATGGGGCGATAGATTGCACAATGCCATAACCAATCACCCAAGCCGCCAGAAAACCGCCAACCCACCAGAAATCCCATCCCAATTGGCTGCTTAAAAATACGGGCAGCGCCACCACAAACCACACATCGCGCGCGCCGAATAAAAACAAGCGCGCTGCCGACAAAATATTGATTGCACGGCTTTTGGAAAATAACTCGCTGAACTTGGGTTTGTTTTTGGCTTTGCCTAAATCTTTTTTCAACAAGATCAAACTGGCCAACCAAACCACGCCCAGCACAATTGCCATAGCAACTACCGCACCGGTAAAACCCATCAGTGCCAGCAGCGCACCGCCGAGAAAAAAACCAACCCCCTTTAGCGCATTTTTAGATCCAGTCAGCAGCGCCACCCATTTAAATAATGTGCCTTGCTGATCACCCGGTACCAATAATTTAATCGAGCTTTTTGCACTCATTTTATTGAGGTCTTTGGCGATACCCGAGAGTGCTTGCGCACCCATGACCCACAATGGGCTGAGCATGATGGTGGGTACCGCCAGCATCAGCAATGCAATCACTTGCAGCGCAAGACCTATATTCATGGTGCGATTAAGACCGATGCGCGCACCGAGATAGCCACCCACCAAATTAGTTACCACACCAAAAATTTCATAAAACAAAAACAGGGCCGCAATTTGCAAAGGGCTGTAACCCAACTGATGGAAATGTAATACCACCAACATGCGTAACGCACCGTCGGTTAAGGTAAATGTCCAATAATTGCCGGTGACAACGAGGTATTGTTTTACCTCGGCACTTAGCCCTTTGCCTGCACCTGTTGTTGTCATATTCCTTTCTCCTTATTCGGCAAGCCCGACCAGTTTTGCCAACTCAACCGTGCGATTGGCATAGCCCCACTCATTGTCGTACCAAGCATAAATTTTTACCTGGGTACCATTAATCACCATGGTCGATAAGGCATCAACAATCGAAGAGCGCGGATCACCGCAGTAATCGTTAAAGGACAATAGCAATACGTAGCCGCTTG
>JAXHOG010000070.1:0-139867 GCA_034519605.1 Marinagarivorans sp.
GTTAGAGGCGATGAAAGACGTAGGAGCCTGCGATAAGCTCGGGGGAGCTGGCAAACAAGCTATGATCCCGAGATCTCTGAATGGGGGAACCCACCTGCTTAAGAGGTATCGTACACTGAATACATAGGTGTACGAAGCGAACGCGGGGAACTGAAACATCTAAGTACCCGCAGGAAAAGAAATCAACCGAGATTCCCTCAGTAGCGGCGAGCGAAAGGGGAAGAGCCGATCAGTTATATGTTAGTGGAACGCTCTGGAAAGTGCGGCGATAGAGGGTGATAGCCCCGTACACGAAGGCATCATAAGTGACATATTAAGTAAGACGGGACACGTGTTATCTTGTCTGAAGATGGGGGGACCATCCTCCAAGGCTAAATACTCCTAACTGACCGATAGTGAACCAGTACCGTGAGGGAAAGGCGAAAAGAACCCCTGTTAGGGGAGTGAAATAGATCCTGAAACCGTATGCGTACAAGCAGTCGGAGCCTCGAAAGGGGTGACGGCGTACCTTTTGTATAATGGGTCAGCGACTTATTGTCAGTAGCAAGGTTAACCGTATAGGGGAGCCGTAGGGAAACCGAGTCTTAATAGGGCGTCAAGTTGCTGGCAATAGACCCGAAACCGGGCGATCTATCCATGAGCAGGTTGAAGGTGCCGTAACAGGCACTGGAGGACCGAACCCACTAATGTTGAAAAATTAGGGGATGACTTGTGGATCGGAGTGAAAGGCTAATCAAGCCGGGAGATAGCTGGTTCTCCCCGAAAGCTATTTAGGTAGTGCCTCGTGTCTTACCCTCGGGGGTAGAGCACTGTTTGGGCTAGGGGGTCATCCCGACTTACCAACCCCATGCAAACTCCGAATACCGAGGAGTGCAATCGCGGGAGACAGACGGCGGGTGCTAACGTCCGTCGTCAAGAGGGAAACAACCCAGACCGCCAGCTAAGGTCCCAAATATCAGTTAAGTGGGAAACGATGTGGGAAGGCTTAGACAGCTAGGAGGTTGGCTTAGAAGCAGCCATCCTTTAAAGAAAGCGTAATAGCTCACTAGTCGAGTCGGCCTGCGCGGAAGATGTAACGGGGCTCAAACTGATAACCGAAGCTGCGGATGCATTCTTTTAATTAAGAGCTGCATGGTAGGGGAGCGTTCTGTAAGCCGTTGAAGGTGTGTTGAGAAGCATGCTGGAGGTATCAGAAGTGCGAATGCTGACATGAGTAACGATAATGGAGGTGAAAAACCTCCACGCCGGAAGATCAAGGTTTCCTGTCCAACGTTAATCGGGACAGGGTTAGTCGGCCCCTAAGGCGAGGCAGAAATGCGTAGTCGATGGAAAACGGGTTAATATTCCCGTACCATTTATTGCTGCGATGGAGAGACGGAGAAGGCTAGGTCAGCGTGGCGTTGGTTGTCCACGTTTAAGGTTGTAGGCTGGGGGATTAGGCAAATCCGGTCCCCTAAGGCTGAGAACTGATGACGACGGTTTACTTGTAAACTTAAGTGATTGATGCCCTGCTTCCAAGAAAATCTTCTAAGCTTCAGGCAATAAAGACCGTACTCCAAACCGACACAGGTGATCAGGTAGAGAATACCAAGGCGCTTGAGAGAACTCGGGTGAAGGAACTAGGCAAAATGGCACCGTAACTTCGGGAGAAGGTGCGCCGATTTTGGTGATGGGATTTACTCCCTAAGCTGAGGTTGGCCGAAGATACCAGGCCCCTGCAACTGTTTATTAAAAACACAGCACTCTGCAAACACGTAAGTGGACGTATAGGGTGTGACGCCTGCCCGGTGCTGGAAGGTTAATTGATGGGGTTAGCGTAAGCGAAGCTCTTGATCGAAGCCCCAGTAAACGGCGGCCGTAACTATAACGGTCCTAAGGTAGCGAAATTCCTTGTCGGGTAAGTTCCGACCTGCACGAATGGCGTAATGATGGGGGCGCTGTCTCCACCCGAGACTCAGTGAAATTGAAATCGCAGTCAAGATGCTGCGTACCCGCGGCTAGACGGAAAGACCCCGTGAACCTTTACTATAGCTTTGCACTGAACTTTGAACCTACTTGTGTAGGATAGCTGGGAGGCTTTGAAACCATGACGCTAGTTGTGGTGGAGCCAATCTTGAAATACCAGCCTGGTATGTTTGAGGTTCTAACCTAGGCCCCTTATCGGGGTTGGGGACAGTGCATGGTGGGTAGTTTGACTGGGGCGGTCTCCTCCCAAAGAGTAACGGAGGAGCACGAAGGTTGGCTAATCATGGTCGGACATCATGAGGTTAGTGTAATGGCACAAGCCAGCTTAACTGCGAGACGGACAGGTCGAGCAGGTACGAAAGTAGGTCATAGTGATCCGGTGGTTCTGTATGGAAGGGCCATCGCTCAACGGATAAAAGGTACTCCGGGGATAACAGGCTGATTCCTCCCAAGAGTTCATATCGACGGGGGAGTTTGGCACCTCGATGTCGGCTCATCACATCCTGGGGCTGAAGCCGGTCCCAAGGGTATGGCTGTTCGCCATTTAAAGTGGTACGCGAGCTGGGTTTAGAACGTCGTGAGACAGTTCGGTCCCTATCTGCCGTGGGCGTTGGAAATTTGAGAAGAGTTGCTCCTAGTACGAGAGGACCGGAGTGAACGAACCTCTGGTGTTCGGGTTGTCACGCCAGTGGCATTGCCCGGTAGCTATGTTCGGACGGGATAACCGCTGAAAGCATCTAAGCGGGAAGCCTCCTTCAAGATGAGATTTCCCTGGGGCTAGACCCCCTGAAGGGCCGTTGAAGACTACGACGTTGATAGGTTGGGTGTGGAAGCACTGTGAAGTGTTGAGCTAACCAATACTAATTGCCCGTGAGGCTTGACCATATAACAGAAATGATTGTGAGACGATGTCGATAATTAAGATGACAACGATTTACAGCGGATAGATTGACGATAGACAATCACAAAAACCTAAAGCGCTAAAGCTAGAAATAGACAAAACAATAACTTCACAACTCGTCCCTTATTCGGAACGTCGCGGCCGTGATTAAAATCACCTAAGACCAACACAATCCAAACCGTTTTCCTGACGACAATAGAGCATTGGAACCACCTGATCCCATCCCGAACTCAGTAGTGAAACGATGTATCGCCGATGGTAGTGTGGGGTTTCCCCATGTGAGAGTAGGTCATCGTCAGGTTTTATTCTAAAAGCCCCGCTTAGTAATAGGCGGGGCTTTTTTTTGACTCAAATTTTTATTCAGAGCGATTATGATGAATCGATGGATTTTTAACACTTCCATCTGCCCCTAAAAACGACTACTGACATTGGTGGTGGCAAATGAGTTAGTGCCTTGCATCAGCCAGCCTTACCACCTGAAAAAAATTATCCGAGTCGCCTAGCGAATATTTGAGGTAACAACTTTTGGTGTGCGGGCTGGTCGGAAAACCAAAGCTACTTTGCCAATTTCTTGGATCAGCTCGGCTTTGCATGTATTGCACAGCGTCTGAATTGTTTCTTGACGCGCAAGCCTATCTGTAATGGCTAGCTTGACTTTAATTAGCTCGTGATCATCCAGCGCCCTGTTAAGCTCGGCTAAAACTGATTCGCTTAGCCCGTTGCCAGCAACAGTAACGATGGGGTTTAGGTTGTGACCAATAGTGCGGTATTGTTTTTTTAGTGCTGCTGTTAATGGCATAAACATGATTCTGTAAGTTGAAAAACGCTTAAAAAAGTGGAAGCGCCTCTTATTGATGAGCAGGGCGTGCGGTACGCCCTGTTGAAGTAGTAAAGTTCTTCATTCTAACTCGAATAAGGTGGTAAGTTTGAAAAACTTCTATGCTTAGTAGCTGTCTTGCTTTGTTATATTGTTTTTGGTCATTATCTTCGGGTTATGAGTATTGTTATTTTGGTTGCGACCCCAACATAGGTCGTCAATACAGCGTTATCGGCGTGTTAACGTAGGGTTTTAATTGTAATCTTGCCTAATGGTCGGCGGGTACTTTGACTTAAAATGCCTGCAAGGGTGTAATAAAAGGGGAATCCTTTGAATGATATGATGAAAAATGTGGTTATGTGGCTGGTCATAGGGCTGGTTTTATTTACCGTATTTCAAAACTTCAGTGCCAGCAGTAAAGGCAACGAAGTGAGTTACTCTGATTTTGTTAAAGATGTTCAGGCTCAGCTTGTATCACAAGTGATAATTGAGGGGCAAATGATCAAAGGATTGAAGAAGGATAATTCAACTTTTACAGTTGTTCGTCCTGATCTTTTTGATAGCAAGCTTGTTGACGATCTGCTCGCGAATGGCGTTGCGATTCAGGGTACTGAACCGCGACGCGCAAGTATTTGGGAGCAGCTTCTTGTTGCAAGTTTTCCAATATTGATTGTTATTGGTGTGTTTGTTTTTTTTATGCGTCAAATGCAGGGTGGTGGCAGTGGTCGTGGTGGTCCGATGAGCTTTGGGAAAAGCAAAGCTCGTTTACTTGGTGAGGATCAAATAAAAACAACTTTTGTTGATGTGGCTGGTGTTGATGAGGCCAAGGAAGAAGTTCAAGAGCTTGTTGAGTATTTGAAGGACCCATCGCGCTTTCAGCGTTTGGGTGGCCGTATTCCTCGTGGTGTATTGATGTCTGGTCCACCGGGGACAGGTAAAACTTTATTGGCTAAGGCAATTGCTGGTGAAGCTAAAGTCCCTTTCTTTTCCATATCAGGCTCCGATTTTGTTGAAATGTTTGTGGGTGTGGGTGCCTCGCGTGTGCGCGACATGTTTGAGCAAGCTAAGAAGCAGGCGCCATGTATCATCTTTATTGATGAAATTGATGCAGTGGGTCGCCATCGTGGCGGCGGACATGGCGGTGGTAATGATGAGCGCGAGCAAACGCTTAACCAACTGCTTGTAGAGATGGACGGTTTTGAGGGCAACGAAGGCATTATTGTTATTGCTGCTACTAACCGCCCTGATGTTCTTGATAAAGCCTTACTCCGCCCTGGCCGTTTTGACAGGCAAGTGTTTGTGGGTTTGCCAGATATTCGCGGTCGTGAACAAATTCTTAAAGTGCATATGCGCAAAGTACCAATGGATGACGCTGTCGATGCTGCAATTATAGCGCGCGGTACCCCAGGTTTTTCGGGTGCTGATTTAGCTAACCTCGTTAACGAAGCTGCACTTTTTGCTGCACGAGGAAATAAGCGCTTGGTGGGTGTTGAGGAGTTTGAGCGCGCTCGCGATAAAATCATGATGGGCGCTGAGCGAAAATCGATGGTTATGAGTGAGCGGGAAAAAGAAAATACCGCTTACCATGAGGCTGGCCACGCTATTGTCGGTTGCTCTGTGCCAGAGCACGACCCTGTACACAAAGTAAGCATCATTCCTCGTGGCGGTGCTTTAGGCGTGACTCAGTATTTGCCGGAGGAAGATCAGTACAGCTACAGTAAGAGAGGCCTTGAATCACGATTGTGTACTTTATTTGGCGGCCGTATTGCAGAAGAGCTTACGCTCGGCTTTGATGGCGTAACAACCGGAGCGTCTAACGATATAGAGCGCGCAACACAAATGGCGCGCAATATGGTGACTAAGTGGGGGCTGAGTGAATCATTAGGTCCGTTGCATTACGGTGAAGATGAATCTGGATTTCCGGGTGCGGGAAATCGCCAATATTCGAGCGACACCTCTAAAAAAATTGATGCTGAAGTACGTGCGATTATTGATGGTTGCTATGGCCGCGCTAAAAAAATCTTAGAGGATAATCGTGACGTTCTTGAGTCCATGAAAGATGCTTTAATGGAGTATGAAACTATTGACTCGGATCAAGTGGCCGATTTAATGGCTCGCAAAAAAGTGCGACCACCTCGCGATTGGGGGCAGGGTGGCTTTGGCGGAGTGAATGACAAAAAGCCAAGTTCAGCCGATGGCTCAAGTGAGCCTTCTGTTGGTGGTCCTGTCGAAGAACGATAGTTGTGTTGATTTAGAGAAAAGGCCAAGTCTTCTTGGCCTTTTTTGTTTCTGTAAAAAGTGATGTGTATTTATCTATGATGCTCACATGTGGCGCAAAGCTATTGGATATAAGTTCTCCTCATGTTATGGCGGTTCTTAATGTCACTCCAGACTCCTTTTCTGATGGTGGTCGTTATTATCCTCTAGGGCATGCCGATCTTAGTGGGGTTCTTGCACGGGCGGAGCGCATGGTTAGAGAAGGCGCCAGCATCATTGATATTGGTGGTGAGTCGACACGCCCGGGTGCGAAACCCGTTTCTCTGCAAGAGGAAATGGATCGAGTGCTGCCTGTTGTTGAGGCCATTAAGCAGCGCTTAGATATTGTGATTTCGATTGATACTAGCCAAGCTCAAGTGATGATCGAATCGATTTTGTTGGGCGCAGGCTTAATTAATGATATCCGTGCTCTGAGGCTCGATGGCGCCTTAAGTGCAGTGGCTCAATCACAGGCTGCTGTGTCTTTAATGCATATGCAGGGCGATCCCGCGACAATGCAGCACAATCCAGAATATCGTCACTGCGTGAATGATGTTATGAGTTTTTTAAATCAGCGAATTAAAGTTTGTGAAGCCGCAGGGATATCAAGTGATCGAATCCTTGTCGATCCGGGTATTGGTTTTGGCAAAAAAGACGAGCATAACCTTGAGCTGATTAATGCTTTATCAAAATTTAAAGAGATGGGCGCTGGAGTTTTATTTGGCGTCTCGCGTAAGTCAATGATTGGACGCTTGCTGGGGCGAGACTTGGCCGAGCGGCTACCTGGGAGTTTGGCTTTGGCGTTGGTAGCATTGCAGCGCGGCGCAAAAATTTTACGGGTTCACGATGTCGCAGCTACGGCCGATATCGTGAAAATATATCAATTAACCCGCGTCTAGGCGGGCTAGATTAGAGGGCCTTATGCAGAAATATTTTGGCACGGATGGTATTAGGGGTTTGGTTGGCGAACATCCAATCACGCCTGAATTTTTTTTAAAATTAGGTTGGGCTGTGGGTCGAGTGTTGGCAAAAAGTAAGGCTGGTAGCGCCAACGCTATGGTTATCATTGGCAAAGACACGCGCATTTCTGGCTACATGTTTGAGTCTGCGTTGGAGTCTGGCTTGATAGCGGCTGGTGTTGACGTGGGTCTTGTGGGGCCAATGCCCACGCCGGCCATCGCCTATTTAACACGTACGTTACAAGCTGCAGCCGGCATTGTAATCAGCGCCTCGCATAATCCTTATGCTGATAATGGCATTAAGTTGTTTAGCCCGCATGGCACAAAGCTCGGTGATGATATTGAGCTCGCCATCGAGGCCGAGCTTGAAAAGCCCATGACTACAGCCGTTAAGCTTGGTAAAGCGCGACGTATTAGCGATGCCGAAGGTCGTTATATCGAATTTTGTAAAGGCAGTGTTCCGTGGGGCTTTAATCTTGAAGGTCTGAATCTTGCCTTGGATTGTGCCAATGGTGCTACTTATAGTGTTGCTCCTAAGGTATTCCAAGAGCTTGGTGCGAGCGTCACTACTATTGGCGTCACTCCCGATGGCTTAAATATCAACCTTGATTGCGGATCGACCAAAATGAAAGCCTTGCAGCGCCATGTTTTGGAAGTTCACGCGGACATCGGCATTGCGTTTGATGGCGACGGCGACCGAGTGATGCTTGTCGATGACGGAGGAGAAGTGCTGGATGGAGATCAATTGCTGTACTTGATAGCGGCCTATAAAAAAGAGCACAGCCAAGACTTTAAGGGCGTTGTCGGCACCTTAATGAGTAACTTTGGTTTTGAGTTAGCGCTCAAACGCTTGAATATTCCCTTTGTGCGGGCCAATGTTGGTGATCGTTACGTCATCGAAGAAATGAACAAGCATAATTGGACTCTGGGCGGAGAATCGTCTGGTCATATTGTGTGTCGCTGCGCCACCACGACTGGCGACGGTATTATTTCTGCGCTGCAAGTATTGCAAGCCGTTAAACACTCCGGTAAATCACTGAGCGTGCTCAAACAGGGCATGCAAAAAATGCCGCAGGTGATGATTAACGTTCCTTGCATCAATCGGGCAGCCTTAGCTGCGCACGAGGGTGTGAGTGCGGCATTGGCGCAGGCAGAAAAAGAGCTTGCCGATGCGGGCCGCGTATTGTTGCGGCCGTCGGGTACAGAACCTGTTGTTCGAGTTATGGTTGAAGGTAAAGATCAAGCGCAGGTGCAAAGCGTCGCCGAAAAGTTAGCTGCCGCTGTAAAAGACGCTAGCCTATAGCTGAAAATTTTAAATTTTGTCGTTAGTGCCGGAGTTTGTGCGCTCATTACGCCATTTATATTGTGTTGCGCAGGCTCTTTAGCTACCATTGCCGCCCGTTTTGTCCTGCTACTTATTGATGAAGTTTTTTGGTGAGGAGTGGGTTTTAGAACTAAAGAAGCTTGTTGGCTGATTTTATTCGGCAAGAGACTTTAATTGTCGCTGTTTGTTTGCGGCTGATAAATAATATCTTCGCGAAGAGCATCCCCTGCGTGACACAGTTGAGTAATACAAGGCGACCCATCGTTATCGGTAACTGGAAGCTCAATGGCGTGTCTAGTTCTGTTAGCGAGCTTCTGGATGATATTAGTGATGCTTGGGTTGGCGTGCATCGTGCGGAGGTAGTGGTTTGTCCTTCGTTTGTGCATCTTGCGCAGGCGTCTAACGATTACTTAGCGCATTCCAATATCGCGCTGGGTGCTCAAGATTGTAGCCATTTTGAAGGCGGCGCCTACACTGGCGATGTGTCTGCCGAAATGCTACACGATCTCGGTTGTCAGTACGTTATTGTTGGTCATTCGGAGCGCCGTCGTTTTTATGGCGAAACTGATGCACAAGTAGCACGCAAGTTCGAGCTGGTACACCAAATGATGATGACGCCCATTTTGTGCGTGGGTGAGACGGGTGAGCAAAAGAAAGCTGGCGAAGCACTCGACGTCATCAAGCGGCAAATTAGTTCGGCTATCGATTACTGCGGCATAGAGAAATTTGCCCGCAGCGTTATCGCATATGAACCTCTTTGGGCTGTAGGAACTGGCGTGACTGCAACGCCAGCACAAGCACAAGAAGTCCATCGTTTTATTCGAGGACTTTTGGGGCCACTGGGGCAGGTCATTCGCGTAGTTTATGGCGGTAGTGTTAGGCCATGCAATGCTGCAGCATTATTCGCAGCGCCCGATATTGATGGCGCACTAGTCGGTGGCGCTGCCCTTAAGGGTGAAGATTTTATTGAAATATGCAAAGCGGCAGAGTAGTCGCCGCATAAATTTATTGGTTATGTTTTACCTCTTCGTAAAACACTTTTTATAAAGGTTTGGTGCAATGGTAAATTTTCTTTTAGTCGTACATGTGTTATTGGCGCTTGGTATTATCGGTTTGATTATGCTGCAACAAGGTAAGGGCGCCGAGATGGGAGCTTCTTTTGGTTCCGGATCGTCGCAAACAATTTTTGGCGCGGCTGGCACCGGCAACTTTTTTTCGCACATGACGGGTATTTTGGTCGGTATATTTTTTGTGACCAGTATTGCGCTGGCGGTTGTTGCAAAACAAGCCTCAGTAATTGGCGATGACTTTATTCAGTCAGCAGAGCAGGTTGAAACCAGTGAATTTGATAATGTCGATGCTGCCAAAGCTAAGGCCGAAAATGCTACCAGTGAGTTTCACGCTGATGCCGCTACTGTGCTTGACGAAGATGCAAAAACAGCTGCCGATAAAGCCAAAGTGATTATTGATAATATTAAAGATGAAGCACAAAAAGCGGAATAAAATTTTTAATTGAAGCGTTAAAACGCTGGCAACTGATAATTAAAATCAGTAAGATGCGCCTCCTTAGCCCTGGTGGTGGAATTGGTAGACACGCTATGTTGAGGTCGTAGTGGCGAATGCTGTGCCGGTTCAAGTCCGGCCCAGGGCACCATATAATAACCCAGTAAGTCCAAAACCCTCAAAAAAACCTCGCAGTGCGTAACACCACTCACTTAAGAAAATTTGCCCTCTAAGCGAGATTAACGAAAAATCCCAGTTTGCGATCAAACTGGGATTTTTTTATGTCGTTAAGTTATGAACTTGAACTCACGCAAACATTGGCCGAGGCCAGTGAAGATCTCAGCGTTTTTTAAAGCCACGTACCCAGCGATTGGATTGAAGATGCGCTGAATGCGACCGGCATGGCAAGCGTGTGTCGACGGAAATTACCCGCGGATCAGGTGATGTGGCTTGTTCTGGGCATGGGGTTGTCCGCAACCGTTCAATCACCGATGTTTGCGACAAGCTTTCGCTCGTCATGCCAACTACGCAAGCGTCTGGACGAATTGCCTCAAGCGCGCTCGTCAAAGCCAGAAAACGCTTAGGTGAAAATCCGTTGCGTTATCTTTTTTTAAGCAGCGCACAAGTATGGGGAGACAAAGAGACACCGACGGATTTTCTCGGGCTCAAGCTTTTAAGTGTTGAGGGTACGACACTCAACACTCCCGATTCTGAAGAGAATGCAAAGGCTTTTGGATATCTCAATAATCTTAAAGATTTACGTTCGGGCTACCCGAGTGTGCGCTTAGCGGCATTAATGTCAGTCGGCACGCATTTAATTTGGGACGTCGCTTTTGGTGAGTGTCGAACAAGTGAAGTGCATTATGCTGGACAATTGGTCGGCTCCGCACCCGCACAATCGCTGACACTTTTCGATCGTGGTTTTTTGAGTGCCGAGCTATTGTGCAGCTGGGAAACACAAGCCCCAGAAAGCCATTGGTTAATTCCGCTCAAGAAAAAATGACGCTACACAACCCTGAAAACCTTGGGTGAATTTGACGAAATTATTGAAATGCCAATATCCGCAACGAATTTCGTTTGTGATGTCCCTGCGCTTTATTCAAGATGAGTTTTTATGGCTGTCGATTGCGTCGCCCGGCACTATTCCTAAAAAACTGCGGGAGATGCGTGAGAATGTTAAACAATTTATTTTACCCAAACGAAAACGGCCCTCAAAAAAGAGGACCGTCAAGTCATCTCGCAATCGTTACCCCGTAGAGACTATTCCTCGATAAGGCTTAAGTGAGTGGTGTTACGCACTGCGAGGTTTTTTATCGTGTCAACATCTACTTATTGCCGCGCTAGTTTAGGCGCGCTTTTTAACGCGCAGAGACTCGATCATTGTTTCGCCAATACGCACTAACTCAAAGCGATAGGTGTTGAGGTCGAAGCTGCATAGGTCGTCGGGAATATTTTCGAGGTACTCCATCGCAAGCCCATTAATGGTTTTTGGGCCGCTGGTCGAAAGCTCCCAGCCTAACTGCTTATTGATGTCGCGAATGGATGCTGTGGCGTCCAATAAAAACCAACCATCGTCTTGTGCTGTTATTTCTTGCCCCGCGTTATCAGTGCCGTCAGTACTAAATTCGCCAACAATCTCTTCCAGTAAATCGACCAGTGTGGCAGCGCCTTGAACTTCGCCATATTCATCTACCACTATAGCTAGGCGACGCTTTTCTTTTTGGAAGTTCATTAGTTGAATGTGTAGCGGTGTGGATTCCGGCACAAAGTAGGGGGCTGACATGTGTTCGCGAATGTCGCGCTGGGTGATTTCGTGGTCGGCGCCGCGTAAAAAGCGCGAGGCTTTACGCATGTGCAGAACGCCAACCACATTGTTAATATCGCCTTCGTAGACGGGTAGGCGCGTGAAATCGGTGGTGCGAATGAGGTCGAGGATGGACTCCATGTCGCGCTCGAGATCGATGCCAGTGATTTCGTTGCGCGGAATCATAATATCTTCAACGGTTGATTTTTCCAGATCAAGCACGTTAAGTAGCATGCCTTGATGTTGGTCGGGAATAAGGTCGCCCGCTTCGTTAACAACTGTGCGTAATTCGTCGGGATGAAGGTGATCATTGCCAGCTTTATTAGGTTCTATGCCCAGCGCCCTTGCAAGGCCATTCGAAAGCCAATTCACAATAAAAACGAGAGGGTAAAGCAGTCTCAGCAGCGGCTTAAGAAGAAGCGTGGCGGGGAAGGCTATTTTTTCGGGGTAGGCTGCGGCGATGGTTTTTGGCGTTACCTCAGAGGCCACTAGCAATACGAGGGCAAGGACGATGGCCGCAATCCACATACCGAAATCGCCGTACAGCTGACGGCCAATTTCGCCCGCGATGATAGAGGCAATGATATTAACAAGATTGTTGCCGATGAGAATTACGCCTATTAATCGGTCTGGGCGTTCAAGTAGGTTGCCCGCCCTCATGGCGCCTTTATGCTTGTTGTTTATAAGGTGGCGCAAGCGATAGCGGTTGAGCGAAAGCATGCTGGTTTCAGAGCTGGAGAAGAACGCCGATAGCAAAAGCATAAATGTAAGCGTAATAAACAGTACTTCTAATGGAATTGTGTCCAAGGGGAAAATTGCCCTGCAGTAATGTGATGCGCGCTATGTTGACCCAGATGGCGGTGCGGTGCAAGTGCTCAATAGGTAGTCTGGAGGTTGGGCAAATGAGTGATTATTTGGCTTTTTAATCGTCCGTACCGTCGCCCTGTTTTTGAGTCTCTAATTGAGCAATATCTCGAGAACAAACTTAGAGCCAAGGTAGGCCAAAATCAAAAATACAAAGCCAATGAGTGTCCAGCGCACGGCAATATTGCCACGCCAGCCTTGTTTATATCGGCCCCAAAGCAAGGTGGAGTATGTAAGCCACGCTAAAGCTGAGAATACACTTTTATGAACAAGGTGTTGCGCGAGCATGTTGTCGACAAAAATGGCGCCAGAAATGAGCGCGGCCGTTAATAGAATTTGGCCCATCCAGAGCATTTCAAACAACAAGCTTTCCATGGTTTGTAATGGCGCGAGCAAGCGGACAAAACCTGTGGCTTGGCGATTGTGAAGCTGCTTATTTTGATAGGCCAGAATTAATGCATGAGCTGTGGCAATGGTAAAAGTGCTGTAGGCCAATATCGACAATACGATATGGATGAGCACGCCGCCGGACAGATCCGTAATAAGGTGGTTTTCATTCTTAAGAAAAAGTGCCGCCAGTAGCGCTGCTACAGTGCAAGGTAGAAGCAATACAAACATATTGTGAATCGGCTTGCGAAGGCTGCTGATAAGCACCAGTAAGTTGACTACCCAAAAAAACAATGGCGTTATATGAAAAAGCCCAAAGTCGTAGCCGTAGGGTGTGGCAATGAGGTGGTAGGCGCTGTAAGTGTGAGCTGTGAGCGCTGCGGAAATCAGCACGAAAACCCCAAAGGGCGTTTTGCTTTGGCCATTGCGCAGTGAGCGCATCAGTAAAAACCATGCGGTGCAGTAAAGGCAAAGAGTCAGTGTGATTGGCATGGCATCGATTAGTGGTTGGGTGCATTGCTGGGTTGGTTAGGGTAGTCGTAGCTTAACTTGTTTGGCAAGCAGCGATTTATGGCTTTGTTTTGATTGTTTTTTGTGTGTGTCGTTTTTTTGGGGTGATATGGCTATAATCTGCGCCCAAAATTTCATTCTTTGCAAAGTGCGCTTATGTTTCAAAATCTATCAGACCGTTTAAGTCGCTCATTGAGCAAAATCACGGGTAAGGCTCGCCTTAACCACGACAACATTCAAGATACCTTACGCGAAGTGCGTAAGGCGCTGCTTGAGGCCGACGTGGCGCTGCCTGTCGTTAAAGAGTTTGTGAATCTGGTGCGTAAGCGTGCACTGGGTCAAGAGGTTTCGGTAGCACTTAATCCGGGTCAGCAATTTCTTAAGATTGTAGAGAGTGAGCTGACCTCGCTGATGGGAGAGGTTAATTCCAGTCTCAATCTTGCTGCTAAGCCTCCTGCCGTTGTATTGATGGCAGGTTTGCAAGGTGCTGGTAAAACCACCTCTGTGGCCAAGCTTGCTAAGTATCTGCAGGAAAAAGAAAAGAAAAAAGTCATGGTGGTGAGCGTGGATATTTACCGCCCTGCCGCGATTAAGCAGCTTGAAACTTTGGCTGCAGACGTTGGTGCTGTATTTTTTCCGTCTACAAGCGATCAAAGCCCTATCGACATCGCCAATGGCGCCATAGCACAAGCGAAAAAAGTCTTTGCTGATGTGTTGATTGTCGATACCGCAGGCCGTTTGCATATAGATGATGCCCTAATGGGCGAGATTAAAGACTTGCATGCAGCCATTAATCCTATCGAAACCCTATTTGTTATTGATGCCATGATTGGGCAAGACGCCGTTAATACCGCTAAAGCTTTTGATGAAGCCTTGCCGTTGACGGGTGTAATTCTGACTAAAGCCGATGGTGATGCGCGCGGTGGTGCCGCTTTATCGGTGCGCTATGTAACGGGCAAGTCCATCAAGTTTTTGGGTGTGGGCGAAAAGATTGATGCCTTGGAGGCTTTCCATCCAGAGCGTATGGCGTCGCGCATTTTAGGTATGGGCGACATTATGTCGCTGATCGAGCAAGCGGAATCCAAGCTCGATAAAGCCAAGGCCGATAGACTTGTTGAAAAGGTTAAAAAGGGTAAGGCGTTTGATTTAGAGGATCTGCGTGATCAGCTACAGCAAATGCAAAATATGGGCGGTATGGCCTCGGTATTAGAAAAGCTGCCTGGCATGGGCAATATTGCCCAAATGGCCGAGCAGGCTAATGTGGGTGCGCAGTTCAAGCAAATGGACGCCATCATCAATTCTATGACGCCTGCCGAGCGTCGCGATCCAGAGGTCCTGAATGGTTCGCGCAAGCGCCGTATTACCGCGGGCTCGGGTACGGATATTCAAGATCTTAATCGTTTGCTTAAACAGCACAAGCAAATGGCGAAGATGATGAAAAAAATGAAAGGTGGCGGCATGTCGAAAATGATGCGCGGCATGAGCGGCTTGTTGGGCGGAGCGGGCGGCGGCATGCCGCCGATGCGTTAGTTTTGCAATGCCTAGGTGCGCACTAATGCCAATTTTGCATGTTAATTTTTACCTCTAACACCAGTATTTGCTGGTGTTAGAGGTAAAAAAGTAAAATTCATTGATCAAACTCTATACATGGTGGGTGCTTTTCAGTAAAATGCGCCGCCTTTCGTGGGACCTCTGCCTCTATTGAATATTACTGTTGTTGATACAGTGATTTAGCTGAGTTTTTTGTCTTCGAAACCTAATTCAAACCAATAAATTGGAAGTAATTTACATGGTAACCATTCGATTAGCGCGTGGCGGTTCTAAAAAGCGCCCCTTTTATCATTTGACTGTAACCGACAGTCGTAGCTCACGTAACGGACGTTACATCGAGCGTGTAGGCTTTTTCAACCCGTTAGCGCGTGGTCAAGAAGTTCGCTTGAGCGTAGACAGTGATCGCATTGCTCACTGGGTAGGTACTGGCGCTCAAATGTCTGATCGTGTTGTGCAATTAGTAAAAGAATCTAAAAAAGCCGCTGCTTGATTTTGAACAGCGAGCGGCCTTCTATGATCGATCGAATTGCAGTGGGCCATTTGGTTGGTGTGTTTGGGGTTAAAGGCTGGATAAAGGTCAAGTCAAATACTGAGCCACCAGAAAACATCATAAACTATGCGCCTTGGTGGTTAAGAACGCCGCACGGGTTGAAGCAAGTAGAAGTTGATGACTATAGTCACCGTCCTCAAGGTCTCATGGTGCACATAAAAGGCTGTGATGACCGTGACAAGGCATTGGCTTACGGTAAAGCTGTTATTGAAATCGATGGAGCGCAATTACCTAAATTAGATGCCAATGAATATTATTGGCGTCAGTTAGTGGGCCTCCAAGTAATAACGCTTTATAACGGTGGAAGACAGGCGCTAGGTGAGGTCAAAGAACTATTTGAAACTGGTGCTAACGATGTCTTGGTTGTTGTTCCGAATGAGCACAGCATTGACGATCGCGAGCGCTTAGTCCCTTATTTACCGGGTCAGTTTGTGAGTTGTATCGACCTTGAATCTGGCGTGATGGAAGTTGATTGGGATCCTGAGTTTTGAGTGATAACACTCAAAATATGGATGAAAATGCTGAATGCACGGATGGTAATAATACTTTGTACGTTGGTGTTATTACGCTCTTCCCTGAGATGTTTCAAGCTATTACGGAATACGGTGTAACGCGTAAAGCGGTCGGCAATAATATTGTTAGCGTTGGATTTTTTAATCCACGCGATTTTACGACTGACAAACATCGCACAGTTGATGATCGCCCCTATGGCGGTGGCCCTGGCATGTTGATGATGGCTGAACCTTTAGCTAAGGCAGTCGCGGCCGCTAAGGCATGGCAGGTTACGGCTAATGGCCAGGCCGGCACGGTCATCTACCTGTCCCCTCAGGGGAAAACCTTGGATCAGCAGGGTGTGCAAACGCTGAGTAAATTGGGCAACCTTGTTTTGGTTGCTGGGCGTTATGAAGGCGTGGATGAGCGCTTTATTACAGCTTGCGTAGATCAGGAGTGGTCAGTAGGCGATTACATTGTGAGTGGCGGTGAATTGCCAGCCATGGTGTTGTTAGACGCAGTAATGCGATTGCTTCCGGGGGTATTAGGTGATGCCACATCCGCAAGCCAAGATTCATTTGAATATGGTCTTTTAGATTGCCCGCATTACACCAGACCTGAAATTATTGCAGGGGAAGGTGTGCCTGAGGCGCTGTTATCTGGAGATCATCAGAGAATTGCCCAGTGGCGGTTACAGCAATCTCTGGGTAGAACGCAGGCGCGTAGGCCAGACCTGTTGCGCGATATAGAATTAGATGGGGTCCAGCAAGCGCTACTTAATGAGTACCGCAAGGGCCTAAAGTTTGATAAACATTAATTTAGTCAATGATTTGAATAGCTGAGAAGCTACATAATTAAGCGGGAGCATGCCATGAGTTCTAAGAACAAAATTATCCAGGAGCTGGAAAACGAGCAGCTCAAAAAAGATATCACCGAATTTTCACCCGGCGATACAGTGATTGTGCAAGTTCGTGTTATAGAGGGCGATCGCTCGCGTCTTCAGGCATACGAAGGCGTTGTAATCGGTAAGCGTAATCGCGGCCTTAACTCTGCATTTACCGTGCGTAAAATTTCTCACGGTGTTGGTGTTGAGCGTACCTTCCAAACTCACAGCCCGCAAATCGCTGAAATTTCTCTTAAACGTCGCGGTGATGTGCGTCAGGCCAAGCTTTACTACTTGCGCGACCTTACTGGTAAGGCTGCGCGTATTAAAGAGAAATTGGGTAGTAAGTAATTATTGTCCTGAATGAAAAAGCGGCCTATCGGTCGCTTTTTTTATTTTGGCGAAAAGCGATTGGGCTGAAAGCTGATAAATGTGATCTTCAGCTCAATAGATGCAATCGGCGTAGGTGTAAACAATAGTGTGAGGAACCCTGCAGTTGTATTGCGGTCTTGTACACTTCTACTTGGCTTGCGATATAGTGCCTGCCATTAATTCTTAAAGCGCGAGTACTTCGTATGAAATTGTCTGGAAAAAATATTCTTGGCGCCAGCATTGTGATGGCGGGCTTTAGCTTTGGCACTGTGATGGCCGTACAGGCTGATGAAGCGCTTGATAAGGTTAGGGCGACCATCTCGGCAGCTTGGCAAGAGGCTAAGCCTGGTATTGAGGTTTCGGCCATTGAAGCCACTGAGATGCCGGGGATTTTTAAAGTAAGCGTTGGCCCGTCAAGCAATGTTTACAGTACGGCAGACGGTAAAAACTTTATAGTGGGAGATTTGTATCGTGTGCGGCCTAATCAAATTACTAACGTAACTGAAGAGTCTCGCAATGGTGATCGCGCCAAAGCTGTTGCATCAGTTGCCGATAAAGATATGGTGATTTTCCCTGCTAAAGGCGAGAAAAAAGCTCGTATTTATGTGTTTACAGATGTGGATTGTTACTACTGTCAAAAGCTGCACCACAATATGGCGCAGATGAATGAGATGGGCATTGAGATTGCCTACCTTGGTTATCCGCGTGCAGGCATCGGTAGCGACTCTTACAAAAAGGTTGCTTCTGCATGGTGTTCAGATGATAAGCGCACAGCCTTGACCAAGCTTAAAAACCGCGAAGAAATTCCTGTCAATGTTTGTGCCGGTAATCCCATTGATGCCCAATATAACTTGGGGCAAGAAATAGGCTTGTCGGGTACGCCCGCATTAATTCTTGAGAGCGGCGAGCTCATTGCAGGATTCTTAGAGCCAGACGCATTAGCAGGCCGTATCGGCCTCAAATAAGCTTTTTTAGTATCTTTAAAACCCGCTGTTAAGCGGGTTTTTTTATGTGTGCGGAAATCAGGGTGTGGCCTTGGCGCATTGACAGCAAAAGCCCTCACCAGTATCGTGGCGACCCTTTTTCTAGCGTTTTTGCTAGGCAAAATTTATAGCCAATATGAGGTGGGTTTTTGAAAACCGTAAACATAGGTATTTGTGGATTAGGCACTGTCGGTAGCGGAACCGTAAAAATCATTGCGCGCAACCAAGCAGAAATTAGTGCGCGTGCTGGCTGCAATATCAAGATTATTCATATAGGCGCGCGCCGCGATAATCCGAACTGCGATACTGGCGCGATTAAAGTGAGTCGCGATATTTTTGAAGTGGTCAACGACCCTGATGTCGATATTGTCGTTGAGTTGATTGGAGGCACCACAGTTGCTAAGGAATTAATATATAAGGCGATTGAAAGCGGCAAGCATGTCGTTACCGCCAACAAGGCATTGATCGCTGAATTTGGCAACGATATTTTTGCGGCTGCTAAAGCCAAGGGTGTCGCAGTGGCTTATGAAGCCGCTGTGGCGGGTGGCATCCCTATTATTCGCTCGCTGCGCGAAGGTTTAGCGGCCAACAAAATTGAATGGTTGGCGGGCATTATTAACGGCACTGGCAATTTTATATTGACCGAAATGCGCGATAAAGGTCGCCAGTTCGATGATGTATTGGCCGAAGCGCAAGCGCTCGGTTATGCCGAAGCCGACCCAACTTTTGATGTTGAAGGCATTGATGCGGCGCATAAGTTAGTGATTTTAGCGTCCTTAGCGTTTGGCATGCCGTTGCAGTTCGATAAAGTCTATTGTGAAGGTATCACCAAAATCGCGCCCGAGGATGTTACCTATGCTACCGAGCTAGGCTACCGCATTAAGCATTTAGGCGTTGCGCGCAAGCACGATAACGGTGTTGAGCTGCGTGTTCACCCGACCTTTATTCCCGAGCGTCGTTTGATTGCCAATGTCGATGGTGTATTTAACGCAGTATTAGTGAAAGGTGATGCTGTTGGCCCCACGCTCTATTACGGACCAGGCGCCGGTAGCGAGCCTACGGCGTCGTCGGTGATTGCCGATGTGGTGGATTTGGCGCGCATGTTGTCGGCATCTCCCGAAAACCGCGTGCCCTACTTGGGCTTTACCCCCAATAGTTTGCAAAACCACACCATATTGCCAATTGATAGTATCGAAACCGGTTATTACCTGCGTATAGCTGCGGCTGATAAGCCTGGTGTGTTATCGAAAGTGACTCAAATTTTGAGCGACCAAGGCATCAGTATTGAAGCCATTATTCAAAAAGAGCCCAAAGAAAATCAGTTAGAAGTTTCTGTGATTGTATTAACTAATCGCGTGCGCGAAAGCGGTATGAATAGCGCCATCACTAAAATTGAAGCCTTGGATACCGTGCATGGGCAGGTTGTGCGTATACGCGTAGAGTCCTTGGCATAATTGCTCCCTCTATAAAAGACGAGATACCCCAGTGAAATTTATTAGTACTCGCGGCAAAGCGCCGGCATTAAGTTTTGAAGATGTTGTATTAACCGGTTTGGCCAGCGATGGCGGCCTTTATGTGCCCGAAACCATTCCGCGCTTTAGCGTCGAAGAAATCGCCAGTTGGCGCGGCCTGCCTTATCGTGACTTGGCCTTTAAAGTAATGGCGCCTTTTGTTGAAGGTGCGCTAACCGATGCTGAATTGAAAGATATTATTGACCGCTCTTACGATACCTTTCGCCACGAGGCTATTGCGCCTCTCGTCCAAACTGGCCACAACGAGTGGATTCTTGAATTATTCCAAGGCCCAACCTTGGCATTTAAGGATTTTGCCTTGCAGTTTTTGGGTAACTTGCTCGATCACACTTTAGAGAAGCGTCAGCAAAAAGTAGTGATTATGGGCGCGACCTCGGGTGATACCGGCTCGGCTGCGATTGAAGGTTGCCGCAAGTGCAAAAACGTCGATATATTTATTTTGCATCCCAATAAGCGTGTGTCCGATGTACAGCGCCGTCAAATGACGACCGTGCTGGAGGATAACGTCTTTAATATTGCCCTTGAGGGTAACTTTGATGATTGCCAAAACATGGTGAAAGCCAGCTTTGCCGATCAATCGTTTCTGCCAGAAGGTCGTCAGTTAGTGGCTGTTAACTCGATCAACTGGGCGCGCATTATGGCGCAGATTGTTTATTACTTTTATGCCGGTTTGGCGGTGGGCTCGCCCAGCCGTCCTGTGTCATTCTCTGTACCTACCGGTAATTTTGGCGATATTTTTGCGGGTTATTTGGCCAAGCGTATGGGTTTACCTATCGACCAACTGGTTGTGGCCACGAACCAAAACGATATTCTGCACCGTTGCATTAGTGCAAACGATCACAGCAAGCAACCACTGCAGCACTCGTTATCGCCTAGCATGGATATTATGGTGTCGAGCAATTTTGAGCGCATGCTGTTTGATTTGTATGATCGCGACGGCAATTCCATTAGCGCGCTAATGGATGACTTTAAGTCGGGCACCATGACGCTCAGCAAAGATGTAATGGCTCGTATGCGCGCGCTGTTTAGCAGTTATCGTTTAGGTGATGCCGAGGTGCTGGAAGTGATTGCTGATACCTTCGAAAAAACCGAATATCTACTCGATCCACATACGGCCATTGGTTTACAAGCCGCGCGTAAAACTCGCCGCAATGCGGATGTTCCGATGATTTGTTTGGCGACCGCGCATCCCGCCAAATTCCCCGAGGCTATTCAAAAAGCCGGTTGCCAAGACCCTGCTTTACCGCACCACATGCAGGACTTGTTTGAGCGTAAAGAGCGTTATGAAGTACTCAATAATGATATTGCACGGGTGCATAGTTTTATCGCCAAGCACGTGAATCTCTAATGTCGGGGTGTTTTGGCCTCTTATAGTGTTCAGCAATAGTTCGTTTAAACTTGGCGCTAGCCACGCTAGTCAGCTTCCCCCAAAAAGACCATTCCATAGTTGGAATGGTCTTTGCGTTTTAAGATTAGGTGTTCGCAGTTTGTAGCGCTATTGGAGGCTATTTAAGCGTTGCGATAACGATTCTCATAATGCTTGGGTTGAAAAGTCATGGAGAGCATCTCTATTTTTATTGTTTTAGGGTTGGCGTTAGCCGGTTTGGCGGGAGTGTCTGCGCTGAGTTGGTGCGTTCGTCGTCAGCATCAAAAGCAGAAACGTATTCAGGGCGTGATGTGGGTGCAGGCACTGCGCTCCATGTTGATGCATATTCAGCGTCATCGGGGACTATCGGCGACGGTATTGGGTGGCGAATATGCATTGATGGCCGAACTAACGTCGGCGCAGCATGCGGTAAGTCGCGATTTGGCGCATATCGCTTTAGTGGGCGAGTGGATCAAGGACAATCCCAACTGGGAGGCTATTACAGCGCATTGGGCGCGCTTGGCCGGGCAATTCCACCGTCTGGATATTCGTAAAAACCTAGACCAGCACAATCGTCTGATTAAAAGTATTTTGGTGTTTATTGATGATGTGTCCCGCGAGCATTACTTGTTGACGCTAAACGATAACGCCTCTTGGCGCTATTTGCTGAGCGTTGCCGAGGATCTTGGTCAGATTCGCGCCGTCGGCTTGGCCTATATTTCGAGTGTAGAGGTGGGTGAAGCTTCGCATCGTTTGCGTAATATGCTGCAAGCCTTGATGGCGGAGTTTAGTCTCGAGGTGGAGCGGGTTGATTTTCAGCAATATCTCAGCGTTAGCAATCGGCAGGCTACACAAGCTTTTGTAGAAAAGTATCCCAAGGTGCTACTTGCACACGCCGACCAATGCCCGTTGGCGCAGTACTATCAGGCGGCTACCGATGTTATGGATGGTCTTTATGTGCAGTTTGATGATGAGCTTATGCTGATTCAACGCACCTTGAATTAGCGCCCCACGAATGAATGCCCTTCTATTTTTGAGCTGATCTGCATGGGTGGTCAGCTTTTTTCTTGTTTTAGGTTGTTGTATGCAAAAAAAAATAATCCCTCGCATCGTGCCGAGTGGTGCCGTATTGGCTGTCTCACCAGTATTGGCACGCATTTATGCCGCGCGTGGCGTAATGGATGATAGTCAGCTTAATTATTCTTTAGCTCAACTGTTTCGCCCGGCGGCCTTAAAGGGCATCGAGCCTGCAATTGCCCTCTTAGTTGAGGCGCATCAAAAACAATCACGGCTATTAATCGTGGGGGATTTTGATGCCGATGGCGCCACCAGTACTGTGGTCGCCGTGCGTTGTTTACGTGCTATGGGTTTTAATGCTGTCGATTTTTTAGTGCCCAATCGGTTTGAGTATGGCTATGGTTTAACGCCCGAAATTGTCGAAGTTGCCAAGCATTTTAGGCCTGACATTCTGATTACTGTCGATAACGGGATTTCCAGCTTGCAAGGTGTTGCGGCAGCCAAAGCGGCCGGTATGAAAGTGCTCGTTACGGACCATCACTTACCCGGCCAAGCCGCGCCCGACGCCGATGCCATCGTTAATCCCAATCAACACGGTTGCGAATTTCCCACCAAAAACTGCGCCGGTGTGGGCGTAATTTTTTATGTCATGTTGGCGCTGCGCAGTGAGTTGCAGCAGTTGGGCGCGTTTACCGGCGCCCCACCCAATTTGGCCGATTTTTTAGATTTGGTTGCTTTGGGCACCGTCGCCGATGTTGTGCCGCTCGATCACAATAACCGTATTTTTGTGCAACAAGGGCTAATGCGAATACGCGCGGGCTTGGCGTGCGAAGGTATTAAAGCTATAGCGCAAGTGGCGGGGCGCTCGCTCGACAAGCTACGCTCGACTGATTTAGGTTTTATTATTGGGCCACGCTTAAATGCGGCGGGAAGGCTGGATGATATGAGTTTGGGTATTCGCTGTTTGCTCGAAGATAATCCTGCAGAAGCGCTGGCACTAGCGGCCGAATTGGATACGCTCAATAAAGAGCGGCGCGCTATCGAATCCAGCATGCAGGCCGACGCCGCAGGTATTTTGGCGGCGTTTACGGCGCATGACGGTATTGAGGCGCCAGCAGGTGTGTGTTTATATCAAGACGATTGGCACCAGGGGGTTATTGGAATTTTGGCGTCACGGGTGAAAGATAAATTGCATCGCCCTACTATTGTTTTTGCCGACGATAACGAAACAACGCTTAAGGGTTCTGGCCGTTCGGTGGCGGGAATTCATCTGCGCGATGTGCTCGACGAAATTGCCACCGCGAACCCTGGCATGCTCACTAAGTTTGGCGGCCATGCGATGGCGGCGGGTCTGAGTTTAGATAAAGTACATTTACCGGCCTTCGAAAAAAGCTTTGCTGAAATCGTTGGAAAACAAGCAGGCGCCGATGGTTTAACGCCGGTTCTGCATACTGACGGCCAACTAAGTTTGCAGGATTTTTCGGTTCCTTTGGCGCGCGAGTTGGAAGCGGCGGGGCCGTGGGGGCAGGCCTTTCCAGAGCCTACATTCAGTGGCCAATTCTTTATTATTAACCAGCGCATTGTTGGGCAAAAACACCTTAAGTTGGTGCTTGCTCCCATTGATGATGCCAATCAAACGATTGATGCGATCTTCTTCAATATTGATATCGCCGAGTGGCCCAATGCGCAGGCTCGGCAATTGATGGCTGTCTATAAATTGCAGGTTAAATGAATTTAATGGGCGCGAAAGCGCGCAGTTATTAATTGATTATTTAACAGTGCTGTAAGTTGCTGGCCCACCTGCACATTTTTGAATAAATTATTTTGCACTGAATTTCGTTAATTGCTCGGGCGTCGCGGCTGGCTGGTATTTATCTTTCCACTCGCTATAAGGCATGCCGTAAATTTTTTCGCGACTTTGCTCGTAATCGATGCTTTCGCCAATATCACTGGCTGCAGCGCTATACCATTTTGCTAAACAATTACGGCAAAATCCGGCTAAATTCATCAGTTCGATATTTTGTACATCTTTGCGCGAATCAAGGTGTTGCAGAAGGCGCCTAAAGGCGGCCGCTTCGATTTCAGTTATTTGTTCGGGGGTCATAAAGCGCGCCTTTATTGCAGAGTATTGTCTGGTGAAGAATCGCTAGTATCAACTAAGTTGCTTTTAATCGTGCCTTGGTGAATAAGGTAAAAATACAGTATTTCGAGCAGGCCGCCTGCGGCGAGTAATGTGGGCCAAACTAATAGCTGGGAGATATTATTTATCGTCATAAAAAGCAAAAGCCCAATACTAACGAAAATAGTGACTGTTAAAGCGGCTATGGCGTAGGGGGTGTGAATTTTTATGGCGTGCTTGCAGTAGCGACAAGGAATTCTGGCGGGGTTGACGGAAAATATAACGGCTATGAGAGTTAATGGTTTGTGGCAGTTCGGGCAATTTTTTTTCGGCATTACCTAGTTCTCTACGCTCGATGGATTTGCATTCTAGCGTAAATTAAAGCCATAAAAAAAGGGTAAACCCAATGGGTTTACCCTTTTTAAAATGTAAATTAAAAATAATTTACATTAAATATTGTGGCTTAGATAGCAACGATATTTTCGGCTTGTGGGCCTTTTTGACCTTGGGTAACGGTAAATTGTACGCGTTGACCTTCGGCTAAAGTTTTGAATCCGCTGCTAGCGATAGCGCTGAAGTGTGCGAACACATCAGGACCAGATTCTTGCTCAATAAAGCCAAAGCCTTTAGTTTCGTTAAACCATTTAACAGTGCCGGTAGTAGTAGACATAGTAATATCCTAAAAATTAGAAGCGCCCAAAGGGCAAAATATATTGGGTTTTTTAGCGGAAAAACAGACTATGACTTAAACACTACAGGACGAGGAATTACGAGAATACTGCGAAATGAAGAATGTAAACATAAAGACGTTGTTCTAGCTGGCGCTTAATTTATAGTAGCGACTTTAGTTGGTCAACGTTTATTTCACTTTATTTTTTGATGCCCTCAAGGGGGAGCAAGACATGTCGAAATCACTTCGAGCATTTAAAGGTATGAGTCCGGTCTTGGGGCAGGGCGTTTTTGTTGACGACAGTGCCGTGGTTATTGGTGATGTTGAATTGGGCGATGATGTTTCGGTTTGGCCTTGTGTTGTTATTCGTGGCGATATGCATCGCATTCGTATTGGTGCGCGTACGAGCGTGCAAGACGGTGCGATTTTACATATTACTCATGCAGGCCAATTTAATACCGAGGGTTGGCCTTTGATTATTGGTAGCGAAGTCACTATTGGGCATGGCGTCTGTTTGCATGGCTGTACGATTGGCAATCGAGTATTAATTGGCATTGGCGCTACGGTATTGGACGGCGCCGTGATTCCTGATGAAGTCATTATTGGTGCTGGGGCTTTGGTGCCTCCGGGGAAAAAATTAGAGAGTGGTTTCCTTTATGTCGGCAATCCCTGCCGGCAAGCGCGACCACTCAAAGAGAGCGAAAAAGCCTTTTTTTCATATTCTGCTAATAATTATGTTGCTTTAAAAAATGACTACATGTCGAAAGCCTAAATTTTTATTTTAATGAAAATCAAAAAAATAGATGTCTCGGGGCTTACTTGTTTTTTTGATTCATCAATATATCGGATAGTTATAGCTGCATAAAAAAGGGAGAGGCTGGGTTTCTGTTATCAAAACGTGCGCCCTCTACCTATGGCCGATCGAGCCATTACTGCCGCAGTTTTATAACAGTGAGTTTACGCCAGAGCTTTTCGACAGGAGCGTAGCGGCAATGCGACAGCCATATATTGGCGATAATTATTTGAATCATCCACGCTACAAGCCCAAGTAATAATGCTGTTGATTGGCCGATTGTTGCATGTAGCTTTAATCCAAAACCATAAAATAAAGGTACGAACACTAGGGTTTGCAATAAATACAAACTTAAGCTTGCGCGACCACAGGCAGCCAATGGTTTAAGTAATGTTTTCCCTATTTTTAAGCGGTATAACACAGCCCCAGCTGTTAAATAAATACCGACAAAACAAAAATTATACAGGCGTGTTAGTCCTTCTTCGAATACCCAGCGGTGCATAAATGGGTTGAATTGGCTCGCGTAATAATTGCGTAATGTCACTGCTGTAATCATGATCGCGGCGAGAAATACGATTGTGATTAAATAGGATTTAATGGTCGATTTAGAAAAATAATTTTTTCGTGCTAAAACGATACCGATAAAAAATAAACCTAAAAAATTCCATAGCGCCCCTGTTTCATAGTTGGCTAGCCATTTAGGTAATTGCCCTTGCCACATATTGTAGTGCAGTAAGTTGGCCAAGCTGGCATTTGCAAATACTTCAAAATTTTCTGCCGACGCTGCCCAAAATTTTGGCTGTGTATAGGCTTCGTTGGGCAGTATCCATAGGTATTGAATAAAAAAAGGAATTTGAAAAAGAAAAATAGCCGCAAGAGCGATAAGTAGCGCAGTGGGAATTCGGTGTAGCGCCAATAACAGTAGCCCGCCTAAAGCCAGTATTTGCAAAATATCACCTGCATAAATCAGGCTGTGGCAATAACCTAACAATCCCAGCAATAACATCCGCCATGCATAACGTGGTCGCGAAAGTGAGGCGCTTGAGGCTGGAGCTTCCAATAAAATATAACTGCTCACACCAAACATCAGTGCAAATAAAGCATAGGCTTTACCTGCAAACAAACCAAAGATGAGGCTGTGCACCCAGCCGGGTTCTGGTGCGTACCAATAAAGTTCGAAGTATTCCACCATGTGGACCAGAAATAATCCCATCAACGCAAAACCGCGAATGGCATCAATGCTTTCGATTCTTTGCGAGCTTAAATTTATTGTTGCGTTATCCATGTAAATGAACCTTCAGTGGAAAGATGGCGCACTGGTTATTTATGGCCAAAATAAGCCCTGCTGCCTGTTTTCGTCTGTCCGAGATAAGTGTTTACGTAAGTCGCGCATATTGTTATGCTGGCGCATAAATCAATGCCGACTCATGAGCTGTTTTCCGATGCGCCTGTTAACTTGCCTCCGCCGCTTTTGGTATTTTTATTTTGTTATGGCTTGCATCACTACAGTAAATTTCAGCAGCTTTTCGGTGATGGCAGAGTCAACCACGGGCGGCATTAAAAATGCCCTACCTCGTCCACAATTAAATGGTATGTCAACCTACAATAATATGGGTAAAACCTATTATTTGGTTGGCTTTTATAGCAGCCAAAGCTGTACCGATACAGCAACTTGCTTGGCACAGCAGTCGCCTACACGCTTTTTGTTAAAAGTAGTTACTCCTCGCTGGACAGCTTCAAATTACAGCTTGATGTGGCAAACCGATTTGGCAATCAATAACCAAGAGGCACTAACAGGCAGTGACATCAAAGCCCTCGTTGACTTTACACAGTTAGCCGAAACACCACTGACTGTGGGTGATGAGATTGATATTTCTTACGAATCCCAACAGACTACCATCGCCGTCAATAAAGTCATTGCCATACGCACAAAAAATAAAACCTTATTTAATTACATTAGCCGCGTTTGGCTAGGCCCAATACCACCCTCGAAACAATTTCAAGCCAATTTATTGGTGGGCCATGGTGGTCATATAGAGCCACAGTTACGCTCCGAATTTGAACAAATAAAACCGTCTCCCAAGCGTTTAAGTTTGCTCGACCATTGGAGCACGGCCAAAACAATCAATGAAGCTCAACAGCATGACGACGCTTTAGTGAGCGCCGAAGAAAAAGGCGAGCCACTAGCTACTGCCGAAATCAAAGCGCAAGAAGAAGCTTTAGCCTTAGAGCTTTTAGTCGCTGCAACAACCAAAACCGCCAAACAAATTACAACTACTACGCCAACGAGTGCCTTACCGCAAGCCAACGTAAAACCAAAGACCATAACGACTCAAACACGAAAAGCGCCTAATTTACAAGGCGCGACAGATTTACAAAAAACGACAGATAATGACGCAGCCAAGGCTGCTTTAGCAGACGCTAAAAAAGACATTATTACCAATATTAGCCGGCACGTTATTTATCCGGAGTGGGCTAAGCAGTTTCAACAGCAAGGTAAAATCACGGTACATTTTACCGTCAATCAATTAGGTGCGTTAACCTCAATCGATGAGATTAAGCCCGTACATGCAGGCTTACTGGGTGAAGCTGTTATCGCGGCAATTAAAAAAACATTCCCCGTTACGCTTCAAAACGAAGCGTTACTGCCTGTGCAGTGGCGAATGCATTACCAACATATTTTTGCTATTGGCGACACCCTAACTAAGCCGCCAAGCGCAGCTCATCAGCCAGCAACATCCATCCCCGCCACGCAAAAAAATAATGATGATTTAAATCATGACGGTAGCTTGGTCGCCGATATTGCAGCTCATATCACTTACCCCTATTGGGCACGCAATTTAAATCAAGGCGGTAATGTGACCATCACCTTTAAGCTCGACCACAAAGGCTATATTACCGATTACAAAATTATCAATGGCTCTAAGCATCCCGGCCTCAATGACGCCGTCATTAATGGCGCCAAAAAATCCCAACCCTTTAACAGTCAACGCATTCAGATCAACAATGGAAAACTCGAATTTACCCTAAGTCACGATTTCCAGCCTTAAATAGCGTGTTAGTTTTAACAGGTATTTGGTACGAAAAACCAATTAGCGCGAAAAATAAATTTACCAAATTGTGCTTTCACTTTTTGCGCAAAAAAATACAAGCCCAATAAAAATAACAAAAGGACTTTGAACAACAGTAACTCATTAATAGCCTTTTTATCATTTCTCTTATTGGAGTTAACCATGCGATTCACCCCAGCTTTACTTGGCGCCATGCTTATTGCGCCTTACAGTTTTGCCGATATTCAATTTAACGGTTTTTTAAGTGCCGTAGGCGGCAAAGCCTTGGACTCACCAATTAATGGCTACGAAAAAGACATCACGTTTAACAACGATTCTTTATTTGGTTTGCAAGCACGCGCCGATATCAGCGAAAAATTAAGTGTGACCGGACAAATTGTTAGCCTTGGCGAAAATGATTTTGCCACCGAACTCGCTTGGGGTTATATCGCCTACAAAGCCAATAACAATTTAACCTTGCGTATGGGGCGTTTTAGAATACCGCTTTATTACTACAGCGACTTTTTAGATGTGGCATATGCCTACCCTTGGGTTAGCCCCTCAGACGACGTTTACAACCTACAACTCGACAACATTAATGGAATGGATGCTATTTATAAATGGACAGCTTTTAATGCTATAAACGTAGAATTACAAGCTTATTACGGCGCGATTAATGGCGACTACAAAGTCAACAATACCGATGACGTTTTAAGCGCACAAACCCGTGACAACTTAGGTTTTGTTGCCAGTCTTGGTTATAGCGGCTTCACCTTGCGTACAAGCGTCCACCAAGCACAATTATCCATTAATAACATTGATGACATTGCCGCCATCACCGCATTAAAAACCGGCGTCAATCAACTAACCGGTATCGACTCTTTAAAAGAAGCCGCCAACAATGTGCTGGCTAACTTAACAGTAACGGATGTGGCTAGTGATTATTACGAAGTGGCTCTTCATTACGACGGCGATTATTTTTTTGCCGTCGCCGAAGTGGCGAACTTTAGTTTTGAATCTGGCCCTTTTGCCGAGCAAAAGCGCAGTTTATTCAGCCTAGGCGCGCCTATCGGTGCCACCGTTATTTATGGTAGTTATTCCAAGGCCGATGACGAATCCGTCAATTTATCAGGCGAATTAGCCGCCAAAAAAGCGGGGCTCGACACCTTAGTGGCGGGTCTTAATGCCCTAAGCACTGCCTTTACGGTAGAGCGAGAAATTCGCTCCTTGGGTGTGCGTTATGACTTTGAGCCCGGTGCGGCGTTTAAAGTGCAATACGACAATATTGAAATCGTCAATCAAAAAAACAGCAATAACGTGCTTCGTTTTGGCATAGACGTCGTATTTTAAGGCAGCAACTTAGGAGCTCCCATGCAAATAATACCCATGAAAAAAATAGTCTTAACAGCTGCCGGTCTTTTAGCCTTGACCACAACCACCTTGGTCAGCGCTGATTTAGCCGTCATTGCTAATGCCAGCTTAAAAATCCCCGCGCTCAATCAAGAACAAGCGCAGCAGTTGTTTTTAAATAAATCGACCGATTACAGCCAGCAAAAAATCGTTGTTCTTAGTAATGAAAGCGGTACCAATGCCTTGTTTTACAAACAAGTCGTTAAAATGTCGGCCAGCAAGTTTCGCAGCTATTGGTCAACCCAAGTTTTTACAGGTAAAGGTTCGGCACCGATCTATTTAAATAGCGATAGTGAAGTGCTCGACTTTGTTGCCAAAAATAAAGGGGCGATTGGTTTTGTAGATGCAGATACCGTAGGCAAAGAGGTCAGCACGTTATTAATCATTCCAAGCGGCTAATATCAGTATTCAAAAGAAAGACCTAAAAACAAAATTGTTGGTGCTCGTCGTTAGTTAGCTTCCGTGTTTAAAGTCGAGTAACCGAGCATGATTATAAACCATTATTTTTAAGCTAAAAAAGCAATAATATCACCCATAAAAAACCCCAGCCAACGCTAACACCACTCACTTAAGCCTTATCGAGGAATAGTCTCTACGGGGTAACGATTGCGAGATGACTTGACGGTCCTCTTTTTTGAGGGCCGTTTTCGTTTGGGTAAAATAAATTGTTTAACATTCTCACGCATCTCCCGCAGTTTTTTAGGAATAGTGCCGGGCGACGCAATCGACAGCCATAAAAACTCATCTTGAATAAAGCGCAGGGACGTCGAACAAAACGAAATTCGTTGCGGATATTGGCATTTCAATAATTTCGTCAAATTCACCCAAGGTTTTTCAGGGTTGTGTAGCGTCATTTTTTCTTGAGCGGAATTAACCAATGGCTTTCTGGGGCTTGTGTTTCCCATCTGCGCAATAGCTCGGCACTCAAAAAACCACGATCGAAAATTGTCAGCGATTGTGCGGGTGCGGAGCCGACCAATTGTCCAGCATAATGCACTTCACTTGTTCGACACTCACCAAAAGCGACGTCCCAAATTAAATGCTGTGCCGACTGACATGAATGCCGCTAAGCGCACACTCGGGTAGCCCGAGCGTAAATCTTTAAGATTATTGAGATATCCAAAAGCCTTTGCATTCTCTTCAGAATCGGGAGTGTTGAGTGTCGTACCCTCAACACTTAAAAGCTTGAGCCCGAGAAAATCCGTCGGTGTCTCTTTGTCTCCCCATACTTGTGCGCTGCTTAAAAAAAGATAACGCAACGGATTTTCACCTAAGCGTTTTCTGGCTTTGACGAGCGCGCTTGAGGCAATTCGTCCAGACGCTTGCGTAGTTGGCATGACGAGCGAAAGCTTGTCGCAAACATCGGTGATTGAACGGTTGCGGACAACCCCATGCCCAGAACAAGCCACATCACCTCCAGCCTGCTGCTTTTCTCAGGCCTTTTAAACTGACTTTACGAGGGAAGTCAGCTTGCGCAATCCTTAATTTTAATCGCGCGGGTATTGGGCTCTTGTTTATGCTCGCGGGCTTGTTTGAGTTGTTGCGCTACCAGTTGGCTGGCCAGCCCTTTACCGCGTGCTTTTTCGCTAATGGCGACTTGCCATACAAACAGGGTGTTGGGGGTGCGCGGGGGGATATAACCGCTAATAAAGCCGACGACCTTTTCGGTGCCGATTGCGCTGCGGCGCGTTATTCGGGCAACCGATTTACACTCCAAACACTTGGCTAAAACCACCGACCTAACGGCCCCGCAAATTCTGTTATTGCAGACCATCAATACCAAAGGCGAAGTCACCATTGGCGAAATAGCGGCCGATATGAGCCTGAGTCAGGCGACGGTGACGACGATTATTGATCGCTTAGAGAAACGCGGTTTAGTGGCGCGGCAGCGCTCGGAATTAGACAAACGCAAAGTCCACGCCCTGCTCACGCTCGAGGGCGCAAAAATGCTCGCACTCGCGCCCTTGCAGGATCAATTCTCTAAACGTTTTGAAATGCTGGATGCGTGGGAAAAGTCGATGATTATTGCGTCGCTACAGCGCATCGCCAACATGATGGATGCCGACGATATCGATGCCTCGCCGGTGTTGGATTTGGGGGGGTTGGAACGCTCCTAGGTATTGCGTTTAGGCATCACCTCTGTAGGTGCGTTATCCCTGTCGCTCTAAAGATTTAACCTTAATGTTTGTCGCCGGGGGTAACAAACTTAATCACCTGTGTTTGTTCTTTTTTCACTTCTTCGGGCGTATTGACGCGGGTTTCGAGCTCTTGGGTTTTGGGGGCAAAGTGCATCACGTCTTCAAAACCGCATGCCACGCATTCGCGGTAATCTTTGTCATCAATCTTAAACATGACGATGCGGTCCATAGCGCTGCATTTGGGGCAAACGGCGCCGGCGATAAAGCGTTTTTTGGTCCTGCCTGACTACGTCACCAGTATCGTCCAAGCGATAGCTTGAGCGTGCTTTGCTTTTCTTTTTCTGCAGTAACCCGCAGATCCCATTGCGGGCTTAGTGCTTGTCTCAATATAAGTGAGTGTCTTAATCGATGCTTTTTTTCGGCAACTAATCCTTGAGAATATCGAGAGCTCCATAATAGACGCGACGAGCGACTCAAGTTTACGGATAAGTCGATTTGAGCCGCAGAATCAAGCATGCCATAGTTTTGAATATTTTCTTGTAGGCCAGCGACTAAAAATCCCGTCGCGAGATATTTCGCGCTATTAGATGACCACGCGTGAAACCAATACCACTTTCCGCTCGAGGTATGAGGCAATGGGGTGCGCAAACATTGTTAAATTGACTGAGCCCAACATCCAGTAACCAAGCTCTACCCCCGTCCAGCGGCAGTCCTGTCGCTGATGGATTTACAGCCTTTACTTTGACGAGTGTTAGGTGATCCACCGCGACATGGCTTTCATTGATATCTAGCGAGATTTCGCCCATTGTCAGCGCGGCGTGTTTTACGTGGGCGCTACTGTAATCAAGTTCGTCATAGTAGGCCGGACGCAACGTAATATTGGCAAGAGCATCTCCGGTGTCGGAATGTCGCTTTGCTGTCACGGCAACATAACTGGCTCTTCTGTCTTCGTGAGGTTTTTTTTCGTTGGGATAATCTTGCTCGCTGGGGTGTGGCGGTAATGCGAATCGCATTTTTAATGCTGAATTATAACTGCGGTGATATCTTGATCCCAGCTCAGCTTTTTCTTTAACGATTAAGTACTGGTTGTAATCTAAAAGCGTATCAACATGATTTTTGTATTGGCTCGCGATAAGTTTGTTACTGAGACTTTTATTTGTGCCTTCAAAATCACTGATTAATGCGTGCGCTGATTTTTTTTCGCTAGGGGACAGGTTTGCAAAGTGATGGTAGAGCTTACTTTGGCGAGAAGGCAGATAGATCACTTCAGATATCAATGGTTGACCATGGCTACTTATGCCATTCATTGACTGTAATATGCCTTGCGGTAAAACCCAGTAATTATTACGAGGAATAATATCAATGCCATCGGCTAGGCTGATGATTTCAGCCATTCGATAGGCGCAATTTTTATCAAAAAAAAAGTATTTGTATTTCTTACCCAGTAGCTCCCACGTGTGCCCTAATATTAAATTAACATCATCTTCGGCAATATTTAATTGATATTCCCACAGGTTTCTGAGTTCATTCTCACCGTAGTTGTGGGAATGATAAAAATATTGGTGATGGAGTAAATCCTGAAGGTGTACAAGCCAAGCAAGCCTTTGGTGATATAAAGAATCATGTTCTCGCCTGTAGGAATAGACGCGCCAAAATTTACGGTTACATCGTCTAGTTTCCGGCTTTTATTTTTTTCTGAGCTGTTTAATTTTAATAATAAATGGCCATAGTAAGATGCCGGATTACCCAAATAACCCGTTGCATAAACCAAACTCAAAGAATCGATTTTTTGATCTCCAGTCCAGTTAACATAATTGGGGCAGTCAATGATTGCAGGGAGATTTTTTTTGAGGGTCGAGTTTTTTATCCAGCCAAAAAAACGGTCCCTAAAGCGGCATTGTGCGTGCTCGTCTTTAGTTTTACCCAGAGGTAAATTAAATGCTTGAAGCGTAGCTAATAGCTCTTGATACGGGTCGTGTGACCCTGAGGCAGACAAAAAAAAGTCATCAGAGGTGATGGCGCTTTTACGGGCATATTGAGTGTTGTTTTTTCTTTCGAACGCCAAGAGTTTTAACCATTGTTGATTTTCTGATAGGTCTTTTAAGGCGTGATTGTTTATGGGCGGGGGGCTAGCAGAGCAAAAAGTAGAAATTAATACATAAATAATAAAAACAACAATTTTATAGTACACGCACATAATCCATTAAAAACGGGGTTTTACACCCCGTTGGGCATTATTAACCGGCTACAGATAAAATATTGTAAAGGTCGTTTGCTTTTTCGAGTTGTGATTTTTTTGCGTAATCATCGGCCGAAACTAAAGTAGCAAGTTCTGCGCGGATCGACGCCGCCACTGAGTCTTTTTGTGATCCCTCTAAATCCAGAATCTCTAACAGGGTAGACAAATGATCGCCTTCACCGCGTGCCGTATCTTCAACCAAGCTGTCGTAAGTTTCATAAATAAATGCGGCCGCTTTTACATTTTTACCGCTGCACGTTTCTGGGCTTGCGGTGGCCGAGGTTACTGCTGTTGTACCTACGTCCCATATGATGTTAGAGATAACCGCGCCCGCTGGAGTATTGGGGAATAAGGCAGCGCCAATACCGCAATCTGAAAATGGATTGGGGCCAGAGCCAGTGGGTTTAGTGGCTTTATCGGCAGCAAAAGACCCTGCGCTAATTGTTAATAAAGCGATTGAAGTAACGAGCTTGATGGTGTTTTTCATTGAGAGTTCCATTTTTCAAAAGTGAATGTGCATAGGTTCTCGGCTAGCGACTCTGCTAGCCGTGCTGGCGATTCTATAGTTCGCATGTTTGAGCGTCTAGTAGATATTTATGTATTTGTAATGGCTCAGTTGGGGCGTTGAGATAATGGATTGGAGGCTTAATTGCAGTTTTCTTTTAAATCCGTTTGATCTTGCGGATATCTTTTTTTCGAGCTTTTTTTATTTTTTTGAGCGATGAATGGGTCGCTTGGCGTAATGCGAGTTGCTTTTAGTGCGACTTATCTCCCGGCACCACAAACTTAATCACCTGTGTTTGTTCTTGTTTTACCTCGTCGGGGGTGTTGACGCGGGTTTCGAGTTCTTGGGTTTTGGGGGCAAAGTGCATCACGTCTTCAAAGCCGCATGCCACGCATTCGCGGTAATCTTTGTCATCAATCTTAAACATAACGATGCGGTCCATAGCGCTGCATTTGGGGCAAACGGCGCCGGCGATAAAACGTTTTTTGGTCTGTGTCATGGGGTTCTCTTGGTTGTGTCATCGATGCGGGGATCTGTGCCTTCCCGCACAAGCACTGCGCTAGTCGGCGATCAGTTTTTTGGCATTCTAGCATCGCGCTTCCTTGGCGAGTAATGAGTAATAAGCCGAAGCCGCAAACGAAAAAGCCGAATCCATAAGATTCGGCTTTTGGGTGTTGGGGCGTTGTAACGCTTAGAACTGGTAGCGAATGCCCGCATCAACACTGCGCTCGGTGCCAACATAAATACCCTGACGTAGGCTCGCGATATAGTCTTCATCGGCGAGGTTTTTCACGGTGGCGTTAACGCTGAGTTGCGTATTGATGTCGTACACGGCGTTTAAATCGAGCGTGGTGTAGCCGTCAATTTGGCCGGTAAAAAAGCCGCTGGTATTTTCGGCTATCGCAATCGTGTTGTTGGTGTCGGTGTATTGTTTGCCGTTGTGGTGCACGCTGAGGGCTGTGCGTAAATCTCCGGCTTCATATTCTAGGCTGGCATTCACAACCCACTCGGGCGTGTAGGTGATGCGGTTACCGTCTGCGGTGGTGATGTTGTTATTGGCGTCCAAACGATTGCCCGAAAATTCGGCATCGGCAATATGGGTGGCACTGGTTTTAAGTGTGAAACCTGCGCCAAGCTCTACCAGTAGCGCGGCTTCTAGCCCTTGGTGCAGGGTTTTGCCGCCGCTGGTGCGTTGGAAGTCGCTGTTGCTGTTGGCGGGAATGATTTGGTTGTCGAAATCCATGCGGAATAACGCTAACTCGTAATCAAAACGCCCACGTTGGCCACGCAAGCCCGCTTCAATATTGAGTGAGCGCTCGGCATCCAGTTGTTGATCTTCAAGGCCGTCCAGCGCATCGCTATTAAGGGCTGGCGAAAAAGCTTTTAGACACTGCCAAATACTTGCAGCGCGGGGTTGAGTTGGTAGGTTAGGCCTAGGCCGGGCAGAATCTCAGTATTTGAGGTGTCCATCTCATTACCTTGTTCGGCGCTGCGGCGCTTATCTAAACGCGATTGCTCGTAGCGTTCTGCGCGCAATCCCGCCGTTAAGGCCAGCTTATCGCTCAACATAAACCGGTTTTGCGCATTTAGCGGTAACGTTGGCGTTCATTTAAGGTTCCTGATTATGTTGGCGGCGGGTTAAAGGCGGCCGTATGTTAGGTGTTTAGGAATACTTTACAGGTAATAGTGCGGACTATAATACAAATCAGAATCATTAGAATCAAAAGAAAATGATTTAGGTTTTTTTGGTGGGGGGGCGGAGCGGGGAGTAGGCGGGCAGATGAATTGTTCGATGACCAAGCGAATAGCTCCACGCTTTAGCCGCCAATAGTTAAAAAGCTAAGCGTTGAGTAGATATTTGTCTGTTTGGTCTTAGGCCGCAAACACAAATACGCCACGTAAATCGAGTGTGAGCGTCACTTGAGCGCCTATCGAGGGCAGGTTGTCGCTGCTAATTTGTGCCTGTAAGGGCGGCAGGGCGCTATCTTCCAGTGCCAGACCCAGTAGCGCATTGGCGCCTAAACTATGGCTTTCTAAGACGCGCGCACTGAGTCCTGTGGCGGTGAGTTTGATGGCTTCGGGGCGAATGAGTACTTGGGCTTTACTGCCATTAGCCAGCTGCGGCGCGGCTATTTTTCCAAAGGCGGTTTGCACACCGCCGTGCTCAACCAAGCCCGATAAGCAATTCACATCACCAAAAAATTCGGCGGCAAAAGGGCTGTTGGGGCGGCGATACAGATCCTCTGGCGTACCCAGCTGCACGATTTCCCCCGCACGCAGTAGCGCAATTCTGTCGGCCATAAACATGGCGTCATCGGGGTCGTGTGTGACCAAAATACTGGCAGTGCCACTGGTTTTTAACAGATGCAGCGTGTCTAGCCGCATGCGGTGTCGCAGGCGTACATCAAGGTTAGAAAAGGGTTCGTCGAGCAGCAGCAAGCGCGGGCGTGGCGCCAATGCGCGCGCCAGTGCAATACGCTGTTGTTGGCCGCCCGACAGTTGATGGGGGAAGTCGGCGGCGCGCTCGGCCAAGCCAATGCGCGTGAGCATGGCGAGTGCCAGTGTTTTGCGCTCGGCGCGGGGCGCGGCGTGCAAACCAAAGGTGACATTGTCGAGCAGGGATAAATGCGGGAAGAGCGCAAAATCCTGAAAAACCAAACCGATATCGCGCTCCTCTGGCCGCCGATGCTGGCTGGCGTTGGCGATAGTTTCGCCATTAATGGCAATGTTGCCCTGCTGCACGCGCTCTAGCCCTGCAATTAAGCGCAGCAGGGTACTTTTACCGCAGCCCGAAGGGCCGACGAGGCAGAGCACTTCGCCCACTTGCATGCTGAGCGAGATGCCGCGCAATACCGAGTGTTCACCAAAGCGATGATGCAGATCTTGCAGGCTTAATGGGTTGGATGTATCAAGAGTGGTGGCCAGAGTCATCAAGGATCTCGCTGCAGATGGGAGGCGCTATGCCTGAGGTTTTTGGCTGCCATAGCGTGTGAGCAGCAAGATGGGGATTAATCCGGCGGCCACAATTAATAGTGCGGCGACGGCACCGCTTTCGTAGCTCCCGCGTGAAGCTTCGGCATAAAGATGAGTCGCAAGGGTTTCAAAATTGAGCGGGCGCAGTAAGAGCGTAGCGGGCAGCTCTTTCATGCAATCGACAAAAATTAGCAGCATAGCGGCCGCCAGTGCTGGGCGGCTTAGCGGTAGGTGGATGAGGCCTGCGCGGCGGTTGGCATTGGCGCCAAGTGAGCGCGCGGCATCATCAAGCGACAGCGGAATTTTGCTGAGTCCTGCTTCTAATCCCCCGCTGCCAATCGCCAAAAAACGCGCGCTATAGGCGTAAATCAGGGCGGCAGCAGAGCCGGAGATTAAGAGGCCAGTGCTTAGCCCGAGCAGATTTTGTGCAAGCTTATCAATGCCGCTATCCACCCACGCCAATGGCGCCAGTAGGCCAATGGCCAGCACCGTGCCGGGAATGGCGTAGCCGAGACTGCCACAGCGCACGATAAAATGCGCGCCGCTGCTGTTGCGGGCAAGGCGCAAGCTGTAGGCGAGTACAAACGCGAGCGCGGTAGTGAGTAGTGTCGCGCTGGCTGCAATGCCTAGGGTATTGCAGGTTTCGCGAATAATAGTGGCTTCGATACCGGCAAATTGAATGCGTTTTGCCGCTTCAATCACCAAATAGCTGGTAGGCAGAACAAAGCCGAGTAGCACCGGCAGCCACGCCAGCACAATCAGGCTGCGTGGGCCCACGCCACGCAATTGTTGCGGGCTGACAATGCGGGTTTGGCGCGCACTGGCCGCGTAGCGTTGGTGGCGTCGCGCCCAACGTTCTAGCGTAATTAAGCCAATCACAATCGCCAGCATAAACAGCGCAATTTGTGCGGCGCCCGGGAGACTGCCACGGTTGACCCAGGTCGAGTAGATCGACACGGTGAGTGTGCGTACGCCGAGAAATTCGGCAGCGCCAATATCGTTGAGCGCCTCCATGAGCGCGAGGCTTGCGCCCACGGCAATGGCGGGGCGAGCGAGCGGCAAGGCAATGCGGTAAAAGGTGCGGCTTGGCGATGCGCCGAGGGTACGGGCGGCTTCGAGCACGCCCGAGGCTTGCATCATAAAAAAATGCGCGGGCAGGGAGATAAACATAAGGGTAGAGCACCAAGCCCAGCAGCAAAATACAGCCGCCCATAGAGCGAATATCTGGCAGCCGCAAATCGCGCGGGCTGCTATAGCCGAGCAAGTCGCGCAGGCCCGTTTGAAGAGGGCCAATAGGGTGCAGCAAGTCAACATAGGCAAACGCGACTATGTAAGTGGGCACCGCAAGCGGTAGCAGCAGCGCCCAGCTCAGTATGCGCCGGCCCGCAAAATCATAGGCGGTGACCAACCACGCGCAACCCGTGCCAATCACAATTACCAGCGTACCGACGCCCAGCAATAATATGCCGGTATCTTTTAACGCCTGCGCAAGCACATAGGTGCGCAGGTGCAGCCACAGCTCGCCCGAGCCTTGGCTGGCCTGGCAATGCTGAGTACCGGCAGTAGTACCAAAAAGGCAACCAGCAGGCTGGCGGCTAGCCAGCCGCCCGACAAATCCCCCAAGTAACGGTAAAAAAATCGCTGCAGGAAGGGCGCTTGGATGAGTGGCATGGGGTGCGGTGAATCAGTGATCAAAACCTACCTTATCAACCAACAGGCTGGCGGCTTTGCGTTGCGCAGAAATTTCATTTAAGGGGGTGGGGTCGGGCGTGAGTGGGCCCAGCGCAGCAATAATAGGGTCGAGCGCCGCGCCGGTTTTTACGGGGTACTCGTAGTTCGCTTTGGCATAAATGGCCTGTGCGGCATCGGATGCCAAATATTCTAGCAAGCGTACGGCGGCGGCTTTGTTGGGCGCGTATTTAGCGATGGCCGCACCGGATACGTTCACATGGGTGCCGCCGTTGGCAAAGGTGGGCAGTGCCACATCGATGGCCGCGCCCCAGCCTTTTTGCTCGTCGCCACCGGCACCACTGCGCATCAAGCCCACGTAGTAGGAGTTAGCGGGGCCAATATCACACAGCCCGCCCATAATATCGCGCGCCACTTCGCGGTCACCGCCACCGGCTTTGCGCGCCAAATTGGCTTTAACACCACGCAACCATTGCTCGGTTTTGGCTTCGCCATGTTTCACCAGCATGTGGGCGATTAATGCCGTGTTGTAGGGGTGTTGGCCAGAGCGTACACAAATGCGGCCTTTCCATTTAGGCTCGGCCAACTCTTCATAGGTAAAGGTTTTTTGCGGCAGATCTTTAGCCAGATAAAAAGTGCGCGCCCGTTGCGACAGCGCGTACCAATGGCCCGCTGGGTCGCGCAGTTGTGCGGGTACGGCGGCGTTTAAAATCTCGGACTCGATGGTTTGGGTGATGCCTTTATCAACTAACTCGGTGAGGTTGCCAAAATCTACGGCCATTAACACATCGGCGGGCGACAGCTTGCCCTCGTTAGCGACCCGTTCGGCCAAGCCGTCTTTAAAAAGAGGGTGTTGACTTTGATGTTTGTTTCGGCAGTAAAAGCATCCAGTAGTGGCTGCATTAAGGCGGGTTCGCGGGCCGTGTAAAGGTTAACCTCGGTCGCGGCAAAACTGGGTGTCGCGGCCAGCAGGCTAGCGATAAGTGCAAAACTTGCGCGACGCCATGCGGCGGGCAAAAACAGCAAAGAATAGGGCAGCGATACGGAAAAAAGCCTAATGGTGTTGTCTCGGGGCGGTTGGTGAATTGGGCAAGTTAAGCTTGCGAGGTAAAAGCGCGAGCCAGTTTATCATTGGCTCTTTTTGGGACGCAAATGATAATCATTTTTAATGTGGAAGAGTGCTTCTTGCTCGAGATAGCAAAATAAGTTCTAAAAACGCCAACGCCAAGCTCGCTTGAGGTTGGCGTTGAGGTTTTCCCGTGTTACGCCGCAATGCCCGAGTGGCGTAATAGGGCATCCACTTCGGGATCGCGGCCTCGGAAGTTTTTGAACAAAACCGCTGCGCTTTGGCTGCCGCCTTGGGATAACAACTCATTCAAAAAACGCTGGCCGGTGTCGGGGTTAAAGATGCCGGTTTCTTCAAAGGCGCTGTAGGCATCGGCCGATAACACTTCGGCCCATAAATAGCTGTAGTAACCCGCCGAATATCCGCCCGCAAAAATGTGCGAAAAGCTATTTTGAAAACGGTTAAAGCTGGGCGGGGTAATCACCGAGACTTTGCGGCGCACCTCGTCGAGCGTGGCTTGAATGCCTTTAAAGTCGGGCGTGCCGTAATGGGCGTGCAGTTGCATATCAAACAACGCAAATTCCACTTGGCGCACTAAAAACATGCCCGATTGGAAGTTTTTGGCGGCCATCATTTTTGCGATTAGCTCATCGGGCAGGGGTTCGCCGGTATCGACGTGGGCCGAGAGCGTTTTGAGCACTTCGGGTTCCCATGCCCAGTTTTCCATGATTTGGCTGGGTAATTCCACCGCGTCCCATTCCACGCCATTGATGCCGCTGACGGCGGCGATGTCGATTTGAGTCATCATGTGGTGCAGGCCGTGACCAAATTCGTGGAACAGCGTGGTGACATCATCGTGGGTGAGCAGGGCCGGTTTATCGCCCACGGGGCCGTTAAAGTTGCACACTAAAAACGCGACCGGTAGTTGCAGGCCGTTGGCGGTTTGGCGACGCACACGGCAATCGTCCATCCACGCGCCACCGCGCTTGCCCTCGCGGGAATACAAATCTAAATAAAAGGCGGCGGTTTTTTGGCCGTCTTTAGAAATCTCAAAATAGCGCGCGTCTTTGTGCCAGAGGTCTTGGCCTTCTACTTCTTTTACCTCTATACCGTACAGCTTTTGCGCGACGGTGAATAAACCGCTGAGCACTTTAGGCAGGGTGAAGTATTGGCGGATTTCTTCGGACGAGACCGAGTATTTGGCTTGGCGCAACTTTTCGCTGTAGTAGCTGATGTCCCAGTGTTGTAAGTCGGTGGCGCCATGTTCACGCGCCACCCAGTCGGTAAGTTCTTGCAAATCTTGCTTTGCGGCGGGTTTGGCTTTGGCGGCCATTTCTTCTAAAAACGCGATCACTTGCTCGGGGCTTTCGGCCATTTTGGTGGCGAGCGATAACTCGCTGTAATGCGCAAAGCCCAATAAATGTGCGAGTTCTTGGCGCAAGCGCAGGATGTTTTCCATCAATTCAGCGTTGTTCCACTGGCCAGCGGTAGGGCCTTGGTCGGAGGCGCGGGTGTTGTAGCCTTGGTACATTTTATGGCGCAATTCGCGCTTGTCGGCGTAGGTCATCACCGCCATATAGACGGGGCCATCCAGCGTTAATACAAAACCCGTGGTCTTTTTTTGCTCGGCAGCATTTTGAGCGGCTTGTTTGATGGAGGCGGGCAGGCCGCTTAATTCGGCCTCGTCATCGGTTTGATAAAACCAGCCTTGGCTAGCATCTAATACATTGTTGCTAAATTGGCTGGTGAGTTGCGAAAGCTCGGCTTGAATCTCGCCATAACGCTTTTGTTGGTCTGCGGGCAGGTCGATGCCGCTCAATTTAAAATCGCGCAGGGCGTGCTCGATAGTGGTTTGTTGCGCCTGACTGAGCTGTGCAAAGTCGGTGCTGTCTTTGAGGGTTTGGTAGGCACTGCAGAGCGTTTGGTTTTGGCCAAGGGCGGTGTAATAGGGGCTTAACAGGGCGAGTGCTTCTTCGTAGGCACTGCGTAATTCGGCACTGTTGGCGACTAAATTGAGGTGGCCTACGGGTGCCCACGCTTGACTGAGTGTATCCCCATCATTTTCCAGTGGTGCAATTAGGTTATCCCACGTTGGCGCGCTGAGATTTTGCAGGCGCTCGGCTAATTGCGCGAGGTTGTTTTCGGTAAGGGTTTTAACGGCGGGGACAAGGTGTTCGGGTTTAATCTGGCTAAACGGCGGCAGTGTGTGGCGTTCTAGCAGTGAGTTGGTTGGCATGAACTGTCCTTTAGTTGAGGTTTTTGACGATATTATTGAGGGTTTTAATGTTTTTGTGGTCACTATTCAGCACTGAGCCTACCTGCCGCTGGGTGGGTTTTTTACGAGGGATTCACCTGATTAAATTCGATAACTGAACAGTTACTGATGTTTTTGCACTCTAGCAATATTAGGGCGTGGTTGTCAGTATTAGGGTGTAGTTGTCGGTATTAGGGTGTAGTTGTCAGTTTCCAACGAGCGTTTGTGCAAATTCGTTTGAGCACACATAAAAAAACCTCGCGCTGGCTAACACCACTCACTTAAGCCTTATCGAGGAATAGTCTCTACGGGGTAACGATTGCGAGATGACTTGACGGTCCTCTTTTTTGAGGGCCGTTTTCGTTTGGGTAAAATTAATTGTTTAACATTCTCACGCATCTCCCGCAGTTTTTTAGGAATAGTGCCGGGCGACGCAATCGACAGCCATAAAAACTCATCTTGAATAAAGCGCAGGGACATCACAAACGAAATTCGTTGCGGATATTGGCATTTCAATAATTTCGTCAAATTCACCCAAGGTTTTCAGGGTTGTGTAGCGTCATTTTTTCTTGAGCGGAATTAACCAATGGCTTTCTGGGGCTTGTGTTTCCCAGCTGCACAATAGCTCGGCACTCAAAAAACCACGATCGAAAAGAGTCAGCGATTGTGCGGGTGCGGAGCCGACCAATTGTCCAGCATAATGCACTTCACTTGTTCGACACTCACCAAAAGCGACGTCCCAAATTAAATGCGTGCCGACTGACATGAATGCCGCTAAGCGCACACTCGGGTAGCCCGAACGTAAATCTTTAAGATTATTGAGATATCCAAAAGCCTTTGCATTCTCTTCAGAATCGGGAGTGTTGAGTGTCGTACCATCAACACTTAAAAGCTTGAGCCCGAGAAAATCCGTCGGTGTCTCTTTGTCTCCCCATACTTGTGCGCTGCTTAAAAAAAGATAACGCAACGGATTTTCACCTAAGCGTTTTCTGGCTTTGACGAGCGCGCTTGAGGCAATTCGTCCAGACGCTTGCGTAGTTGGCATGACGAGCGAAAGCTTGTCGCAAACATCGGTGATTGAACGGTTGCGGTACAACCCCATGCCCAGAACAAGCCACATCACCTGATCCGTGGGTAATTTCCGTCGACACATGCTTGCCATGCCGGTCGCATTCAGCGCATCTTCAATCCAATCGCTGGGTACGTGGCTTTAAAAAACGCTGAGATCTTCACTGGCCTCGGCCAATGTTTGTGTGAGTTCAAGTTCATAACTTAACGACATAAAAAAATCCCAGTTTGATCGCAAACTGGGATTTTTCGTTAATCTCGCTTAGAGGGCAAATTTTCTTAAGTGAGTGGTGTTACGCACTGCGAGGTTTTTTATGTGTGCTCAAAAACTAAAAAGATCTTAGTTTTTAGCGCGGCATTTAAATTCGCCGGTGCGCGAGTCGATCTCGATGGCTTCGCCAATTTCGATAAACGCAGCAACTTGTAACTCAAAACCACTTTCGAGTGAAGCAATTTTCATTACCTTGCCGCTGGTGTCGCCACGGGCTGAAGGCTCGGTGTATTTAACGGTGCGCACGATAGTCGTAGGCAGTTCGATGCTGATGGCTTTGCCTTCGTAAAAAATCGCTTGGCAAACATCGGGCATGCCGTCAACGATGTAGTTAATGGCATCGCCTAGGTTTTCTTTTTCGAATTCTACCGGGTTAAATTCTTCGTCCATAAAGACATAGAGCGGATCGGCAAAGTAAGAATAAGTTACGTCTCTGCGCTCGAGTAAAATGGGCTCTAACTTGTCGTCGGCTTTAAAAATGGGCTCTTGTGAGCTGCCTGTGATTAAGTTTTTCAACTTCATTTTAACCACAGAGGAGTTGCGGCCCGACTTACTAAATTCTGCTCTTAAAACAACCCACGCTTGACCATCGAGACTTAACACTTGGCCCGCGCGGAATTCTTGTGCAACCTTCATAGTGATTTACCAGAGAAAAAGTTAAAAAAGAGGGCAAAACTACACAAGGCTTGAACAGAATCTAACAAGCTTTGTCGTTAAATCGCCGTTGTTGAGTAATTTTTGCTGCCAAATTTTCGCATGTTCTTGCCATTGTGTCATTAGCTTAAGTGTGTCCGGCCACGGCTTTTGGTTAAGGTAGTGGATCTTTTCTTCTGGATTTGCCACGCCATTCCAGAGTTGATGCAGTTGTTTTATCAACTCATTAAGCGTGTTATCGCTGGTGTCACAGTCACAGTAGTGGTTTAAAAATGCGTCGAGTTTATCGTGGTGGGCGTGCTCCTCTTGCGGATAAATATGCCAAAGCATCGGTTTGCCCAGCATTTGGGCACGCACAAAAGATTCCTCCCCGCGCACACAATTAAAGTCGGCCAGTGCTAGCAGCAGGTCATAATCGTTTTGCGCCAGCATGGGGAGGCAGGTGATGTTGAGGTGACCTTGGCGGTATTGGTGTGAGCTGACGACGGGGTGGCCCATAAGCTTGGCCATCGCCTCGTTAAGATTGTCCCCCAACAGCCAAAGCTGCGTGGGTTTGTTGTCGGCCATTAACGCATCAATAAGCGACTTGATCGGTGCGTTGGGGTAGGCAAATAAGCTGATATGGCGAGCCGCCTGTGGCGGTGTTGGCGTTTGGGTGCGCTGGCAAAGGCGCTCGATGGCCGCTTGTTGCTCGCGAGGTTGTTGCAGTTTTTGCCCTAGCTCAATCAGCGTGTGATCAAACATAAGACCACCTGTTTTGGCGCTAAAACCAGGAAAAAAGAAGGTTTTGCGCATGCCTTCTACGGGCGATGGCGACAGATGGCAGGATTCAACCCAAGGCTCGGCGCTGAGATATTCGAGATTAATCCAGGCAAACGCTTGCGTTGTGAGAGCTCTCTTAGTTTGGAGTTGGGCCGTTGAATGCTGCTGCCATTTTTGCTGCATCGCTAAGCGGTAGTGTGCCGGCAGCTCGCAGGCAAAGGCTTCGATAATCACATCGGGGATAACGTCGGGAGTAAATGTTGTATGAAGTGTTGGCCATTGCCGAATGCCAATGCCTACCACGGTTTGCTCGGAGCTGCGGGGATTAACGGGCGGGCAAATCGCATTAAAGCTAACAAGGTCATCCACCCATAGCGTGACGGCAATCTTGTGTTCCTGCGCAAGCTGTTTAGCAAGGCGCCAGCACACGCCAATATCGCCATAGTTATCCACCACGCGACAGAAAATATGCCAACGTGATTGGTTTTTGGGGGCAGAAGAGGGAATCGAATTGAGGGGTTGCATGACGCGCTCCAAACACTGAGGGCGTTATTCTAGCGGCATCAACTTAACGAGCGGTCAAAAAAAATGCCAGTCAGCAAGGCCGACTAGCATTTTGTAGTTTTCATCAAGGTGGCGGTTTAGCGCCACCCTGTGGGTTAGTCGTATTCACTGGTGCCCAGGGCTGGGTGAGCGTTTTTGATTAACATAAGGAATTGCTTGTGGAACCAGCCGCCAGCATGGGGTGACAGTGCGGGAACAACATTAACAGTCTTCTTGCCATCGCGTATGCCGCCGGGAGTACACATGGTGTCGATTGTTTTACCGATGTATTTAGGATCGCTGGCCGAGTCAACAATTGCTCTATCTATAGCATCAAGTTGATTGTAAGCCGCCGAGCCTTTGGGGTATTTGCTGGCATCAAAAGAAATACCGTCTGCTTCACCTGGCGGTTTCATCCAGAAGAAGGCATCGAGATGCGCACGAGAGGCGTCTGGACTTGCCTTAGGCGATTCACCGATACCGGCGTTATTAACGTTACACCAGTGGCCACGGTGAGCACGTTTATCAACACGCTTGCTTGCGTCGGTGCCACGAGTTGCTGTTGCAATAGTTGGGCGGCCTGCAGCGCCCCAGCCATTACGCGCTGTATCAATAATAAAGCCTGGGTTGAAACTTGGTTTTTGCGACTTAACACGCGCATTAAACATGTCAATGTAGGTCATTTCGTCAACCGCAAAGTTCCATTCGTAGAAGTCTGCAAGCACCATACGATCGGCTTCTTTGTTGGATATGGCAGGCTCTGCCACAGGGGTATAGCCCGAAGTATTGCTGGCAAAGCCGCGTACTTTTTTGAAGCCGTCGGCTTCGTAGTCGTCACCAGCACCTTCGATCAGCTTCAGGAAGCCCTCAACGCCACGTTTCAAGTTGGTGGTATTCGACATGCTGTTATCCCAACCTAACCAGCCAGCGTGGGCAATATCGAAGTAGGTATAGACGTTGTTTTGGCCATTTTTGGTACCGGCTTTATAAAGCTCTTCTACCGCAATTTGTAAACCGCGACCATAAACACCTAAGCCTGGTGCTAAGCCGGGTTCGGTGTACTCAAGCAATGTGTCGCAGTAGGTGGTGCCGTTTGGACGAGTGAGTTCTGGCCAAATCAAAGATGGGCCATCGGGGTTTAGCTTGGTATTGGTGATCATGTTGGGGTAAGAATCGGGCTCCAGCAAGGCAACGATACGCAGGTTTTTGAACTCTGGTTTTGCAGTAAAGGCATCGGTGATTTTCTTGATGTATTCGTCGCGGTATCTTTGCAAGCCATTACCGTTGGGTTGTGGATCTTTTGGTTTGCCGATTTGGTACAGCAGGCCACCTGATGCAAAGGCTGCGCAGTCACGATCGGGCAAGTTGTAAACAATAATAACAACGGTCATTGGTGCAATGGCGCCATCAATGCTTTTGAAATAATTTTGTTGTGCAACGGCGGCATCTAAGTGACCGATCAATGAGCGGCGACCAGCTTCTGGATCACCTGCAATGGTCGCGGTAGAGTCCATCCAAATGGCTGAAGGCTGACGTTGTACGAATTTAATTTTATTAACCAAGGCGGCGTCAGATGTGCCTACGTACTCCAGCGACTTGTCCATCATGGTTTTGATGTCGGGACTTAAGTAGAAGTAAGAATCCTTAAACGGGTTGCCTGAGGTTTGTAATGCCGCGTTGGGCGTGCCTTCGGCTTTGGTGGCGGTTAAGTCGATAGTGCCGTCGTATTTCGATTCATCAACAATGTCGATAGCGGCTTGGTCGGCAGCAACGCTTGAGCTGGTCGCTGCCATGCTTGAGCTAGCAGGCACAACGCTGCTTACGGCGGCCATGCTGCTTGAGCTAACGGGAGCAACACTGCTTGCCGTGGTGATTGAGCTAACAGTGGCGACACTGCTGTTATTGCCAGTAGCGCTGGAGCTACTGCCGCCGCCAGTACAGGCGGTAATGGCTAGTGCTAATGCACCAACGCCAAGGGTTTTAAATGAATTTGATAGAGGCTTCATGGTTTCTCCCATAAGTGATTTACAGTGCGCTCGGCCTGCAGCGCTTGTTTTTACAAAGCAGTGTTATAAAACAAATAAAGCGGTCGGAGTTTACGCAAGCCCTCTTAGCTGGGGTTGTCGTACTGGACAGTCGGTTTAATCAACTGCCGAATAACCTCGCACTTTTTTGCATTACTGGTACCGGATAACGGCTTAAAGTCATCAGTACAAACAGGCAGCCATCATAGTGTTTTTGGGTGATCAAATGATGTACAGCTATTGCCATAGTGTGAGGGTCATCACAACGCACGCCCACCAAAGCGCGTGGTTGTGAAGCAGGCAATATTGAGGCGTGAAAGAGAGCCGTTTTTTTACTCAAATATCCGAAAAGTGGCCACCCAACCTAAAAACACAATCTTGCTATTTAATCCGCCTTGCTATTTAAAGCCTTTGCCCACCACATACACCTCGCGCGAGCGTGGGCGCGAGGCATCGGGTTTGCGAATCAGCACTTTTTTGAACGAGCTTCGTACATCCTTTATGTAGTCATCCGAGCCTTCGCCTTGGAAAATTTTGACCGCAAAATCGCCATTGGGCTTTAGTACCTTGCGGGCCATATCCAATGCTAATTCCACCAAATACATCGAGGCGCTTTGATCGACGGTATCAATACCGCTGAGGTTCGGTGCCATGTCCGAGATCACCACATCGGCGGGTTGATTGCCAAGACCTGCCATAATTCGATCAAACACGGCCTGCTCGGTAAAGTCGCCCTGAATAAAATCGACATCGGCTAAGGAGTCCATGGGCAGAATGTCGGACGCAATTACGCGGCCATTCACACCCACAATACGCGCGGCAATTTGTGACCAGCTGCCCGGCGCGGAGCCTAAATCCACCACTAACATGCCGGGGCGAATGAGTTTGTCTTTTTCGATCAGCTCTAGCAGTTTGTAGGCGGCGCGGGCGCGGTAGCCATCGACTTGGGCTTTTTTAACGTAGGGGTCGTTGACGTGTTCTTGCAGCCAGCGGCCACTGCTTTTGGATCGAGCCATGGGAATAAATCGCTTTTATAAAGTCGGTAAAGGCGGCAATTGTACGTTTTGGAGCGGGGTAAAAATAGGCTTAAGCACTGCTGTGGTGCGAGTCGATGACGACAACCGCCAAGCGGCGTACAATCCGCGCCCATTCAAAGCCCCTCTTTATATTGCCTTTGCCGGAGTCGCCGGCCAGGAGTTGTTATGCTGCGTATTACCGAATTAGCCCTGCCGTTAGATCACCCCGAAGACGCCCTGCGCACCGCCATTCTTAAGCGTTTAGAGATTGGCGAGCACGACCTTAAAGCCGTTACCGTCTTTAAACGCAGCTACGATGCCCGCAAAAAAAATACTGAAATCACCTTTGTTTACATCGTCGATCTTGAGGTGGCTAATGAAGCCGTGCTGCTTAAAAAATTCGCCGATGATCAACACATTCGCCCCGCGCCCGATACCGCCTATTACCCCGTTGGCGCCGCGCCTGCCGGTTTAAGCGAGCGCCCCATTATTATTGGTTTTGGCCCCTGTGGTTTGTACGCGGCGCTATTGTTGGCGCAAATGGGCTTTAAGCCGATTGTGCTGGAGCGCGGTAAAAGTGTACGTGCCCGCACTAAAGATACGTGGGCGTTATGGCGCGAGCATGAGCTAACCCCGGAATCGAACGTGCAATTTGGCGAGGGCGGCGCGGGCTTGTTCTCCGATGGCAAACTCTACAGCCAAATCAAAGACCCCAAGTTTTACGGCCGCAAAGTAATGCACGAATTTGTGCGTGCAGGCGCGCCGGAAGAAATCATGTTTGTGAGCAAACCGCACATTGGCACCTTTCGTTTAACCGGCGTGGTTGCGGCCATGCGCGAGGAGATTGTCCGTTTGGGCGGGGAGGTGCGGTTTGAAAGCAAAGTTACCGATTTACAGATCGAAAACGGCCGCGTGCAAGGTGTAACACTGGCCAGTGGCGAGCACATTAATAGCCGTTATGTGGTAATGGCGCTGGGCCATAGCGCGCGCGATACCTTTCGCATGTTGCACGCGCGCGGCGTTTACATTGAGGCCAAGCCCTTTGCGGTGGGGTTTCGTATCGAGCATCCACAATCGCTGATCGACAGCGCGCGCTTGGGGAAATATGCGGGCCACCCCGAGTTGGGCGCGGCCGATTATAAAGTGGTGTATCACGCTAAAAATGGTCGTGCGGTTTACAGCTTTTGCATGTGCCCAGGCGGTACGGTAGTGGCGGCCACCTCGGAGCCAGAGCGGGTTGTGACGAATGGCATGAGCCAGTATTCCCGCAACGAGCGTAATGCCAACGCCGGTATTGTGGTGGGCATTACGCCCGGCGAGGACTTCCCCGGTGGCCCTTTGGCGGGGGTGGAATTGCAAGAAAAGCTGGAATCTCACGCTTACGTATTGGGTGGCAAAGATTACTGCGCGCCCGCGCAATTGGTGGGCGATTTTATTCGCGGTAAAGCGTCTACCCGTTTGGGCGATGTTGAGCCTTCGTACAAGCCGGGCATTAAGCTCGGCAATTTGGCCAGTGCTTTGCCCGATTATGTGATTGAGGCGATTCGCGAAGCCTTGCCCGAGTTTGGCAAACAAATACGCGGTTTTGATCGCAAAGACGCGATTTTAACCGGCATCGAAACCCGTACCTCGTCGCCGGTGCGCATTAGCCGCGAGCACGAAAGCCTGCAAAGCGTGAATACGCGCGGTTTGTTTCCGGCGGGCGAGGGCGCGGGTTATGCGGGCGGTATTTTATCGGCAGGCGTGGACGGCATTAAAGTCGCCGAAGCCGTTGCCAAGGCCATGTTGGCTGATATCGAGGGAGAATAAGCATGCCTTTAAAATTTGACGACGTTAAAAAGCTCCATCAAAAAAAATACCGCTACGAGCTGGGGTATTTTTTGGTGGAGGGCGAGCATTTGATTTTGGAGTTGCACAAAGCCGCTCAGCTCAATAGTGCGTTAAAAAGCAGCCAGTTGTTTGTGACCGAGCGCCACCAAGATTTTGCATCGCCCTTTGCCAAAACCGTGATTAGCGAAAAAAACATGGCGCTAATTAGCGATACCAAAACGCCGCAAGGCATTATTGCGGTGGTTCCGTTGCTGGATTCGCCCGTGGCGAGCCTTTACGCGCAGCGCGCGATTTACCTGCACGAGATCCAAGACCCCGGTAACTTAGGGACTATTTTGCGCAGTTTGGCGTGGTTTGGCGGTTTTCGCTGTTTATTGAGCCCCAATTCGGTTGACCCGTTTAACCTAAAAGTCGTGCGTGCGAGCATGGGCGCGATCTTCCACACGCCAGTTGAGTTGGATGTGAGCCTGTGGGATGTGAATGAGCGTTTTGAACAAGTGGCTTATTTAGATATGAACGGCACCACCATTGCCGACCCCAGTTTTAGCCAGCACACCTGCTTTATGTTTGGCAACGAGGCACGCGGTATTCCGCGCGATCAACTGATCACCCTCGACGCGCCCAAACCCTTCACCATTATCGGCAGCGGCGCGATTGAATCGCTCAATTTGGGTATTGCGGTGAGTTTGTGTGCGTTTGAATTGTCGCGGTAAAACCTCGTGGTCAATCGTCACTCTCTCTATAAAACGTCACTCTCTTTTCAAAAAAAGGGAGTTAAAACCTTCTGCTCACCGTGAGCGTGAAGCATCGAATCACATCAGGCATTTGCCTTCGATAATGCCACCCACCCCATGGTAATAAATCACAAATAATCCGTGTTTTTTTTACAGTGTCTTATTCGTTGTCTCGTCACAATGGCCTCGCTTTAACATCACGCCAAAGGAGAACGGATATGACAAGCATCAATAAAAAAATGGTACTAGGAGCATTAGTTGCGGGCATGTTGCTTGCGAGTAGTGCGTCGGCCTTAGAAGAAGGTGGTTACGCAGGAACAAAAGACGAAGGCCACGATACGGTGGCGTATAACTTTTTAAAACATTTTAATTATGAGCAATATTACTACTCGTACAAACACCAATGGACAACCAACAACAACAATCGTGTTGATGCAATGGATATTGCGATATTTGCGGGCCATGGCAATCGCTGGTTGATAGCCGGTCTTGATGGCTCGGTTGATTTAAGTACTGCAGGTAATAATTCGCACAAAGGCTACGGCAATTTGGATGCAGAATTTGTGGCGTTTGAATCTTGTTATGTGGTGCCAAGCCCAATTGAAGTGACAGATTGGTACAGCAACTGGACTAAAACAGGTGGTGTATTTGATGGTTTGCATCAAGCCGTTGGTTTTCATACCGTTAGCTGGCAATCCACCGATCAAAAAGTGAGCGACTACTTTGGTAGCCGAATTCAAAGCGGTTATAAGGTTTGGCAATCGTGGTTTACGGCCATCAATGTTAAAGGCTTAAGCACAGAGCATGGTTCGGCTGTGATGCATCCAAGTGCAGAACAAGACACCTACTACAACGTCGCGACAGACCCCGCCACCAACCACACCAGCTTAAAGCTTTGGTATCAATACTAGGAAGGAGACCTAAACATGTTAACTTTATCGAAATCTATGAGCCTTATTTTGGCTGGCGCTTTATTTAGCACGTTTGCTTGTGCGCAAACTACATCGGCAAAACTCACATCGGCAAAACTTACGACGGCCACTTTAAATCCCGCCGTAACAACGGGTGTGACTACACTGGCCACCACGGGCGTTACTAACATTAAAATCGAAAATTTAGATTTGTTAGATAAAATCGGCCGCTACGAGCATCCGCTTATTGTTTACAAAGCTGTTAAACCCGCAGCGGCGGATATTGAAAAACAATTGTCTCTGTCTAAACGTTTTGCCGAGCTTAGCGGTATGCGTTTTGATGACTCACCCAAAAAACTCGGCGATACACGTTTGGCACTGAGTGGTGCTGAGGATTCATCGGCAAGTTTTGAAGTAGACATTAATACAGGAAATTTTTTGTTTGAGGGCGGCCTAGCAAAATACAGCACCGAACAGCCCACGCTTAATTTACCAAAAGAGGCTGATTTACAGCGTTTAGCCGAGCGCACACTGAAACAATTTGATTTACCCATTAATCCCAGCGATTTAAAGGTTGAACATATTGGCGGATTAAATTTGAGCGTGGCTGATGGTAAAAATGAGCCAAAGATATTTGAAAAGCTTAAAACTATCCGTTACACCCGCGTATTAAATGGACTGCCAGTGATGGGCGACAGCCGTATCGTCATGCATTTTGGTGAAGGTGCGCAATTATCGGGATTAATTTACCAAATTCCCGAAGTGGCCGATGCCAGTGATTTATCCACCCAATTACAGCAGTCACCAAAATTAATGAAAGAGCAAGCCTTAAGTGAATTAACGGCCATGGCTAAAAAGGCTTTGCGTGCAAAATTAACCCAAGTCGATTTAGTGGTTTACGACGATGGTTTAGGTGTTATGGAGCCTGCTTACCATGTGGTTTTGGAACGCATGTTAGATTTGGGTGATAAAGAGCCGGTAATGATCCCTTATGATTTTTATCTGCCTGTCAGCAGTAAACCGGTGGCCTTTTTCCCACACATGGATACCGGCATGTTTATGCCCGAAGAAGGAAAATCAACCGAAGGTGGTGTTGTAGGTAAGGCTGATTAAATAGCTGTAGCTGTTAACAAAAAAGCCTCGGTAAAGCCGGGGCTTTTTTTCGTCTGCATGCTTTCTCCTGCATGCTTTCTCCTGCATAAAAAGCACAAAAGACAGCTTGGAATTAGCGTCTATAAAGGTGAATTTTTCACAAAATTACCGGCATTTTGCTGCTGAGTCAAAATACCCGTGGCGCCACAATAGTTCCTTAAGCAGACACCCGCTGAATAGGTCATTGAAGGAGAGCGCAGTGAGACAACAAAGTTTTCGGTTAACACTACGAGCAAATAAGGATGCTTTTTCACTTGAGCGCGTAGTCTCGGTTGATGATTTGGCGCCAGCAGGACAGCCACATAAAGAGACTGTGGCAGCATCCATTATTGGTTGCTGGATAGAGATAAAAGATAGGCGCGGTGATGTTTTGTATCGCCGTTTTTTACATTATTTACCGCTCAATTTACCCGCTACTTGGCATGATTGGCCGATGCTTAAACGTAAAAATGCGCGCTTTTATGTCGACCTGCCCATGTTAGAGGCAGGCTACGAATTAGCGCTGTATGAGCAAAAATACGCCTCGCCCAGAGCGGCACTACTATCGCGTTATTGCCATTTTACCTGCGCCATAAACGCGATTTTTTTTAACCTACAAGCTCACACGGAATCTGCTTAGCAAATTTTTAATGCGGCAATTACCAATTTTTAGGGAAGCTTTTTAAAATTCGGATTTGTTTGCTCTCTACGGCAATATACCCCCCCACTACCAACTCCTTCATAATTCGGCTAACCATCTCGCGCGAGGCGCCCACCATGTTGGCAATGGTTTGGTGGGTTAATTTGGGCGAGCTATCACTCGCTTCAATACATAAACGCTCAAGCGTATGGGCAACGCGCCCGTAAACATCTAATAGCGCCATATCTTTTACATTCGAGGTTAAGTCTCGAATACGGGCCACTAGCTCAACAATAATCAGCTCGTACATTTGTGGATGCTGTGCAAGCACGTCGCGAAAAGCACCTCTCGAAATAGTGATTAATTGGCTGTCTTCTACCACACAGGTTGATGCCGAGCGCGGCTGATTATCCAATAACGACAACTCACCAAAATATTCGCCGGGGCCAATATAGTTAAGGACAAGCTGACGACCATCGTCATCGTCGGTATAGGCGCAAATTAAACCGCTTTGTACAATATATAGCTGTCCCGTATCATCCCCCTCTAAAAATAAAATGGCATTTTTAGGATGCTTGCGTACTGTGGCCACACGTTCAAGTTCGGCTAAGCAGTGTTCGGGAAGGCGTGAGAACAAATTGATTTTTTCTAACATGGTCTGGCTTCTCTAGCGTTTTATTATCATTTTTGTGGTCCATACCGAGGCGTGCATCCAGCAATATGGCGTATCTTGCGACAAAACCTAGTAAATTAATATCCAACCTATGGTATTGGCTAATAACGCTAGGAATTATGTTGTCGATATTGTCGGGTATTTGCCTGTCGCCTATTGGCCGCACTCTCGAAAAAAACACCAGTTTACCGTGGCTATTTAATTGGCGCGGGCCACTGCCCGCACCTAACAATATTGTGATTGTTGGCTTAAATTCCGGCGCCGCCGAACGTATGGGTTTATCTCGTCACAGTATTACTTGGTCGCGCAGTGTGTATGCCCAATTAATTGATCGTTTAACAGCCGCCGATGCCAATCTGACGGTATTGGATATAGCGCTAAAAACCGCCCGTGACGAAGAACAGGACAGCCAATTAGAGGCCGCTCTAGCAAAAAATCAGAAGGTACTGCTGTATACCTATTTTAAGCGCCATCAAATTCCTCTGGCAGAAGGCAGTGCCGATATTGAACAAGCCATCCCCCCTCTCCCGCGCTTTAACGCGCAGGCACTGGGCAGTGGTCATTTCACACTCATTAAATCAGCCGTTATTTCAGAAGCTGTACTGTTTAAAAGCGATGCCGAAAACACGTATCAAAGCCAGCCATTATTAGCTTTTTTAGCCATTACGCCTTTTAATATTCAGCGCGATTTTTGGCAATTATTGCGGGGGGGAGAACTTGATCCTACTTTGTCACTGCAGGATCGAGCGCAGCTATTTCGCCAAGCGGTTACGGCGCCGCCGCAAAATATAAAAAGTTATGACTTAAAAAAATATGGCCAGTCAATATCAAACAAACATTTGTTCGATATTTTTTCGCTCGACAAAAATCTGCTAATTAATTTTTATGGCCCAACTCAAACATTTCACCATATCGATATTGATCAAGCATTGGCGCTCACTGACAGTGAATTTAAGCGGCTATTTAGCCAGAAAATTGTATACGTAGGTTATTTGGAAACACGCCAAACCGAGCAGCAAGATGCTTATCAAACGGTATTTACGGGTCGGCAGGGTATGGATGTAAGTGGCGTCGAAATTTCGGCTACGGTGTTTTCTAATTTATTGAATAATACTTTTATTCGAGATTACAGCCCACCGCTGATGTGGGCAATAACGCTGTTAGCCTTTGGTTGTGGTTTTATGTTGGCGCGCTTACCCTTGTTATTTAATTTAGCCGCGCAAAGCTGTTTTTTGATGGCTTATCTCGTAGCGGCTTATTATGTATTTAGCCGTTTTAACTTCGCGCTGCCGTTAGTTTTACCCATTGCGGGTTTGTTATTGGGCATGGCTGCGCAACTACAGCATATCTTTATTTTAAATAGCCAAAGACTACACACTATTCGTTTTGCACTTAGCCAATATTTACCGAGCGATGCCGCAAAAGCCGTGAGTGAAAATATTCATTCACTCGAGCAACAACACTCATTGGTCTTTGGTGTGGTATTGATGACCGACATTAAAGGTTATACCGCGCTATCAGAAAGTCTTCCGCCTGCACAATTACACCAGCTAATGAATCGATATTACGAGCAATTAATCGCTATTGTTAAAAGCCATAACGGCACCATCGGCAATATTGTGGGCGATAGCCTAATGGCTATCTGGACCGCGCCAGCGCTCACAACGGCCATGTGCCAGCAAGCCTTTAAAGCCGTACAGGACATTCAACAAAAAGTGTCTGGCGATAGCGAATTTGCAGTGCATTTACCTACCTGCGCCGCTTTACACGGTGGTCAGTTTTCCTTGGGTAATTTGGGTGGGACGGGCCATTACGAATATTCCCCGGTGGGCGATATTATTAATACCGTTTCCCGTATTGAGGCATTTAACCGTAATTTAAATACCACATTCTTATGTTCAAGTGTGATTTACGACTATTTGGCCGCAGTACCTAATCACCATGGATTGTGTCCATTGGGTCAGTTTGCTTTGCGAAATAAAAAAGACGCTGTTGCGTTATTTACCTCGCTAGAAACGAGCAATAACTCTTGCGTAGCAAGCGAGTTGTTTGCTAGGGCGCTGGCGTATTTCGAGGCTAAGGATTTTGATCGCGCCTTGACGTTGTTTAATGAGCTACAGGCCCACGAATTAGCAGGGCCAAGCGAGTATTATATTAATAGCTGTCTTGCCAATATTGCATTATCTGAAAACCCGGCCTAGGCCAATAGTCGGCGCCTACAATCGGCAATAAATAAGATAAAAATTATGATCAATAAAAAATGCTTAAGTCCAAAACCTTCACTATTTAAAATATTAAATGTGCCATTAGTGTGCATGGTGAATGCTGTCGCACTATTTTTGTCAGCTAGTGTCCATGCTGGCGAGCGATGCATAACGCCCGCCGCCACACTCGAAAGTATCGAGGGGCAAGTACAGTGGCGTTCCGCTGAAAATACTCATTGGCAAAACGCTGTAGTGGGCCGTGTTTTTTGTTATGGCGATCAGGTAAAAGTCGTTGAATATCGCGCGGCACTGCGGCTTGAAAATGACACACTGGTAAAATTAGAAGAACACAGCCTGCTGCATTTAATGGCGCCCGAGCAAGGTTTTTGGGTTGAGTTATTACAAGGCGCTGCACATTTTTTATCGCGCACGCCCAAGGCTTTTTCGGTTAAAGCACCTTATTTAAATGCCGCCGTCGACGGTACCGAATTTATTGTTCGCGCGGCAACGCCGGCTAATAGTGTGAGTGTTATTGAAGGCCAAGTGACACTCAGCAATAGTAATGCCTCGCGTGTATTAACCGACAATCAGCAAGTCTCTGCCGCCGCCAATAAAACCCTTAGCGCAACCCAAACACTTACATTAAAAAATTCTGCCGCGTGGGTACTGTATTTTCCTGCGATTTTTTCGGCGGCGAATAGCCCTCAGTCTGTGCAATTAGCATTAGCCAATAGTGATTATGCTCAAGCACTCAAGCTCTTGCTGCAGGCAGAAAAACGTGCAGATCAACTCGCTTTAATAGCCTCCATATATTTATTGTTGGGCGATATAAATACCGCAAAAACACAGCTCAATGCGGCCCTTCAATTAGAACCCTCATCGCCCGATGCTAATGCTGTGATGGCTTTTATGCTGTTGATCACGCAAGACCGTGATGCTGCATTAATTAAAATAAAAACACTGGTTAAACAATTCCCTAACAATATTAATGTTTTGTTAGCAAACAGTTTTATATTACAAAGCCTAGGCTTGCAAAGCGAAGCCCTGCAATCGGCAAAATTGGCATTCGATCTAAGCTCAAATATAAATTCACATGCGAACTCAAGTTCAGTAACGCTTGCAAACCTCCCCGTGGTTGCGCGTTATGTGGAGGTTTTATTAAATAATCAATATTACCGCGAGGCTGAACCATTAATTAAAGCCGCATTGCAGCTAGCGCCACAGCACAGCCAACTCAATACCTTGGCGGCTTTTGTTGCGCTTAATCAATTAAAGAGCGATGAGGCTAGCAAGTATTTTCGCACAGCTATAACCACCGACAGTGCCAATGCGCTATCTCACTTTGGGCTGGCAATGGCCTACATTCAAATGGGTGAAATAAAGCAGGGGCAACAGTCTTTAGAATTGGCCGCCCTGCTCGACCCCACGAATAGTATTTACCGCAGCTATTTAGGTAAAACCTATTTTGAAGAACAAAAAACCGAATGGGCCAGTACACAATATACTTTGGCTAAAAAGCTAGACCCTAACGACCCAACACCTTGGCTTTACGATGCCCATTTATTAAAGCAGCAGGGGAAGTTGCAAGAAACACTGGTGAGCCTGCAAACATCAAAACAGTTGAATGATAATCGCGCGGTTTACCGCTCGCGCTTTTTATTGGATAACGATATTGCCGCTAAAAATGCCAATTTAACCAACGTTTATTTAGATTTAAATATCGAGCAAGTCGCCGAGGCACAAGCCGGTTTAGCGGCTACACAAACCCCCACTGAATTTGCAAACCATCGCGCTGCAAGTCTTGCGTATCGGCAAGATAACAACGCCCAAGTATTACAAAAAAACGAGGCGACACTCACACGATTATTGCAACCCATTGGCGCCCAAGCGCTGCCGGTAGGTGTTGGCCAGCCAGCAATTATTGCTTACGGATGGTTATCGCCCAGCGAAATTGGCACTAATGAATACAGCTCTCTGTTTGCAAAACGCGGTATCAATGGCAGTGTAAATGGCTACTTGGGCACTCAACAAAGTCATGGTTTCGACTGGCAAACCCAAGCGGTTGGCGAAATGATTTCGGCCAGTATTGGGCAATACAATTATGGCAGTGAAGGTTTTGCTGAAAATAATGATTTTGATATTAATTTCCGCGAAGCCAATATTCATCTGCAGCCCATACAAGCCTTAAAATTAATGGCGCATTTAAATACAACAAAACTGGCAACGGGCGATATTGCTCACGCGGTTGATGGCGAAAGCTATGATGAGAATTTTCGTAAGAAGCAAAAAATTGACGAAAAAACACTGGGTGCTCAATTTCAACTCAGCCCAACGGACGTTATTTTAGCTTTGTATGGCGAGGCTAATATTGAGACTCAGATCAGCACCCAGTTTTCACCTTTTCCGGGTTTGGTAATAGATACATTACTTAATGATAATATTGAACAAAAGCGCCAAGAGGTGCAGTGGTTAAAAAACATAAAATTTGCAGACCTAATTGTTGGCCACAGCAATGAAAAAGTTTTTACTGTAGCCACTCCAGAATATGCTGCGTTTGATCCAGAAAATACACTTCTGGAAACTACGGTCGATAGTGATTTTAGTAATAGCTATTTTCGACTTAATTCGGCGATAGGCTCACGTTTTGAATATTTGTTGGGCGCTGGCCGCGTGAAGTGGTCGAATACGATAAGTGAGCGAGAAGACACGACCACCAACTACGAATTGGGTGGAATTTTCAATCTTTCACCGAGCCTGAGCGTTGCAGCGGCAACATGGCGAAAAACCTCCGAATTTCTTCCCACCCTTGGTAGCTTGCAAAGTAACTTTATTTATTCAATTGATACTACCGATAACAATAGAGCCTTTAATCAACGGCGCACAAATGCCATTAATCTCAGCTGGATGCCAAGCTACGCCACCTTTGCTTACGAGTTTAAAAAGTCTAAAAACGGTGACGATATTGCTACAGTCAATACCCTTTTAGAAAAACGATCTATCGCCGAACAAGCCCATGAGCTGTCTGGCAACTTCCCCATTTATAACTCTGCATCGCTGTCGTTAAATTATGCGTATAAAACTTTAGATACCCCAATAGGCTACGGGATCGCCGCAAATATACCGGTAGCGATAAACGATCAAAAAATGCTCGTATCATTTAACCAAGCATTTGGTAGTTATGTACGAGGTGTGATTGAATGGGTGTTATTTAAACAAATGCTGGAGTCAGTCGATGAAGCTACCGTTGATGATATTGAAGTTGGGCGAATTAAAAGCAAAAACACAGCACATCAAACCAATGCCAAGTTAAATCTTCAATTCCCTTCGAATAACTTCAATATGCAATTAACGGCGCATAATGTGTTTGATCAAGAAACCCCAATTGACACAAACAATATTCAACGCAACGCACAAAACATGATGCCTACCGCCTTAACGGTTGCACTACATAGAAGTGTATCTTTGACGGTGAACTTTAATTTTTAACTGCGGACTTCAGTGATTTTTGCTATTGGTGCGAGAAATTTAAAGTTAAAAAACGGGGGCTAAAATGCCCCCATTTTTTTAACTTTAAAATACAATAATTAACTATTTATTGTATTTAGCGCAGTTAGGATTTGTTTTGTCATACCAGACGTAATCGACACCGTTCATGTTAATAATATAAAGCAAACATGTTGGATTAATTTGGTGCTCGATTTTAGTAATATTAATACGTTCCATTTTATTAATGGTAATGCCCTTTTTAAAGAGCGAGCAGGTATTGTCATCCAAGGTGCCGCAGGTGGCAAAAGGGGTTCCATCGGCTGCGACCGGAATCATCGCGCCGCGCTCGTCAACTTTAAAACTAACGCCTTTATCGGTGGTGAACTGGGGGGCTGGTGTTTTGCCATTGCCCTTGGTGGGTGATGCAGTGGGCGCAGTGGGTTGTGTGGTGGGGGTTGTGGGTTGTTTTGTTTGTGTGGGGCTTTCTTGCGCTATAGCACAGCCCGATAAAAATAGGCCCATAACACTCGATAGTAGTAATACTTTTTTTGGGTTAATTTGCATAATTATCTCCTAAGGTTTTTGTTAATTATTATTTGCTGATCATTACCTATTTTATGGGTGTCTCGCTGCATCTTTTACATAACAAAATAAGTAAGCGGGGCGACTTTACACGATTTTTTATTTTTAGGCTGTTGCTTGTTAATCGCTAAATCACTTTTTAGTGAGTGTGTTAACAAGCCCGTATAAACAGCGCTAAAATCTCAAGCCTCAAAAAGGCCGCATGGCCAGCCCAATTCCAACAAATACCCTTCGACAAGCTCAGGGTGAACGGTGTATTTCCGATCATGGGGTACTTTCGATCATGGTGAGCTTGTCGAACCACAAAACACTATTCCCCAGCTTCCTCAATCACCACCAACGCCTGCCCCGCATTGACGCGGCTGCCGTTGCTGGGCAGTACGTCCAACACCACGCCCGCTTTGGGCGCGACTATCGGGATTTCCATTTTCATGGATTCCAGTACCACTAAAAGCTGGCCAGCCTCCACGGTTTGGCCTTTCGCCACCTCCAATTGCCAGACGCTGCCCGATACGGGGCTGTCGACGACGAGGGCATCGTCGGGCCAGCTATGTTCGCTTTGGGTGGTGTCGGCTTCGGGTGCTTCAAAATTGAATTGGCCGGTGGCGTGCCAGTTGGCCAGTTCATCGGCAAAGGCTTGTTGGCGGATGTGCTTAAAACCTTCGATGCTGTCGGCCTCTTTCTGCAAAAAGGCATCGTAATCGGCGAGTGAAAATTCGGTGTCTTCGATGGTGATGGGGTAGCGACCCTGCGGAAAATCGCGGCGGATTTTTTGCAGCTCGTCGTGGCTGACCTCGTAAAAACGGATCTGGTCAAAAAAGCGCAATAACCACGGCTGTTGAAATTCGCGGGTTTGGCGGTAGCGGTTCCACATTTGCAAAGTGCGGCCCACAAACTGGTAACCGCCGGGGCCTTCCATGCCGTACACGCACATATAAGAGCCACCAATGCCCACCGAGTTTTCGGCCGTCCAAGTGCGCGCGGGGTTGTATTTGGTGGTCACTAAACGGTGGCGTGGGTCTACCGGTGTGGCGACCGGCGCACCCAAGTAAACATCGCCCAAGCCCATCACTAAATAGCTGGCATCGAAGACGATCTTTTTCACATCGTCGATGCTGTTGAGGCCGTTAATGCGGCGGATAAATTCGAGGTTACTGGGGCACCAAGGCGCGTTGGCGCGCACCGATTGGCTGTATTTGTCGATGGCTAATTGGCAGGCTTTATCGTCCCAACTCAGCGGGATATGCACAATGCGTGACGGCACCGCGAGAGTACCGAGTTGCTGGCTAAGCGTCGCTTCAGCTTGTTCTAAATAGGCGAGCAAGGTGTCGATGTTTAATTGCTGGCTGTTGTAGTGAATTTGCAGCGAGCGAATGCCGGGCGTGAGTTCGCGCATACCCGCGAGCGGGTTGGCCTCTAACCATTGCATCAAGGCGTGCGCCCTAAAACGCAGGCGAATATCCAAGACTTGCTCGCCGTATTCCACTAGCAAAAAGTGATCGCCTGCCGCGCGATAAGTAATGGCATCGCCAAACTGCTCGGCAGGCAAAGTTTTTAAGATGGGAGAAGGTAACTCGGTGGCAGGGGTGAGCGCTAAGTTCGGCAATTCGAGCGTGGCAAGCGCATGAAGCTGCTCGGCTTCCAGTGCGCTCGCTTGCGCCAAGGTGATGGGCGTAAAGGTGACTTTATCGCCTGCGCGCAGTTGGCCGAGCTTCCATACATCGGCGGTAATCACGGTGGCGGGACAGACAAAACCACCTAAGGATGGGCCATCGGGGCCGAGAATGACGGGCATATCGCCGGTAAAGTCGATGCTGCCAAAAGCGTAGGCGTTGTCGTGAATATTGGACGGATGCAGGCCCGCCTCGCCGCCATCGTTACGCCCCCATTGGGGTTTGGGGCCAATTAAGCGCACGCCGGTGCGGCTGGAGTTGTAGTGAATTTCCCACTCGGTGGCAAAAAAGGTTTGGATGTCGGTATCGGTAAAAAAGTCGGGCGCGCCGTGCGGGCCGTAAATCACCCGCAATGTGTGGTTGTGGCTGAGTTGCGGTTTGAGTGCATCGGGAATGGCGGCGCTTAAATTCTCGCTCGCATGAAAATGCAGCACATCGCCGGTGCGCAGGGCGCGGCCGTTGTGGCCACCAAATTGGCCCAAGGTAAAGGTCGCCGCCGATCCCAAATAACGCGGGCAATCAAAACCGCCTGCAATGGCTAAATAGGCGCGCGCGCCCGCTTCTTTAATACGCCCCAGCACCAAGGTTTGGCCTGCTCTTACGGGCGTGGCTTGGTAGGGCGTAATCGCTTCGCCGTCTAAGGTTGCCTCTAGCACGGCACCGGTCAATGCAATAGTTGTCGGCTGACTGAAAACAAGGCTGGGCCCTTGCAGGGTAATTTCGAGTGCGGGCGCATCGCTTGCGTTATTGAGCGCGCGGTTAGCGAGCCTAAAACTGTAGTTATCAAACGGGCCAGAAGGTGGAACGCCCACATGCCAATGGTGTTGGCGGCCCGGGAAGTCTTGCAGAGTCGTTTGGGTGCCGCCGCTTAAAACATCAACACGGTGCGGGGTAAATTTAAAGCCGTTTAAGTAGCGGGTATAAACCTCGCCTTTGTGCAAAACCGGGTCGGCGATTAAAGCGCGCAAATAACCTAAGTTGGTCTCGGTGCCGTAGAGCTCGCACTCGGCCAAGGTGCTGGCCATGGCGGTTAATGCTTGGGCGCGGTCGGCTTGGTGAACAATCACTTTGGCGATCATAGGGTCAAAATAGGGCGGAATCTCGATGCCCGATTCTACCCAATGATCAATGCGAATGCCGTCGCCCTGCGGCCACTTTACGTGCATCAACAAACCGGGGCTGGGCTGGAAATCGCGGTAGGGGTCTTCGGCATACACACGCACTTGTATCGCGTGGCCTTGGGGCTTGAGTGTTTTGCGCACTGCGGCAAGGTCGGGCGCTTCACCTGCGGCCAGTTGAATCATCCACTTTACAAGGTCTACGCCGTAAACGGCTTCGGTCACACCGTGCTCTACCTGTAAGCGGGTATTCACTTCTAAAAAATAAAATTGGTCGCTGGCCATGTCGTAGATAAATTCTACGGTGCCTGCGTTGCGGTAGTTGATGGAGCTTAAGAGTGCCTCGGCAGTGGCGTGCAGTTGCGCGCGCACTTTGGTCGTTAAGTGCGGGGCAGGGCATTCCTCCACCACTTTTTGGTTGCGGCGCTGGCTGGAGCAATCGCGCTCGCCGAGTGCCAGTGCTTGGCCTTGGCCATCGGCAAAAATTTGTACTTCGATGTGACGGGCGCGGGCGATAAATTTCTCTAAAAAGACGCTATCGTCGGCAAAGTTGTTGGCACCTAAGCGTTTGACCGAGGCAAAACAGTCGCGCAGTTCGGTCTCGCTATGGCACAACTGCATGCCAATACCGCCACCGCCAGCGGTGCTTTTGAGCATGACGGGGTAGCCGATGCTGTTGGCTTGTTCGCAAGCGTCGTCTAAATCTTTGAGTAAGCCCGAGCCGGGTAAAAGCGGCACATTGGCTTTTTCGGCGAGGTCGCGGGCGCGGTGTTTGAGGCCAAAGGCGAGCATTTGCTCTGCGGTTGGGCCAACAAAGGCGATGCCTTCGGCCTCGCAGCGGCGCACAAAGTTGGCGTTTTCGCTTAAAAAGCCATAGCCGGGGTGTATCGCTTGGGCGCCGGTTTGTTTGGCGATGGCGAGGATTTTATCGACATTTAAGTAGGTATCCGCCGCCGCACCTTCGCCAAGGCTGATGGCAATATCGGCGTTTTTTACGTGCAAACTGTCGGCGTCCGATTCGGCATAGACCGCGACGGCGGTGATGTTCATGGCCTTAAGTGTACGAATGATGCGGGTTGCAATGGCGCCACGGTTGGCAATAAGTACGGTTGTTTGCATGGTTGTTTGCATGGTGTGAACCTCGCTGGGTCGTCCCAGTTTTTTGCGCGATTTGCGTGGCCGTCCACTGCGCAGTGGTTTTTCTTTTGCTCTAAACATCCCAAACCAACCACTCAATGGGCGTGGGGTTGTAGCCGTTGCAGGGGTTGTTGAGTTGGGGGCAGTTGGAAATTAGCATCACAATGTCCATGTTTGCGCGCAGCTCCACGTATTTGCCGGGTGCCGAAATACCATCGGCAAAGCTCAATCCGCCTTCTGCCGTTACCGGCACATTCATAAAAAAATTGATGTTATGGCTGATGTCGCGTTTGCCGATGCCGTATTCGGGATGCTCGGCAATGGCCAACATCCAGCTATCGCGGCAAGCGTGCATGCAGCGTTTTTCGAGCGAATAACGCACGGTGTTGGATTCGGTCGCGCAGGCGCCGCCGATAGTATCGTGGCGGCCACAGGTGTCGGCGACAATTTCCAGCATCACGTTATTGTTGTTTGAACGCAGTTTGGAGCCTGCCGTTAAATACACATTGCCTTGTTCGCGCACAGTATCGCTGGCGCTATAGCGTTCACTGGGATCGTTTGCGTTATAAAAAAGTGTGTCGGCGGCTTGGTTGCCGTCGAGGTCAACAATGCGCACCACTTGGCCTGCTTTAATCGTACTGAGGCTGTAATCGCCCGCTGCCACAACTTTGCGCTCGATGGCGTTTTTGGGGTCGAGTTGGCTGGTGATGATCATCGCGAAGCCTCCTTGGCGCTGTTGAATGAACTGCAGTCTTGGCCCAAGTAATAAAGCGCATTGTTGGCAAAACCGCGCTGGTTTTCGGCGCAGGCGTTTTTGCAGAGGTCGTCTTCGGTGATTGGCGCGGCTACATCCAGATCAATCGCGATGCTGTGCTCGGGGTAAACATCGTTTTTATTCAACGGATGCGGGCAGTTGTGCAGCACGACTAAGGTGTCCATTTCAAAACGCAGGGTGATTTGGCTACCCGCAGGGCTGTTCGATTGTGCGAGGTTGAGCTTGCCGTTGTCGTCGCTAACGACCTTGCTAAACAGGTTAAGGTTGGCGGCCAAGTCGGCGCGGCCTAGGCCGTATTTAGCGAGTTCAACTAAAAAGGCATCGGTGCCGTTTTGGTGCCATTGGTTGCGGTCGCGTTGATAGTTGCGTGCGTCCCATTGCGCGGCCACATGGCTGGCGTGGCTGTTGCCGCATAAGGTCTCGTGCCAGCCGCAACTATCGTCTGTAATGCTCGCAAAAATACGGCCCATATCGGAATACAAACAGTGGCCTTTCGTCAGCTTAAAAGTGTGTTGGCATTTGAGCGTATCGGGTGCGTTGTAGCGTTCTAGCAGATTCTCGGGGTTGTAAAACAGCACACCCACATTGCCGTTGCCAGCGCTGTCGGTGATGGTCATTTGTAAGCCGCGACGTACCCGCAGCGACCAATGGCCGCCGCTGGGTAGCGTGGTGGAATAGAGCGTCATGCCGATGTCTCCGGAGTTGTTGAGGCAGTTTCGGGATCAGATATCACTATTTGATCGTTGATTTCTTGGTAGAGCGCGGTCGACACTTGGCCCACGGGCAAGTCGTAGGTAATGGCGGCGCCGTAGGCGTTGGGGGCTTGTGGGTCGATGCGGGTTTTGTCGAACACCCACAAGCGGGTGCCGAGGTAAAAGCCTTCTTTTAAATCGTGCGTGACCATAAATACGGTGAGTTTGTATTCTCGCCACAGTTTGAGCACGAGCTTGTGCATATCGGCACGAATGCCGGGGTCGAGCGCGCCAAAGGGTTCGTCCAGCAGCAAAATGCGCGGTTTGGCGATGAGCGCTTGGGCGATGGCGAGGCGTTGTTTCATACCGCCCGAAAGTTCGTGCGGGTAGCGGTTGAGTGCATGGCTAAGGCCCACTTCTTCCAGCATGGTTTTGGCTTGTTCGCGCGCTGTGGTTTTGGCGCTGCCAAATAAATAACCGGTGAGTGAGCGTTTGGCAAAACCCTTAGCGGCGACCACGTTTTCCAGCACGGTCATATGCGGGAAGACGGAATATTGCTGGAAGACAATGCCGCGATCGGCGCCGGGTTCGTTAGGGATGGGTTTGCCATCGAGCATTAAGCGGCCACGGCTGGGGGCCTCTGTGCCCAGTAACATTTTTAAAAAGGTGCTTTTGCCGCAGCCCGATGTGCCCACCAGCGTTATAAATTCGCCTTCGTACACTTTGATGTTGATGCCTTCCAAAATCACGGCGTCGCCGTAGGTTTTCCAGATGTTTTTGGCTTCGATCATGGCGGGAGCTTTTTCTTTTGATGCGTTAGTCGCGCTAGTCATCATTAGGCCTCCTTGTGCCAAAGGAAGAGTTTGTCGTTCAACTTGCCAAGGGCAAGATCAAACAAATAGGCGAGCAGGGTAATCCAAGCCACATAAGGCAATATCACATCCATCGACATATAGCGGCGAACCAAAAAGATGCGGTAACCGAGGCCGTCGGTGGAGGCGATGGCTTCGGCGGCGATCAAAAATAACCAGCCAGCACCCAGGGACAGGCGCACGGCATCGATGAGTTTGGGCATGATTTGCGGCAGTAATACACGGATAAGCACTTGGCTGGTATTGGCGCCAAGGGTTTGGGCTTTAACGATTTGCTCATGCGGGATTTCGCGGGTGCGGCGTTCAATATCGCGTGCAATAAAGGGGGTGATGCCGATGGCGATAAGGGCGATTTTGGAGATTTCGCCAAGGCCAAAAACGATAAATAAAATGGGTAAAAGCGCCAGCGGTGGTACGAGGGAGATGACGGTGAGCAATGGCGAAAAGCCTGCCCGCACGAGTGGCAATGCGCCGGTCAGCAATCCAATGGCGAGGCCTAAACTGGCGGCGATGAATACGCCCATGCCGAGGCGGTAGAGGCTGCTGAGGGTGTCGCTCCAAAAGGGGTAGTCGCCGCTGCGTTTGCTGGGTTCGAAGGCGAGCCGGTACATGGATTCGCCCATTTGGCTAAAGGCGGGCAGGAGTTTGTCGTCGGGGTTTTCGGCGAGCCTAAGCTCGGAGCCAAAAAGGTAGAGCATGAGTAATAAAGCAAAAGGCAGTAACCCCAACATCAATCCGTTGCGGCGTTTGGGGGTGTAGTTGATTAAACGTTGCATGGTGGTATTTCCGCCGTAGGGGTGAATAACCAAAGCCTCCCCAGGAGAGGAGGCTGGAGCCAAACTTACAACTTCCCATCCGCTGCCATTTGCATATAGGTGGGGTCGAAGCGGAGTTTGATATTTTTGGCATTGCCGTAAACACCGGCGGGCATTTGGATGCCGATAAAGCCAGCATCGGGCGCGCCGTCACCTAATAAACCGTGCTCAAACGAGAATTCGGCAACACTTTTCATTGTGGCGAGCAGTGTTTTGCTATTGGTTAATTCAAGTGCGGCGGCGGGGGTGTAAAACATTTTTGTGCTGGCCAGTTGGCTGTCGTAACCGGCTAAATCGGTGCCCGAGGCGACGGCCATGGCGGTGCGCGCCGCTACACCGGTTTTGTCGCTACTGGCCATCAACCCCATAATTTCGTACCACGCGCCCACCAAGGCTTTACCGAGCTTGGGGTTGGCTTCGAGGGTTTTGGTATTGATCACGAGTAGGTCGATAATTTCGCCGGGAATTTGTGACGAATCGAAGACTTTATGGCTGTCGGCCATGCCCACAATTTCGCTCAGTAGCGGGTTCCATGTGGTGACGGCGGTGACATCTTTGGTGCCGTACACGGCCACCATATCGGCATCGGATGTGTTCACGACTTTCACATCGGCTTCGCTCAGGCCCACGGTTTCCAACCCGCGCGCTAATAAATAATGCGAAACGCTCAGCTCCACCAAATTCACTTGCTGGCCTTTAATATCGGCTAATTTAGTTTTGCCTTTTAAAACCACGCCGTCGTTGCCGTTAGAAAAGTCACCAACGACCAACGCGGTGCTATCGACGCCGCCTGCTGCGGGAATGGTGAGTGCGTCCATGTTGGTCATGGTGCAGGCATCAAAACCGCCGGTGGTGTATTGGTTGATGGATTCGACGTAATCATTAATTTGCACAACGTCGATTTCGATGCCGTATTTATCGGCCCATTTTTTGACGATACCCGTTTCGGCACCATAAGCCCAAGGCATCCAGCCGACATAAATCGACCAGCAAATTTTATATTTTTCGGCGGCTAATGCGGGGGTTGATAAAAGCAGGGCAAAAATAAGGGCGGAGAGTTTTTTCATGGCAGACACCTTTCAGTTTTTTTGGTTGACACGGAGCACCCTTGGCAAAGTCGCCATATGGTCTCCCGGGCTTTTATCCCGCCGTGTAACCTTAAAACACTCAAGGTCGAGTGCTCTCGGACCAGCACTGCAATTTGCAGCCGGAACCCTAGCGCTCTATTGGTTTACATTGTGGTATTCGACTTTACAAAGGGTACGAATAAATTACCTGACGCAGAATGCGTACCAATTTTAATAAAGTATTGCTAAACAAGGTCTTGGGTCGAAGGTGGTCTTTTTACCTTAATCATTTTTTAAAAACAAGGGGACGCAATGGTGCAGAGGTTTGTTTTGGGGAGTGGTTTTGCACTGTTTTGGGGTTGACGGCTTTGCGCTCACCACTCGCGAGAGTGAGGGTATTCTTTATTAATACCGATGCCGTTTGTCCTGAGTTTGTTGAGGGGCAGCATATTGTCCGTAGGTACGATTGGCCCTGCGTAATCGTATGGAATTTATTTACGCCTCATCAATATGGCTTTTACATCGCTCATTAAAAAATGAATAATGTCCACTTCTTCATGCGTACGATAGCGCTTCGCTAATCATACCTACGGGATTATTCCATTGATAATTAAAGCTTGGAGCTACGGAGTTATAAATGAGTATTATTAAATTTTTGGCAGGAATTTTTAGCGGGAAGCGAAAAGATGAAGAGGTAAGCTCGCCGCCTGATGTTGTGGTGGAGATGGATAAAATGGAGGCCGAAAACGAGATGCCCGCGTTAGTAAGCAGCGATGAAATTAAAAATACATTCTTAGCTGTAATCGAATTAGAAAAAAATATTAATTCCGAGGATGTTATAGCTGAGTGTCCGGGGGCCTATATAATTCACGATGATTTTATCGATCAGTTATGGCGCACTTTTTCAGAAAGATATGGATTTGATCTTGTTGAGGAAAGTGTAGATGGTGACAGCCACTGTATTTTATATAAAGGTGAAAAAACGTTATATGCCGTTAAAAATGATAGAGATGATTCAATTCGAGCAATGCTGGCACTGTACCAAGCCATAAAAAATGATTTCACATTGTTTTATTGCATCGATAGCTGGCATAACGGTGATTTAGTTTACATAGCCGTTCCGAACAGCATATTGAGCGAAATAAAAAAATTAGTCAGCGACGAGAAAATTAATTATAGATTTATTGAGCTTAATCTTTCGTTTGATGATTTTATGGAGTTGGCTTTTTCGGAACAAAATAATAGGCAGTACGATTAACCAAAAATCCCAGTAGGTTGGAAAAGCGCAAACGCCTTCCGACATTTTTGTTTTCGGGAAATTATTATTGGTAGTTTTTTGAGGAAGATCGAAGCGCGGTAATGACGATGCATATTGTTTCTCGAAAACCCTCAAAAAAATCGTAACCGTCCAATAAACCACACCTACCGCCCCATCTAATCAAACCCTAATCTAGCCGTTTTCACTTGGAGCGTAAAAATGGCCAGATTAACTCAAACACAATGGCGCGAACTCATCGCCGAGCAAGCCCAATCATCACTGACCGCCACCGCATTTTGTGCGGCGCGCGGAATTAATCCTAAATATTTCAGCTTGCGGAAAAATCAGCTGGCTACATCAGCATCATCGGCTTTTGTTCGTGTCCAAACACCGCCACCCGCCACACATATTGTTGAGATTATAACGGGCGCCGCCACCATGCGTATTTCTTTGGGCGTACCTGCGCAGTGGTTGGCCGATATCATCAAGGCGATTCGTTAATGCGCTGCTTTGTTGATCCACCCGGAATTTATTTATACAAAGATGCGATTGATTTTCGTAAATCCATTAATGGCTTAGTGATGATTATTGAGCAAGGGCTTGAGCGTTCGGCCTTTGATCCCGCGCTGTATATTTTTTGCAATCGCGCACGCGACAAACTAAAAATACTGTATTGGGATAACACCGGTTTTGCGCTGTGGTATAAACGCTTGGAGAAAGCCAAATTTAAATGGCCAGAAAAAATCAGCAGCGCCTCATTAATCCTCGACGAACAACAATTGCATTGGCTGCTAAGTGGGTACGATATTATTGGCCATCAGCCCGTATTTTTTAAAAATTCACATTAATTAAAAAATAAGGCCGTGGTAAAATACGGCCATGATAAATCACCCCGAATTACTTGCCGAAATTGTGCTTTTAAAAGAGCGTAATCTCCAGCTCGAACAAGAGCTGGCGTTTTACCGCGAGCAATTTAAATTGGCGCAAGCTAAGCGCTTTGGCGCCTCGTCAGAAAAATCCCCGCAGCAACTCGACTTATTAATGAACGAGGCTGAAGTGATCGATGATCACACCGTTGCCACCGAATCCGTTGAAATACCCGAAAAAATAGAAACTCAAAAGTCAGAAAAACCGCGCGGCCGCAAACCTTTACCTAAAGAGTTGCCACGCGAAACACGCATTGTTGATATTGATGACGCCGATAAAGTCTGCACATGCTGCAGTGGCGAACTGCATAAATTCGGCGAAGAAACCAGCGAGCAACTGAAATACATTCCTGCAAAAATGACCGTGATTGTCACTGTTCGCCCAAAATACAGCTGCCGCCAGTGTGAAAAAAATAATACCCACACGCCGATTGTGATTGCACCGGTTCCCGCCAGCCCAATTCCAAAAAGTATTGCGACACCTAGCTTATTGTCGCAAGTGATTTGCAATAAATATCAATTCGCGATTCCGCTCTATCGTCAAGAAGCTCTCTTCAAACAAATTGATATTGAATTAAATCGAAAAACCCTCGCGAATTGGATGATTCGCAGCGCAACTGTGTTCGAGCCTGTCATAAAAGCCTTAAAAGACACCCTCCTAGTGCAGGGTGCGATTCATGCCGACGAAACACCGGTAAAAGTCATTCAAGAAGATCGCGAAAAATGCTACATGTGGGTGTATTGCTCGGGTGCGGATTCCCCAGACGACACCCAAGCGAATAAAAATATCGTACTTTACGACTACCAACCGAGTCGCGCGGCGAGCTGCCCGAATAATTACTTGGGTGGCTATAAAGGCTTTTTACAGGTCGACGGTTACGTAGGTTACGAAAGCACGAAAGCAACGCTCGTAGGTTGCATGGCACACGCACGTCGAAAATTTTATATACAGGAAGTATGGTATGCAGGTTTTGCAGGAGCAAAAACCTGTGTGGATGCTCAAAAAGCGCAATTAAAAGGCAAATCGGGCCGAGCAGATTGGGCGGTTTCGCATATTCAAAAACTCTACAAAATAGAGTCACAATTAAAAACAAAAACGATGGCTGAGCGTTTTGAAATAAGAAAAAACCTATCGGTACCGTTACTCAATGAATTTAAAGCGTGGCTCGATAAAACCGTCACGCATGTCGTGCCCAATTCAGCTATTGGTAAAGCCGTAAGCTACACATTGAATCAGTGGTCTAAATTAATCGCATACACACAAGATGGACAGCTATCAATCGATAATAATCGCGCCGAGCGCGCTATTAAGCCGTTTGTGATTGGCCGTAAAAACTGGCTATTTAGCGCCACCACCAGCGGTGCTAATGCGAGCGCTAATTTATATTCGATTATTGAAAGCGCAAAAGTGAATGGCCTAGAGCCGCGCCACTATATTGAGTATTTGTTAACGGAGTTGCCAAAGCGAAAAGTGGGCGATGATGTGAAGGATTTATTGCCTTGGATGGTTAAGCTAGGTGTGGTTAGTTAGACGGTTACAAAAAATCAGTTACTCGCCAAGCATCTCCCTCGCGTACAATTCGCGGCATTATTTTGGGGAGTGATTTTAATGCTTATTAATTGCGTGGTTTATCAAGAAGGCAAAAAACTTAGCGATATTCCGGTTGCGGATATTAGCGAATACGTTATGACTACCGATTGTTTTGTGTGGGTTGCGCTTAGGGATGCCGAGCCTGCCGAGTTGACACAAATGCAAGAAGAGTTTGGTTTGCATGAGCTTGCTGTAGACGATGCACGGTCTGGCAATCAGCGCCCGAAAATTGAAGAATATGGCGATTCATTATTTGCGGTTATGCATACACTGGCGTTAAAAGATGGCGAGCTGCAGGTGGGCGAGGTGGATGTGTTTGTGTCGCCCAATTATGTGCTGTCGGTGCGCAACCGATGTGAACAAAATTTTTTGGGCGTGCGTGCACGCTGCGAGCGTGAGCCGGAACATCTTAAACAAGGCTCGGCGTTTGTTTTGTATGCATTGATGGATGCCGTTGTTGATCTCTACTTCCCAATATTGGATGCGCTTGAATCGGAATTGGAATCCATTGAAGAGCAAATTTTTACCAAGGGTTCGCAGCGCGATAATATTCAAAAACTTTATCAACTTAAACGCAAAGTGATAGTGCTAAAACATGCCGTAACACCGCTACTCGAAGCGGTAGGTAAATTAGATGGCGGGCGCGTGCATGCGATTGTTGCCAATACCAAAGATTATTTTCGCGATGTTCACGACCATCTCTACCGCATTAATGCCTCCATCGATTCTATTCGCGATACGATTGGCACGGCGATACAGGTGAATTTATCGTTGGTCGCTATTGATGACGGCGAAGTGAATAAAAAGCTTGCCGCTTGGGCGGCCATTTTTGGTGTTGCTACGGCATTTGTGGGCGTGTGGGGCATGAACTTTGAATTTATGCCCGAGCTAAAATTTAAATACGGTTACCCGGTAGCCTTAGTGATTGTTACCAGCGTGTGTACCTATTTGCATTATCGCTTCAAAAAATCTGGGTGGCTTTAAAGATGAATCCTATCCTAATCTCCATTTCCCTTTTGCTGTGCAGCAATATTTTTATGACGTTTGCGTGGTATGCGCATTTAAAAGAATTAAATAATAAGCCTTGGATTATTGCGGCGTTGGTGAGTTGGGGCATTGCGTTGTTGGAATATTTATTCCAAGTGCCCGCTAACCGTATTGGTTATACCGTGCTAACGGTGGGCCAGCTTAAAATTATTCAGGAGGTAATTACCCTGAGTGTTTTTGTGCCCTTCTCGGTGATGTATTTAAAAGAGCCTTTAAAACTCGATTATTTATGGGCGGGTTTGTGTTTGCTGGGCGCTGTGTATTTTATGTTTAGAAGTAAAATGGGCTAGGTAGTTTGGCGCAGTGTGAAGTGTCAAAGCTTCGCGCTCGCCAGTCGTGCGGTTATGTTTTTTCGCTAGCTTTTTAACGCGCAATAAAAATGAATAGTTACGAATTTTTTAAATGGCGCGATTGGTTTTGTAGTAATGGCCACTCTCACTGTGTGAATGCTCCGCTATTGAGTGAGTGATGTTGATAGCTGTGTGCTCAAACCTTGTGCTCAAAAAGAAACGAGAAGACCCTATGCATCAAGCGGATGTAAAGCTGGTTCAAGAATTATTAGGCGGTGACGAGGCGGCATTTAGGGTGTTTTACAACACCTATTTTGCGCGCATGTACCGTTTTTGCCGCAGCCGTGTGAGCAGCGATGATTACTGTAGCGATATTGTGCAGCAGAGTATGACCAACGCCATGCGCTATTTACACACTTACCGTGGCGAGGCCTCGCTGTTGACGTGGTTATTTCAAATTGTTCGCAACGAGATCGCTACTTGGTTTAAGCAATATGGCAAAAATGATCAACACACCCAAGCGCTTGATGCCAACGCCGAGTTATTAGCCGCGCTAGAAAGTTTACCGGTTGGCCTAGAGGGTAATGCAGAAGATGGCGACGATGAGGTGAAGCTTTGGGTGCAAACCGCGTTGGACGCGCTGCCAAGTTCTTACGGTTTGGTATTGGAATTAAAATATATCGAAGGTTTGAGTGTGCAAGATATTGCGCTGCAAATGGGTGCGGGCGAAACCGCCGTGCAATCTTTATTGGCGCGTGCACGTAAAGCCTTTAAAGAATCCTTTGTTGATGTGCAGCGAGGTTGGGCGCATGGATAATTTAAAATATTATTTATTGTTGATGCAAACAATCAAACAAAAATCAGGCTTAAAAATACCGGGGCGACGTAAAAATGTTTAAAGATGATGACGACGTTGCACACTTATTAAAAGCAGCGGGTAAACGCAGCGAACCCGCACCCGAGGTCAGCGATAAAATTTGGCAGTCTACTCACGCGGCATGGTTGCAGGCTGTGCAAGCGGCCAAGTTTAAAAACGAAAATAATGCCGACAATAGCGCGGCCAATAAAAGTAATAATCTTTCCCAACTAGGATCAACCTCAATAACATCAACCACCAAGCCTTGGGGGCAAGTTTGGTTTGCAGTTGCGGCTGCCGTTTTAGTCGGTTTTATGGCCTTTATTATGGTGCCTAAATTAAATCTTTTAGGTGATAACACCACCGTGGTCGCGCAATTAATTATGACTAATGGCGCGGTGAATATTAAGCCTTCGCTACACGAGCAAGTGATTAATGCCGGTGCCCATTTAACTACCCAAAACGATGGTTTAGTGGCGATTCAATTAACCGACAATACCAAAATTACCTTAGCCAAAAATACCGAAATTATTGTGGCCAATGCCGGTTTAATTAGGTTAGTGCAAGGGCGTATTTATGTGGATTCGCCCGATGCGAATACCTCGATTATTGTGGCGACGCCCTTGGGTGAAATTGTGGATATTGGCACCCAGTACGAGGTGAATGTGACACCCACAAGCTTAGGTGTAGCGATGCGCGAAGGTGTGACCAAAATTACGCTGGCAGGCAAAACACTTTATGGTAGAGTCGCCGACGGTTTGGGTGATGCAATTACGGTAGATACCCACTTAAATGTGACTAAAGATAAAATCGCGACCGCCGACGATTATTGGCTGTGGACGCAGCCTGCGGTGGCCGATTTTAATTTACACAATGCAACCGCTCACGATTTATTACATTGGGCGAGCCGCGTGACCGGTAAAAAAATTATTTACGCCAGCCCACAAGTACAGCGCACCGCCGAGCAAACGCATTTATCCGGTGGTTATTTAGCGGCGCAGTCGATTAGCCAGGTGTTACCGGTTTTATTTAAAACCACGAGCTTGCAAGTGGTCGAGCAGCGCGAGGCGCTGGTTGTTAGCGAATAAAAAACACCAAAAAATGGATGAAGAATTGAGTTTGTTAATAATATGGCTAAGCCATAAATGACGCTGTTGGCAAATAGCTTAGGCGTTTACAAAAAGATAAAAAAACAATGCCGCCACGCCCTTAAGGTGTGTGCGGCATTTGTTTTTTTTGTGTTTTTTGCGTGCGTCACCGCTGCGCAAACTTTAGAGGATTTAACCCAGCAAAATTTTGCGCAGCGCAGTTTGGCTAATGTGTTATCGCTTTATCAGCGTGCGGGTTTGCCCATAATTTATAGTAATGCTTTGGTGGCGAGCGACGATATTGTTTATTACTCGCCGCCTGCAGGTGAGCCTTTGGTGCGTTTGCGAGCAGTGCTTGAGCTTTTTAACCTCGGTTTAGAGTCAGAAAATATCGCACAAACCTGGTTGGTGGTAAAAAAACCGGCCGATTTTACAGCGCAGATTAAAATTACCGATGCCAATACAGGCTTGCCGCTAATGAATGCCACGCTTGCCGAGCAAGGTCGCGCGAGTGTTGTGTTAGATAATGCATCTAATATTGAGCTGAATATTTTTGCCGATTCTGTTCGCCAATTAAGGGTAAGCCATGCGGGTTGCCAAACGCAGGTATTTGCATTAGCGCAATTAAAACCCGAAAACACCTTTAAATTGGTGTGCGAGCTAAAACCTTCCATCGAAGAAACTTTAGTTGTGGCGAGTTTTTACCGCTGGCAAAAAGCAAGCTCGGCCTCACACAACAACATCACACAGGATGATCTCGCACAATTACCCAGCCGTGGCAATGACCCCATGCAAATGGTGGCCGCATTACCCGGTATGGCCAATTCGGGCGCGTCGGCAAAATTAAATGTGCGTGGCGGCGCGAGCGATGAACTGTTGATGTTGTTTAATGGTGTCGAATTAATTGAGCCATTTCATTTAAAAGATTTTCAGGGTTTATTGTCGGGCATTAATAGCCATAATCTTGAGCGCTTAGATATTTACAGTGGCGGTTACCCCGCGCAATACGGCAGTAAAATGAGCGGCGTTATTGATATTACGCCCATCAAACCCAGCGGCGAAAACGATAATCTTATCGAGCTAAATCCGATTTTTAGCGCATTTATGCTGGCAGGATTTACCGATGCTAAAAAACCCGAAAATTATTACATTGCCTCGGTGCAGCGTGGGAATTTAGAAACAACGCTGCGCACCTTTGAAAAATCTTTTGGCACACCGCGCTTTAACGATACGTTTTTGCAATATTACGCAAAGCTTAACAATACCCAAACTTACGATATGGGCTTTTTGTCGATTCGCGATGATGTGGCATTACAGCTCAGTGATGACCGTGGTGGCGAGCAAGCCCAGTCGGTTTATAACAGCCAATATGGCTGGCTAAAAACAACCATTAACCATTCAAAAAAATTCACCAGCCAAATTCAATTGAGTTCGACCTATAGCAAAACTCGGCGCCAAGGTGAGTTAGTGCGCGTGCCAAATGATGCTGATGCTAGTGATTTAAAGGTTAATGATTTAAAGGCTAGCGAGGCCAATCGTTTAAAGGTTGTCGAGGGGAATAGTTTAAAGGTTATCGAAACAAACAGTTTTCGCGCCAGTGGCGAGGGCCATTTAAATGATGACCGTTTATTTAGCCTGCAAAATTTAAGTTATTTTGGCCTGTGGCAATTTGAAAAAAAACAGCGTTTACATTTTGGCGGCCAAGCACAATATGCCAAGGCAAGGTACGATTATTCGGCCGAGGTTGAACGTGGTGATTTGGCAATTTTATTGGGCGTTCCCGCACAGCAAACCTGGGCTGTTGTGCAAAACCCGAGCGGCGTTAATGCGAGTAGTTTTTTATCGTGGTATAGCTTGCCGACCGAGCATGTAATGACCGAGCTGGGTGTGCGCGCCGATATGCAAACTTATGCCACGCATACTCAGTATCAATTAAGCCCGCGCATGGCATTAAATTATCAATTTGATAACGATGTTACTTTTAAGGCCAGTGCTGGGCGTTTTTATCAGGCACCAAGTATTGTGGATTTGGATGTAACGGCGGGGCAAGACAATTTTTATGCGCCACAAAAAGCCGATCATTATATTGTGGGTGTCGATTATCCTGTTACCGAGGCATTAAGGATTGGCGTTGAAGGTTATTTAAAAAAATTATTTTCGCCGCGCCCGCGCGCCGAAAATTTATTTAATCCTTATGTGTTATTACCCGAGCTGGCTGATGATCGCGTGTATTTAAAACCTTCCAGAGGCACGGCAGAAGGTATTGAATTAAGTGTTAATTATGTTGCTAGCGAAAATTTACGCAGCTGGTTTAGTTTTTCGACCAGCGAGGTAGAAGATAAAATTGTTGGCCGCGCGCAGCGCCGAGGTTGGAATCAGGTGATGGCGGCAAGTTTAAGTGCGTTGTATCAGGCGCCTTCTTGGTCGGTGAGTGCGCGCTGGCATTGGCATTCGGGTTGGCCAACCACAACCTTACCCGTGCAGGTTAATTCTGTACGCGAGCCACTTAATTACACTCGTAACGATACGCGCTTGTCGGAATTTTTATCGCTGGATGTGCGAGTGAATAAAGATTGGACGTGGGCGGGGCATCGTTTGGAAGGGTATGTTGATATTACCAACCTGACCAACCGAAATAATATCGGTTATCGCCAATTAATTCTTTCCCCGCTTGCAGAAGACGATAGTTACGCGCTTACCAGCGAGCGAAAAAATCTTTTTTCTATTTTTCCCGTTGTTGGGTTGGTGCTGCACTTTTAATTACCCTAGAAACCTCAGTTTTAATTATCCTAGAAACCTCAGTTGAGCGCCAACAATCGTGCATGGACAGGCGCTGCAGAGCCTGACTTTTGATTAGGACTTTTGATTAGCGCCTGTCCTGCTGTTTCTCTGTTTCTGACGAATAAAAAAAAGCCCCTTCTCAGATAATCTGTAAGGGGCTTTTTATGCTCTGGTTAAAATGCGCTATGGCATAACACCATCTATGGGCGCAGGTGAAAAGGGGTCTTGTAAGCGAGCTTCGATAAAGGCAGATATAGATTCGTGCCCCGCATTTTTAGCATGGAAGCCAAATACTGAAACGGCTGCCGTATTGGTATATGCACGCTTATCATTGTCACGACCAAAGCTAAATATCACCATATTGCTACCCTGGCGCCAACCCTCATCACCCGCCGTATTTGGCCCTGTATCTTTAACACCGACATACCACGCTTGAGTGTCTTTAGGATCACTATCGACTAAGTAGAAAAACGAAGATGGAAATTTATTGCCGAACGCTGGATCCAAATACCCTAGGCCGCCAGCCTTAAGCTCTCTCTTTTGGCCGTCTTTAAGCACGTAGTAGTCTTTGTCAATTGACGAATCTTGCTCACCGCCAACAGGGCCTTCATACAAAAAGGCAAATTTATCCGTTGCCTTGATTACTTTAATCGCTGCATGGCTTCTGAAAAAGTGATATTCAAGCTCATACTTCGCATTCGCCGACCGCATTCTTAAGTGCTGACCCGTCAAGGTGCCATTGAAAGGAATGTCTATACCCTTTTCGTCCACCCAACGTGTTTTCGTACCGCTGGAGCGCTGGGGATGATCGAAACTACCCTCGCCAAAATTCGGCCAACCTCTAAATTCATGCTTGCCGCCTGTTGCGGGTGATTTGTTAAAGCCCTTGTCGGCATCATTCCCAATCCAATCATTACCCACTTGGTCAAATGCACTACTAAACCCGGACTTTCCATTGCTTTCTCCCGTTTCAAAATAGAAAGTTCCGCCCGCCGTTGCTATTTTCCAACACATATTGCCAAAGTGCATAACCTTGGTCACGGCAACACCGTCAGGAAAGGGGCTAAAAGGCATGCCAGCCGCCGTTTCATTGGGCTGATTGGGGTTGAAGGCACTCGCAGAACTCATTGAAGAGTTCATTGACGAGCTCATTGAAGAACTTATGGCCGCGCTACTTGAAGAGATTGAAGGTGTTGAAGAGGTTGCCGCTTGACCATAGTCGAAAGAGCCGCCATCAACTCGGAAAGAGTCAAACTTTGCACCGTCTTCGCGTCTTTGAATTTTGAATATGTAGCTTTGGCCAACGACTAAGCCGCCCCAAGTGGCGAGAGTTACTTCTTCATAACCTGTAGTTTTAACGTTGTTAAACGTTGCCCAAGCCGTGTCTTTACCGTCTAATTTGTAAAAAACGCTATCGTTAGTGGCGTCTGGAAGATTTGCGGTGGCGTAAAGCGTCATTGATGTGGCGGTTGCAACCACGGAATAGAAAAGCTGCCCTGCGCCGTTATCCAACGCCTCTAGACTTTGCTCGCCTTTGTTGGGCCAAACCATAATCGTGCGGCCATTATCATTTTGGGATTCAAACGGCTGTACTTGAGATGCCGCATCGTAATCCTCTGCCTCAATCGTGGTGAGCTGAACTGATGGCATTGCACTAGAAACGCTGGAGGCCGACGCTATGGAGCTTGGCGCAACCGAGCTGGAAGTTGATGAGCTTATATTGGCCACCGAACTCACCACGGCTGAACTCGAAGGAGCTACGCTAGACACCGCAATAGCTGAGGATGTCGTCGCGACACTGGCGGTAAGGCTCGAAGAGCCAGTGCCTTCGCCTGTACATGCACTAAGCGCAGCAATAACAAGCCCTAGCGTCAGTGTGCGTGCAATGGGGCTAAAGCTATAAGGATGCGAGCAATCAAACATATTTTTCTCCAGTGTCGTGGGCATAAAGTGAGCGTTTTATATTGTGTTTTATATTAGTTGTGACTGTGCGGTGGGGGAATGTGGGCGGGGTGCTATGTGATAAAGGTTATGGGCGAGCTACGCAATCCCCCCGACACGCCACCTTATCCGTTTTAGCGATCAGGCTTGCAGGCTGTTTGCTCAACAAGCGTCAGCACTCGAAATTAGAGCTAATAATGCCGCATTGGCGGGCAAGTAAATGTGATGACGTTCAGATCACACACAAAGTTTAGGGTTTTTGAGATGTTTTTGAGATGGATGTATCGGATATTTATCACCCTCCAAGGACAGACATGTCCAAACCCTCTTCATCACACTTTTAGCTTGTGCCACTTGCGCACTTATTTCACACCACATTAAGTACAGATAATAACAACTGCCGCAATAACTGCGCGAGTGTCGCCTGCTGCTGCGGCGCCAATGTTTTATCGGAATAATAATGATCATTAAATAATGCGATCACTTCGGCTTGCTGCTCGGCATTTAAATGGCTGCTGGCCACACAAGCATTAAATTGCTCGATAGTTAAACCGGCAGGCAATGCTCGGCCTACATTAATTAAGGCTTGATGAATAAAATTAAGACTATCGACAATGGCAATAGCGGGCATTTTTTGTACGCGCAGCAATAAATAGCGGTTTTTTATTTGCCCCGCATAATGTGCCCACACCCAAAACCCGGCTGCTGTAACAAACGCTAAAATTATCCAAAGCCACCACAGCTGGAAAATAGCCACCTTAATCGCGGCCAGTGCCACTGTAAAAATAAGCGTTATGGCATACCAAAACGAGCGCAATACCGTCGCCAAGCTCCAATCGGGCTGGGCGGTCACTTCATCAATACGCTCTAAATTTTTAATATATTCTTGAATTTTTTTAGCCGTCATGTGGGTAGGTTCTTCATCAACTTCCGGCGCTGGATAATAAGCCGTGGGTTCCAATACTAACCAACCAATGTCATCTACATAAGCCTCCACCCACGCATGGCCATCTAATGCGCGCACCTCGTAATAATTGGTCAGCGGGTTTTGGTTGTGCGCTAAAAATCCTGTGACTACGCGCGCGGGAATATCCAAAGTGCGCAACATAATAGCTAGCGCACTGGCAAAATATTCGCAGTGGCCTTTTTTAGTTTCAAACAAAAACCGCTCTATGGGTGTAACACCCTGGGAATTAAAAATAGACGCAAAATCATAGGCGTATTCGCTACGCAAAAAATGCTCTAGCGCTATGGCTTTTTTAAATTCTGGAAATTCACCGGTAATTTTTTGAGTTTTTTCGCTGGCTAATTGATAAACACGCGGCTCGGTTTGCGCGGGCACCGATAAATAATTTTCCAGCGTTTGTTTTCGCACTAATCGTTCGTGAGCCGCATGCTCGGCTAACATTTTTTCTGCGGCGGTTGTCGCGGCGGTTACTTGTACGGCATGCGCTGTAATGGCACTAAACTGCCGACCTTTAAAAATATTAAATTGCACCTCGGCACTGTAGGCGGTGCCTTTCTGCAAAATGCTGCCCGCGCTCCATTGCCCAAAACCATCTTCGGCCACCATAACCGCCGGAAAGCTCAATTTAATTAATTGCTCGGCAATGGGAATGTTATCGCTCATGCTGGCCTCAACAAAAACTTGGTAGTATTTTTCTTGTTGTTTAAAGCGAGGGTTATTGGCCAGCGAGCTTTTATCTAACGCGTAATTACCGCGCTCTAAGCGGCGAAAATCTAACGGCGCTTTTGTTTGCGACCAACGTAGCCCATCAAAATTATCAAACACTCTGGCTTTTAAATATAAAGGTACATCGCTTTTAACCCGCAAAATTAAAGCATTGCTGGCACGCGTCTGCGATGGATCGGGATTATCAACCGCAAACGACGCATCAAAACCACCATAGTCATAATATGCAGCCGTATTATTGTTGGCTGAATTGTTAGCTGAGTTGTTGGCTGTCTTTTGGGGATTGTTGCTGAATAGATTAGGCGACTGCTCGGAAGGTGGTTTATCGGCAGCAAAGGGATCGTTACCACCGGCATTGCCTTCATCGCGGCTACCTTCAGCATCAGGCTCGGCAGCTTCTGCGTTTTTTGCTTTTTGCTCCCAATCGCTATTGTTGTAAAAATGCGCCGAAGCACTTACCCGCGCACCAAGATTACCCGCTGGAAAACGTGGAATAAAAAGATAGGTAATAAATGCTAAACCTAAAAATACAACAATGAGTTTTGAATGATGAGAAAATTCGCCTAAAAAATTATTTTTAATCGGCGCATTCATTTTATTTGCCGATAAAACCTCAAGACCCGCAGGTATTTCAACTGCCAAAAAACGGCGCAAAAAAACAGACCTTAGTGCCAGCAGTGCTAAAGCACCAAAACAAGCCATATACATTAAATAGTCACCGGTTTTTGCCTCAACCGCGCCGCACATTAAGCAGATAAAACCAATCACTAAAGCACTGTAAATACGGTTGTTATTATCGGCGCGAATATTCAGCGCTAGCTGCGCAAAAAATAGTAGGCTAATTAATGCCGGTATCAGTCCTAGGGTAAAAATAGCGCCCAAAAAAAATACCAAGCCCGCACCCGCAATCACTTCAGCAGTTTTGTGATTTTTGGCGAGCTTATCGGAGTCCAGGTTATGGAAATCTAAGTTATGAATGTCCAAAACCATGGTAACAAACACCACGCTACCCGCAATCAGCGCCACCAAGCCGCCCCATTCGGCCATAACGGTACTGGTATAACCCGCCAAGCCCACCGTAAATGCAGCCGCGACTAAACCTGCTAATAAACCTCCTAATAAATTTATGTGTCGGTTAATCATGCTGAAAAACTCCCGCTAAATTATCGCCAGCCAATAGAGGGATTAAAATAGTATTGGCGATTATTTGTGTGTGGCTTTTGGGGTAAGTCGCCAAGGGCTTTAAATAACTCTCTTGATTAAACATAAACTGCCAATGTTTTTGTTCGCCAAAATTTGGCTCTATCGTTGTAGGTTTTAAATCAATTACTGCAGTATGCACATCAAACGAAATAACAATGCTGGCGCGGCTAGATTCATTAATCGCATCGCGTAGTTGTTCTTGATATTGCTGTTTGTGTTGATGCTGCTCTTGATATTGATTGCTCGACAAGGGCGTTAACTCGGCTAATTGCTGATAAAAATCTACCAACTGTGCAGCGCTGGATAAGTGCATATTGCAAGCGCCTGCCACGGTGACACGCCACCCCTGAGCAATTAAAAAACACGCAAGGCTTGCCGCAATAATCATTTGCTGCTCAAACGCATTGCGCTCGCCATCACCCACATTTAATGCCTCAGAATTATTGATTACCATTAAAAAGCTCGGTTGCGCTAAATGTTCAAACTCGCGCACTTTAAGCTCATTGCTGCGCGCAGTGGCGCGCCAATCGATGGTGCGATAGGCATCGCCCATTTGGTAATCACGCAGCCCTAATAATAAATCATCACCTTTACGCTGGCGCTGTGGGTGCGCATCATTATGTGTGTCGGCGCTTAACCAACTCGCGGGGATTTTTTTTATCGCTAACAAGCGAGGGTAAACCGTTAAAAAACCGGGCTGCGCAATAACGCTTAGTTTTTTGGCATTTACAATACCCAAGGGATAAGCACAGGCCACCCAACATTCCGATAACAACCAGTGGCCACGTTGTTGAGGCGTATAAGTAGCGTGCAAGGTTTTTTTATTTTTATCCAAAAACGCTAAAATAAATTGCGTTGCCGTGTGTGGTAAATTTACTTGGAGGTAACGCACATTTTTTTTGGCATTTAAAATAACAGCCATTGTTTGCTCTTGGTGAGCATGCACTGGTGCGGCATTAAACTGCAGCACACGCACGCGCCGCACAAATAACCAAGGCAATAAAGCCGATAACCAAAGCAGCGAAAACAACATGGCAACCACGCCATACATTAATGCCAAGCCCCTGTTCCAAGCGATAAATGCCAGCGCCACCATTAAAAACAATAAACAATTGCGCAGGCTAAATAGTGTATTCAATAGCGCCTGCCAATGTTCTGGAAGCACCCACAGTGGACTGGCTCCATTAGGTTTTTTAGAAAAATAATCTGGTTTGGGTTTTTGCTCTTGGAAACTCATGGGTAAACCCTAAGGATCAATCATTATTTGGTGGCAGGTTGTTTAGTCGTAACGGGCGTTGTAGTTGATGCGGCAACTGGCGCTGCGGTGTTATTTACAGCAACCGCAATGACGGGAACTGTTTGCAATAACTCTTCAAGAATTTTTTGGCCGCGCGCAAGGTTTTGTCCACCGCGCAAAACTAAGCGATGCCCAAGCACCGCATAAGCCACCGATTGCACATTTTGCGGCGTCACAAACTGCGCGCCTTTTAAATAAGCATCGGCACGGGCGGCGTGCATTAATGCAATCGCGGCACGCGGGCTTGCACCTAAACGTACATCTTTATGGTTTCGCGTGGCCTCAATAAACGCCACAATATATTTTTTAACATCATCAATAATCTGCACATCCAAACAAGCTTGTTGCCATTGTTGCAAAGTGTCTTTATTAATAATTGGGCGCACAGAATGAATAGGCTCTTGCTGCGCATGGCCATTTAATATCTCTAAGCTTTGCTCGGCAGTAGGGTAGCCCAAACTCACACGCATAAAAAATCGGTCTAATTGCGCCTCGGGCAAGGGGAAAGTGCCTGCAAACTCAATAGGGTTTTGCGTCGCAATTACCATAAAGGGAGACGGCAGCGGCACTGTTTGACGGTCGATAGTCACGGCGCCTTCGGCCATTGCCTCTAAAAATGCCGATTGAGCACGCGGCGATGCGCGATTAATTTCATCCACTAACACTAAATTGGCAAAAATAGGGCCGGGTAAAAATTTAAAGTTTTGTTCATTTTGCTGATAAATATTACCGCCCAAAATATCACTGGGCATTAAATCGGGCGTGCATTGCACACGGTTAAAACTAAGCGATAAACTTTTTGTTAACGCCTTGGCCAAGGTTGTTTTTCCCAAGCCGGGTACATCCTCTAATAACAGATGCCCTTGGCACATCAAAGCGACCAATAAATTATCAATAACGTCTGGCGAGCCTTTATAGACACTCGCCAATTGATGTTTTAGCGCATTTAATAACGGATTTTTTACTTGAGTCATGTAATTCCCACGCCTAAACGCGGCCTCTGCCAGTTGTATAGTCAATTGTAAAAAATGTTTTTACAATTTCGTTATTAATATAAAGCGGCAAGCCCATAACATAGATGGCGTATCGGCTTGCGGCTGAAAAAACTGATAATATTCAAGAACCCATTGAAACGATTGCAGCTCTAACGATAGCTGAATGAGTAAATACTGTTTTATATGCAATGTCTAGCCGTCAGTAGATGTGCCAGGCTGTTTCTATAATGGCTATAAAGATACTGCAAGGCGAGCACTTGATATTTATTTGATCTGCACTGTTGACTCGAAATAAAATATCGCGCGCTATTGTTTAGCCCCAAAGTGGTAATATTCGCGCCCTCAAATAAACCCACATACGACGATACAGGCATGCAACTCAACCACTCTTCGCCGCTGCTCACGCACTTTAATGACAAGGAAACTCTCGACTGCATTATTATTGGCGGCGGTGCGGCAGGCCTAATGTGTGCAGCACAAGCGGCTATGCTCGGCAAGAACGTGACGGTGCTAGACCACAGTAATAAAGTCGGTAAAAAAATTCTTATGTCTGGCGGCGGGCGCTGCAACTTCACTAATTACAATGTTGAGCCTAATAATTATCTCGGTACCAATATCCATTTTTGTAAATCTGCCTTAGCGCGATTTAATCAATACGATTTTTTAGATTTGGTGCATAAGCATCAAATCCCTTATCACGAAAAAACTCTGGGGCAATTGTTTTGCGATAACAAAGCCAGCGACATTCTTAATTTATTACTGCATGAGTGTGACAATAACGGCGTGAAAATTTACACCCACTGCAGTATTAATCGCATCGCGGCACTGGCGCCCGAGCAAAATACTTCAGCCCGTTTTAGATTAACCACCAGCCTTGGTAATATTCGCTGTAAATCGCTTGTGATTGCTACCGGTGGATTATCCATTCCAACCATGGGCGCTACGGGCTTTGGTTATGATATTGCAAAACAATTTGGCCTAAAAATAACCCCTCGCTTGGCTTCGCTTGTGCCCTTCACCTTTAAAGGTAAAACATTGGCTACCGCACAAGCGCTGGCAGGCGTGGCTTTGCCGGTGGCCATTTACAGTCACAGCCAAGATCAAATTTTTAAAGAGGCGTTATTATTTACCCACAAAGGCATTAGTGGGCCTGCAGTTTTGCAAATTTCTAATTATTGGCTGCCCGACCAAACCGTCACTATTAATTTTTTACCCGAGCTAATACTCGCCGATCAAATTGAGCAATGGAAAAACGAAGGTCAAAAAGCAGAAGTTAAAAATCTTTTAACCCGACACTTACCTAAACGTTTTATTAGCGAATGGCTGCTTGCCGAAGAACTTACCAGTATCGGCGATAAAACCCTTGCCGATCTTAGCCGCAGTGACATAGACGCATTAACCACAGCATTTAACCGCTGGACATGTGTGCCTGCAGGCACCGAAGGTTACAAAACCGCCGAGGTCACTCGTGGCGGCATAAATACCGACGAGGTTTCATCCAAAACATTTGAAGCGAAAAAAGTACCGGGTTTATTTTTTATTGGCGAAGTATTAGATGTGACGGGTTGGCTCGGCGGTTTTAATTTTCAGTGGGCATGGGCCAGCGGTTACTGTGCTGCACAATTTGTTTAATGATTACACCAATGATGAATTATTGATAAAAACAGGAAAAACATGAAGCTCGACGATTTTCTACAACAATTACAACAAGCACCCGAAACCATTACCTTTGCCAACACCATGGATACCATTGCGGCCAATTACCATTACACCGCAAGCGCGTTTAAAAATGGCGCGGCAATCAATGCATCTGGCAGCAATGAAGGGTCCTGTAAGTTATTTTATTTTGCAAAAATAAAACAACTAACCCCCGTACAAACACTGGCATGCTTTGGTGATTATTATCGGATTGATGTACTGCAAAACCCTGAAGCTAACGACCATGCCAATATTCGCAACTTTATGGTAACGGGCTGGAACGGTGTTAGCTTTGAGGGCGAAGTATTAACCACGCGCTAACCATTGAGACAATAAAGAGGTCTGCGCTAGCGAGATAGACCTCTTTTAATTCAACATAAAATACCGAATCAATAACGAGGTAGCCATGACACTCACTCAATAACGACGCCCTAAATGCCCTAAAAATAGCCTTTAGCTATATGCCAAAAACAATAAGAGGTCACCCGCTATGACTATGGTGATAACTATCAGCGGGTTTTAGAGCATCTTGAAACAGTAAGAAAAATACTTCTACTCAATGGCGTTGACCCAGAGGAGGTCAATGGGGAAATCAACCCCAACAACACGCCAAACTCCAGCTACTAGCTCAGCCGCCCACTTAACAAGCTATAAAATATTTCTAACTATTCAGCATTATGGTTAAAACGCCGTTGTGCGGTAATTTTCTGGGCCGCTAGGCCTACATGGATGTAGGTCATAAAGGTAATGCAGGAGCGATTACCTACAAGCCATCTCTGCTTTGTGCTCCTGCAAAGCTCTACCCGCACGCATCCATGCTGGGGCCGGCGCTTCAATGCCCTGAAAATAACCACTCAACGGCTTCTCCCGCGTGTAATTAATGGATGGCTGAATAGTTACAAATATTTAATTCACCATGGCGGTTATTCTTTTGTTCGATATTCTTCACTCGCTAGGCGAATACGCTCGGCAGGAATTTTAAGCTGTGCAATTAAATAGGCTTTAAATTCTTGAGTATAAGTTTGGCGATCAAGCGCGTACTGCATACAAAGCATCCATGCATCGCGACCCTCGTAGCCTACGGGTAAATGGCGATGCGCATTGGGAATATGAATTTTGCCGAAATGCTCACCATACAACTTAGGCCCACCCAGCCAACCCGCTAAAAAGTACGTTAATTTTTGACGCGAACGCGTCAAATCATCAGGGTGCATTGCACGAATAGTTTGCGCTTCTGGCAATGAATCCATCGCCGTATAAAATGCATCCACGAGGAGAGTTAAGCCAGCCAGCTCTCCTGCCGCACGGTAAGATGCATCTCCAACACCATAAGTATTATTTACGCTATTAACCATTTAAAAAAACCATTTGAAAAAACATTTAAAAACGATTACTCGTAACTCAAATCAGTCGCCTTGCCACGAAAAACCCAATAAGAATAAGCCGTGTAAAGACCAATAGTAGGCACCACAATTAGTGCACCCCACAATAAAAACTGCAGTGATTCTGGCGCACTAGCCGCCTCCCAAATGGTTAATCCGCCCGGCACAATAAAGGGATAAAAACTAAACGCTAAACCGCAAAAACTTAATATAAAAATAACCATCACAAGCAATAACGGCAGTAAATCATTGCGGCATTTTTTGGCGCGGACTATAAGCTCTAAATAGCCAAAACAAGCGATACAAAGCGCGGGGATAACGATCACAAACATGGCCAAAGGCATTTCAAACCAGCGCGCAAATACTTTGGGATTCACCCATAAATTAGCCAAGCTAACAGCTATAATCCCTAAAAATGTCAGCCTATTAAATAAAGCTAACCAATTAAAAGCTCGCGTTTGCAGCTCGCCTTCGGTTTTATACACCAGCCATGCTGCCCCCATTAAACAGTAGGCCGCCGATACACCCACGCCACTTAATACCGAAAATAATTGCCCCTCCCAACCTTCGGCAAAACCCACCACATAATTACCTAGCATATAGCCTTGGCAAAAACTGGTTAATAATGAGCCAAACCAAAAAGCTTTATCCCACAACTTTTTTTGGCTAACGCTCGTTTTTGCACGAAAATCAAAAGACACACCACGTAAAATCAAACCCACCAACATACACGTTGCAGGCAAATATAAATGGTAAAAAACAAGGCTGTGCGCCTTAGGAAAAGCAATTAATAAAATACCCACCGCTAGCACTAGCCACGTTTCGTTGGCATCCCAAAAAGGGCCGATGGAGGCAATCATTTTATCGCGCGCGGGCTCATCACTCGGCGGTAACAGCATGCCCACACCCAAATCATAGCCATCGGCAATGGCATAAACTAAAACAGCAATACCCATTAAAATAATAAAAATAGTGGCTAATAATTCGGCAGACATTAGGCGTTACCTCCTAACAATTTGTGCTCGGCAGGCGCGTTAACATGCGGGATTTCTGCATCATCGTATTCAGGAACAGCAACAGCCTTACGCGTCATACGCAAAAGCGTATAAATATACGCAAACAATAAAACCACATACAAACTTAAATATAAGGAGAGTGAAATACCCACATAACTTGGCGGCAAGGTGGTAGCAGCATCAGCCGTTTTTAATATGCCACTGACTAAATATGGCTGACGGCCAATTTCCGTCACATACCATCCCGCCAAAGTTGCCACCCAACCAGAGAACATCATGCCCACAACAACAACTAAAACTGACTTAGGCGCGCTTTCTTTGCGCCACACAAAATAGGCACCAATCCATGCCACTAAAATCATCAGTACGCCCATACCCACCATCACCCTAAAACCCCAAAATACAGGCAATACCGGTGGGTGCTCACCTTTAAATTCATTCAGCCCTTTGATTTCACCATTTTTATCGTGGGTTAAAATAAGGCTGGCAAGATTGGGAATACCCACAGCAAAATCATTGCGGCGCTCTTTCTCATTGGGAATAGCAAATAATAAAAGCGGTGCGCCTTTTTCGGTTTCCCACACGCCCTCCATCGCTGCAATTTTTTGCGGCTGATGATGTAAGGTATTTAAACCATGAAAGTCACCCACTAAAGCTTGCATGGGTGCCAATAACGCAGCCACTGTTAAGGCTATTTTTAAGGTTTTTTTCGGTGTATTTTTTGTATCGCCATGTAAAAGCCGATAGGCCGAAATGCCCGCCACCAAAAAAGAAGCCGTCAGGCCCGATGCAATTAACATATGCACAAAGCGATAGGGGAATGAAGGGTTAAAAATAATCGCAAACCAATCTACCGGGAAAGCCGCGCCATCGCGCATTTCGAAACCCGTCGGTGTTTGCATCCAAGAATTTAAGGCCAATATCCAAAATGCCGACATGGTCGTACCCAATGCAACCACAGCGGTAGCTATTGTGTGCACAACAGGACTCACGCGCCTTTGACCAAACAACATAATACCTAAAAAAGTGGCCTCTAAAAAAAATGCTGTTAGTACCTCGTAACCCAATAAAGGCCCCGCAATATTGCCTACTGCTTCCATGTAACCAGGCCAATTGGTACCAAACTGAAACGACATGGTAATACCGCTAACCACGCCCAACGCAAAGGTTAAGGCGAATATTTTTACCCAAAAACGATAAGCGCGATTCCACACCGGATGACCCGTTTGGTGGTGCCTAATCTTAAAAAACAATAAAAACCAACACATTGCGATAGTAATTGTTGGAAAAAGAATATGAAAACTAATATTCGCTGCAAACTGTATTCGCGACAGCATTAAGGTATCTAACATTTATCCCTCCCAGGCAAAACGCACTTACCACATTAAACACACAATAATAAAAAAAATATCGCAACAGTTTGTTGGACTACACAGCTGAATAGTTACACAGATTTCAGCTTACCTTTGAGATCAAAAATTTTGCTCACACCGCCACCTAGCTTCATCAGTGATTGCAAGGTTTTTGGCTGCATGCCACCCAATGCGTGCGACCACTGCGAAATCAATTCGAGCAGATCGTGAATTTCTTGTAGGCGCTGCAAACTGTATTTCTTTTCGCCGTCGGCCGCTAATAATTGTGAGCGCAAAAGCGACAAGGTTGGGTCAAGTTCACGCTTGCGTCGCTCTTCAAAAATTGTTTGGCCCATATCCCAAATACTACCGCTTGCGGTGTAATAATCTTTGCGGTCGCCAGGCTTATGCCTTAATTGGATTAGCCGCCACGACTGTAATTCTTTTAAGCCCATGCTGACATTGCCGCGACTCACACTTAAAGCCTTGGCTATTTGCTCGGCAGTTAAGGGCTCTTCAGTAATTACCAGCAGCGCGCATATTTGCCCCACTGTACGATTAAAACCCCAGCGGCTACCCATCTCCCCGCAATGCATTACAAATGCCTGGCTATCATCCGACAACTGCATATCAAACCTTCTGAAGTTTCAGTATTTACTGAAATTCTAGACTTTTGCTGACGCAAGTCAACAGCATTTTTTATTTTGGGGCAGCCCAAAAACCAAACGATGAGTTAAGCCAATAAGGTGAAAAGATGGGACTGCCGCGCCACTAGGTACGGCACAAATGTAAACAAGGGGGATATCAGGGGTTATCGGCTAACAACTTACACAGCAAAGTATTAAATAGTTGAATGTCTTGTTCGCTCAGACCTTTATAGCCCTGCTGCACAAGTCGTGTATGCTGTAATTGCTGCTTGTGCGTCAGCCGATTAAGCCATGTCGATTCGTGATCGTTATTGACGAGCATAATATTGCGATTGACGTGGCTACGCAGGAAGACGGCTCGCTGAAAACTCAAGGCACGCCCGAGCAATACAAACGCAAACTCTAAGTTTTTAATCGGGCCAATCGTTAATCGTTGGCCGCCCAAGGGAATATTTTTTCGGGTAATTTTTTCGGGTGTTGCCGATAATTAAAAGGATGCCGCCGCACTGGTGAGGCCACCCAACAGAAGCCAACACACTGATCATTGCGCCGCAACGTGACAAAATGTCACACCTTTAACGCCGAGCAAAGGGTTAAAATAAAAACATTCATTCTTGCCAGCCTTCAAACTTTCATTATTACCAGCCTTCAAACTATGCCACTACCTTTTTTCAATCTATCTAGATTTAATCACAACAATAATCACAGCAATAATCACAGTAATGCCAACGCCCTCATCAGTATGGTTAAGCTGCGCATGGCGATGCTTTTACTCATGCTAGTGATTTTGTTTTTTTGGCATTTTATTGTTGCGCCATTCACTCAATGGCACGCAACCGCCATTACAACCGTAATTACTTTTGCTTGGTCATTTGCGTTTTTAAATATTCAAAAATTGCGGTCGACGCCTTTTGCGGATATTCGTGAAGTATTGGTCGATATTTTCTGGGTGTTAGCCAGTGTTATGGTTGCAGGCAGTTCAACTAATCCTTTTATTTATTATTATTTAGTAATTACAGCTTTTGCGGCCACGCTACTATCCAATAAAAAAGCGTGGCTGGTGTGGGCGCTATGCGTATTAATCTATAGCGTGTTATTAATGAGCGATGTAAAAAATCACTTTGAGCATTTTTCAAACGACTACAAAATTCATTTAATTGGTATGTGGGTAAACTATGTGGGTAGTGCGGCAGTAATTTGCTTTTTTGTTTCAAAGCTAATGAGTCACTTACGAAAACAACAGGAAAACATCACGGTAATTCGCGAAAACAATTTAAAAAATGAGCAGCTTATTGGCCTAGCGACAGTAGCGGCATCAACAATGCATAACCTTAATACGCCACTGACAACCTTAACTGTGCTCATTGATGATGTCGCAAGCAACCATAAGCTTGATCAAGAGCTTAATGGCGATCTCGCGTTAATGCGCCAACAAATATCGCGCTGCAATAGCACCATTCACGAACTTTCAGAAATAGCTCAAAACAGTCATCGGCAAACACGTGTGAGCATTGGGCAGCTAGCAGCGGATATTAAAAATCATTACGCACTGCATCACCCCGAAAAAAAACCTAATATCACTACACTTTGCGATAATCAGCTACAGATAGAATGCAATGCTCTTTTTAAATATGCCGTCATTAATCTTATGAATAACGCTTTAGATGCATCATCCTTGGCAGAAATGATTATTAGCTCAGCTAAAAATAACATCTATTTTGCAATTAAAAATACTCACGATCAATCTATAGAAGAGCTAACGCAACACTGGGGAAAACCAACCACATCAAGTAAAGAAGCAGGCCTTGGCATTGGTACTTTTTTAGCGAATAGCACTATTGAAAAACAAGGTGGCAGCGTATCACTGGACGTGACGCCGCAAAAAACGAGTGGCAATAAAGCCCAGGTATTGGTCACCATCACCTTCCCAATCGCCAAAGTATAAAAACAATGACTAAAACATTACTTTACTTAGAAGATGACGAGGCATTAGCTTTTGTCACAACACGCGCACTCCAAAAAAGAGGCTTTAATGTTCACCATGCCGCAACACTTGACGCGCTAAGGGCATCTCTCAATCGGCAACCTTTTAGTCATGCGCTATTGGATTTAAAAATTGGTAACGAGACATCTATCGAGCTTATAGAAGAAATAAAAGACAAGCACGACATTCCGATTGTGATATTAACGGGTTACGGCACAATTCGCACAGCAGTACAAGCCATAAAACTTGGCGCTATCGATTTTTTGAACAAACCCTGCAATACAGAAGAAATAATTGCCGCACTTTGCGCTAACGACAAAGAAGAAATCACAACTTCAATGAGCGATGATTTAATAAAACCATCACTAAAAGCCATAGAAAGGGAAACGATTCAGCGCGCGCTCGACGAAAACAGCGGCAATATTTCTGCCGCTGCACGTCAACTAAAAATGCATCGCCGAACATTGCAGAGGAAGCTTATTAAGAGGCATATAGAGGATGATAAGGGCTACAGCAGCTAAAGTGACATAGCCATGGCAGCGATAAGCTAAATTACTGCCTAAGAAATACTCTACCAACTCTTATTTTTTAACAGGGCAGTAAGTATCCAAAAATGTAGCATGATCAGGCAATAGTTCTGCAGCAGAACGCATAGTTTTAAGCGCCCTTGACATAATCCCACTGACTTCAGCGGAGTTCGATAAATCAACGAGAGGATCGTAACCTCTAGTGGCGAACACCCATACCCCTCAAGCACTGCATACCAGCTATTATTTGTAAAAAGATCAAAATCATCTTTGTATAATCGGCCTTGGCTGCGAAATAAATTCAAGCGAGTCGTTAACGATTCAGGTATCTCCATCTGCCCACAAGCACGCCAAAACTCAGTATCTTTACGCTCAGTAGTGCAGTAATGGAGAATAATAAAATCACGCACACTCATATATTCAGCATTCATAATACGGTTATATTCATCTTGTGTAGCTAGACAATCATTTATATTTGAAGGGAACATTTCGACAAATTTTGAAATTGACTGCATAGCCAAATGAATACTGGTTGACTCCAGCGGCTCTAAAAATCCCGAAGCCAAACCAACCGCGATACAGTTTTTATTCCATAATTTTTTGCGCTCGCCCGTAACAAAATGTAAAAACCTAGGCTCGGTAACCAGTCGTCCTTGTAAGTTACTTCGAAATAACGATTCTGCTGAGGTTACACATCTGTATATTTACTACAAAACACATATCCATTTCCGCTTCGATGTTGCAGGGGAATTCGCCACTGCCAACCACACTCTAAAGCTGTAGATTGAGTATAAGGTGCAGGCTTTCCCATATTTTCAGTTTGCGCCACTACCGCGCTATCGCAAGGTAAATAGTCAGACCAATTGTCATATCCCGTCTTAAGTGCGCCCTTCTATAAGCAGGCCGCGAAACCCGTAGAGCAATCCATAAAAAAATCAGCGGTTATTTCACGACCATCTTGCAATAAAATAGATTTAACGCTTCCGTTAACTGCCAAGTTAGCGGCTTCTATTTTTGCATCAATTCTTTTTACACCTCGATCCTCAGCATATTTACGCAGGTACTGAGCAACGAGAGAGGTATCAAAAATGTAGTGCATAATTAGCACCCAAGAATGGACTTTTTAGGTCCTGATTGGGCCGCGAAAATTTATTACTCTGCGCCATTACTATGGAAGAGAATAATCCGTAAATTCGGCCGGATTACCGCTTTTTTTACTTTTTAGCCAATGCTGATAAAACTGAAAACCGTCAATATTGGCACCAACTGAACCGAATTGATGCCAGTAAGATTGTCCCAGTTGATGCCAATCAGTAAAACGAATACCCAATTTAAAACTTGCCTGGGTTGACTGAATAAAGTCGCGCTCATCAATATTTAGTAAATTAAGAAAATTCAATATTGGTGGTATGGTGGCCTCACCAACACCCACTGTACTTTATCTCAGTAGATTCAACAAGCGTCACATTAACGCCCATTGGTTTTAACATCTTGGCAAAACACGCTGCCGCCATCCAGCCTGATGTCCCCCCACCTACAACAACAATATTTTTAATCATTCAAACTCACCACACAATAACCATAAAAAAAGCGGCAACATGCTTCATATTGCCCTTTTACATTGACGCAAACTAAGTCAATTAAAAACTATATTTAGCACCCAATACGAAACGACGCTCTGCAGCAATATTACTGCGGAAGAAGTTGGTGTATTCAATGTAACGGCGTTGTTCGGAAGACGTTAAGTTGATGCCTCTGCCAAACAGATAAATTATCCGTGATATCAGCTTGCTGACATATCTAGCTGGCCGTAGGCATCATAGAAACTCGCGAAGTTTTGTGATTCTCTGTACTCTGGGTTAATGGCTCCAGGGTTACCAGCAATAGTTTCCAGGGTCAAATCTGGAGACAAGTACTCATCGCGCCAAGTGTAGGCAATACGTGCTTGGAAACGATCAATCTCGTAAAAACCAACAACGTTAAAGGTAAGTTTTCGGATACCCTGGTAACGGTAATGATTTATGAGTAAAAAAGACTCGAGATCAGTTTTTGAGGCTGAGTAGGTGTAGTTAACTGCAAAGCCCAAGCCATTATCAAAACCTTGCTGATAAGCAACCTCAAAACCTTTAACAATACCGCCGGAACCATTGGTAGTGCTGTTTACTTGGCCAATAGTTGATCCTTCTTTAGTGCTATCAGCAATCCTGGTTGGAGTAGATACACCAGCAGGGAATGAGTCAACAGCTTTGAGGAAAGTACCAACGGCTAAGTAACTTAAATCATCAAGGTAAAACTCGTAAGACAAGTCAGCTTGAGTAGCACGGAAAGGGTCTAAGCCTGGGTTACCGACATTACCGTTAACAAACTCATAGCCACCACGAGCTAAGTTCTGGGTGAAATTGTAATTGGCGCCCTTACCTAGAGCTTGCGCATCAGGTTGAGACATTACACGCGCCATTGCAAAACGTACTTTCTGGTCTTCGCCAGTATCCAAGCTGAAGTTTAAGCTAGGCAATATGTCGGTATAGCTTTCATTAGCAGAGAAGGTTCCTCGCACCAATACAGGGCCATTCCAAGAATCAGTACCCGCCCATATATCATCTGGAGTTGTCTGACCACCACTGGTAGTAGTATCAGTACGCACAACACGTACACCCATATTTAATGTGTAAGGAACAGTATCACCTTCAAGATTGGCTTCTGCGTAGGCCGCTGTTACATTGCGCTCCACATTCCACGACTCAACTGCGTCTTCCATCCAAATAGTTGGCGCACCGCCCGCCATTTGAGATAACCAAGCAGAAGCGTTGCCCATTTTAGATGCATCAGCAAACAAACCCGACGACACAGCGCCACCGGATGGGAGGAAGTCTTCTACATTTGTGTAATAGTCAGGTTTATCGGTAAACAAACTAAAAGGTATGATGCCTTGAGACGTGCCGCCCCAACGATCCAGCATTTGCACCGTAAAGTACTTCGCCAACGTTTTTACCAGTAGAGGTTTTTGAAGCATCGTCAAACGCAGGGTTAGAAATATTCGCATCTACGTATCGAGTAGTTGGACCCCATAGTTGGTTGTCGGATATTCCATCGCCATCGATATCGCCCAGATTGTGGCCATTAGGAATACAAGCACCTACACCTTTAACCGTTCCATTGGTTGGCAGCAACCCGCCCTTGATGTCACTAAAGCCATTGCTTTTAGTCCCGCAACTAAGATCAACTTGGTAATGTCCTTGAACAAAGTCAACTTCACTATTAGCTTGACGAAGGCCAAATTTGATATTTTTTACATCACCAAATTCAAGGTTGTAAGTTGCATTAACAACAGCTGTTACAGACTCGTTAGTAGAGCGATCGCCGTAGGCCCAGTTTGATTTAAAAAGGAGGCTGCCTGGGTTGTTCAATGATGCCAATGCCTTGGAGGCTCAATGACCAACCAGGTGTACCAGAAGAGCCTTGAGTCATGCTGATATAGCGATCACCGGATAGGGCTTCAATCTTTGGATCAACGTTCACCGGTGAATTCACCCAGCCCGTGCCAGCAGCATTAAGATGCTGTACAGAATAAGGCTGATAGCGTCCATCCGCAAAAGCAGCATCTTTCTCGAGATCAGAGCTAGCTAAAGATAAAGCACCATCAAAGGCCCACTTGTCATTAGCTTCAACTTTAAATCCAAGTTTGAAGTTATCAGTCGTGATATCAGTAATATCACGATAAGCGTTATTCTCACCAGAAGTATCAAAACTGCCGCTGGTTACAACACCATTACCATCAATAGAGTATGGCTGACTAGGTCGCAACGCGCCGCCGTCGGTATTCAAGGTATATTTCATTGAGTACGAACTATCATCAATATTCAGAGTGGTATGGAACCAATCGAAACTGATTTCGCTGTTGTCGGATGGTGCCCAGGCTAAGGCTAACGAAGCGCCAACACGCTCACGCTCAAATGTTTTATCTGTTTCGTACTGCATGCCTGGAACCACATAGTCCTGAGCAGCTCGAGCTGGAGTAGTGCCCATAGCAGCGGTAGCTGGTGTGGTTTTAAAGCCAAAGCTATTACGGTTAAGGTTTTGCGCTTCGTCTACCTGTACAGTTTTTTGGGCAGCACTGAGAGAGAATATGGCGCCAAAATTATCCCAGCTATTACCCACAACCACTGTGGCATTTGGCTTGAAGTCCGCAGATTCAGCGCCAATATCCCCCTTAACACTAGCAACAATTACAGGTTCTTTTAATGTTAGTGGGCTTCGAGTTTTAAGATTAACAATACCACCAACAGCGCCCTCCACATCAGAAGCGCGAGCTGTTTTGATAACCTCAACACCACCCAAAAGCTCGGAAGGTACACCTTCGAGCGATCCGTCAAACTCAGTACGACCCTCACCAGCTTGGTAATATTCCATACCACTTACGAAAGCTTCGCCGTTTAATAAAGTAAGGTTATTGCCAAGACCGCGAATACGTACTTTAGTGCCTTCGCCGCCAGCACGGTCGATCTGTACGCCAGGAACACGCTGTAATGAATCAGCTACGTTCTGATCAGGCATTTTACCGATGTCATCAGCTGTAATGGCTTCAACAATCTGACTAGAGCTGCGTTTGATATCAACAGAACGCTCTAGGGCGCTTCGCATGCCTGTTACAAGTACTTCCTCAACAGGTGCTGCATCTTGTGCAAATGCTGAGTAGCTAACACTTGCTAACGCAGCAATGCTGGTTGCAAGAACTTTTTTCTTAAAGTTTTGACGAGGACTGGATCCCATGGGACTCTCCGTTTGGTTGATGTAATTATTAGCACTGCCTATTGTTAAGCAGTTTTTTTGTTTATGGCGCAACACTTTAAATGCTGGACGTGCTTTCTAACCTATTGGAAGGCAAAGTGCGACAAAAAAAAACTTAATTACTGCCTGTCACATTTTTTTGTCGCGCTATTACGAATTTCGTCGCAGATTTCTAAAGCTTATTATTAATTATTATTTCAATTCTTTTGGATATAGTACTTTGTACTACCTCAAAAAAATTTTCAACACCTTAGTACATTCGCCCTGGTTTAACAACTGCCGGATATCGGAAAAAACCTTCAGTGCTCGAAATAATTGAACTTTCACTCAACCCCGTAAACATTAAACCTAGAGAAAATTGGTAAACCAAATTACCTAGCTTGGTTTACCTGCATAAGGATTGTCCATGGCGGGTCCGGCGCAGGATACAGCGCACAGAATCGACCGTTTTTTTGACTCCGATAAGTTTCGCATCATTCTTTTTGATCTACGAGGTGCAGGCCATTCGGCACCTCACACCAACCTACAAACCTCACACCCACCTACCAAATAATACGACAAGCGATCTTGTGGCGGATGCCGAAAAAAACAGGCTGTATTTTTGTATCGACAAATGAGTGAGAAACAACAACTTAAAGGGCTGGCAACTCAATAGCTTCAGTGGATTCCGAGGGCAATAACCACTCATTAATTGTGCTCATCAGCGTCTCAACGCCATCGCCATTGTGTGATGAAAACAACTGCACGCTGACGAGGTCGGTCAAGTTTTGGGTCGTTAGATATTGGCAAACCTGCAATAAAGATGTTTTGGCTGCGCCACGCTTGAGCTTGTCAGATTTGGTCAGCAATATATGGACGGCCATGCCCATATCTGCGGCCCAGCCGAGCATCATGGTATCGAAGTCTTGCAGCGGGTGACGAATATCCATAAGCAGCACCAAACCTTTTAGGCTTTTGCGCTTACGTAAATATTCCGACAGATGTTTTTGCCATTCATTTTTAACCGCTAATGGCACCTTGGCATAACCGTAGCCGGGCAAGTCTACCAAGCGATAGTCGGCCGAACCTAGCGTGAAAAAATTAAGGAGCTGTGTGCGACCGGGGGTTTTACTGGTGCGGGCGAGCTTGCCGTTACCGGTCAGGCAGTTGATGGCGCTTGATTTGCCAGCGTTGGACCTGCCCGCAAAGGCAACTTCCGCGCCCTCTTCTGATGGGCATTGCTTAAACGTTTGCGCGCTGACTAAATACTCTGCACGACGATAATTAATAACTGATGACATGGGTTCACAAAACGTGAGTTCTAACGAAGGGGTGTATATAATGCCACCTCTAAGCACCAAGGGCTATAAATAAGCACCAAGGGCGTTTAATAGCGGCGAGTTTTCAAACTATTAATATCCGGATTTATCCCGCCCAGCCCAAGCAAAGCGGCCTGCAGACAGCATACTTAGTCTGCCCATACAACGATCATATTTTAAAATTAACTTTAGAAAATCTCCGGGAAGACGCATGAACAAAATTCTAAGCTCGATAGTCGTTGCGATCAGCGTAACAGCAGCCCCTTTTGCGATGGCAAGTGGTGATGCGGCAAGAGGCGAAACCCTCACCGCCGTTTGCAGTGCTTGCCACGGCGCCGATGGCAACAGTGTACTTGCCACCTTTCCAAAACTTGCAGGGCTTGGCGAAAAATACATTACCAAACAACTTCACGACATCAAAAATGGCGACCGCGCCGTTGTTGAGATGACGGGGTTATTAACCAATTTGTCAGATCAGGACATCGCGGACATTGCCGCTTACTTTAATAGCAAAACCACGCAGCTTTCGGGCGCTAAAGACATTAAAGTTAAAGTGAATTCTGGCGAAGAGATTAGCGCACTGGAATTAGGGGCTAAGTTGTACCGTGGCGGCAACGCCGAGGTGGGTATTCCGGCTTGTACGGGATGCCACTCGCCTCGCGCCCTAGGCAATGGCCCAGCAGGCTACCCACGATTAAGTGGCCAACATTCTGACTACATCGCCAAACAGCTTAAAGACTTCCGCGCTGGCAACCGCACCAATGATGGCGACGCCAAAATCATGCGCAGCATTGCTGAGCGTATGAGTGATGCCGAAATCACCGCTTTGGCCAATTTTGTGGCTGGTTTGAACTAGTGACTCACTTAAATTTGAACCAGTCGCCAACGTGTATGGGTCTCAAACACTTAAACTCATATTAAGCCGCGAGTCAGCTCAAACCGCCTAAGCTGTAGCACAACAAACGCCATCTACCAAGATGGCGTTTGCTCTATAAGGGTGAGGAACTTAATGCCTTAGCGTTTATCCTAGCCGCTCGCATTTGCCATAAAACCACATGATCAATAACGACTTTTCCAGTGCTTACGAGCACCCAAACAATCACTAGGGGATATTACCTATGCGCATTACCGCTTTTGTTCTTGGCTTAATTTTACCGCTGATGGCTTGCGCCGAAGCCGACAAAAAACAATCTATCTATAAGGAAGGCGAGCACTACACCGTACTCAGTGGCGCAACTAAGCCAACAGTATCCGACAAGGTAAAAGTGACCGAAGTCTTTTGGTATGGCTGTAGCCACTGCTATCACTTTGAAGGCCCCATTCACACATGGGAAAAAACCAAACCCGCGTATATCGAATTTTCGCGCTCGCCCGCCATGTGGAAGCAACGCCGTCCTGGTGTGCCCGAAGACATGATGTGGACCCACGCCAAGCTTTACTACGCCGCTCAAGCCATCCAAGGTCTCGATAAGCTGCACACCGCTTTTTTTGATGCTATGCACAAAGACAGCAAAATGCTGTTAGATGAAGCCGAAATCACCGATATTGTTAACAAAGCAGGCTTTGACGGCAAAAACTTTATCGGTGTCATGAACTCATTTGCCGTCGCTGGCCTTGTGAATCAAGCCGATGACCGTCAACGCAAATATCAAATCTCTGGCACGCCAGAAATCGTCGTGGCTGATTACTACCATATCAGCGCTACCAAAGCGGGTAGCCAAGAAGAGATGCTCAAAGTAGTCGACTATCTCGCCGAGCAACTACACAAATAACGGATTCAATGACGCCACCAAAACCCGCTACCTGCGGGTTTTTTTATGTCTCGCGCTCAGCTAGAGGGCTTTCATCTGGGTGGTAGCTACACTAAAGTGGCCCGCTTAAACACTCAGTACGTGGTTTTTAGGCACCCAAAGCAACCCCAATAAGAGACAGAGCATGGTAGATCGCACCCTAGACCTACGCAACATTCTGACCGACCTACAACAGGATGGCCGCATCGATCTCGAAACGATGAACCACCTGTTAGGCACCAGCCGCACGCCCGAACAAATCGCCATGCACCCCGTCACCTATGTCGCCTCGCTCGACCATCACGACCTCACGCGCCCCGGTCGCAAGCTAGACGAAATGGCGATTACGGCATGGCTTGCCGATAAAAGCAGTTTGCAGCTTTTTCACATCGACCCCATGAAGCTGCAAGTATCTGAGCTTGCCAGCGTTATGAGCTATCAGTTTGCTAAGCGCCATGACCTTTTGTGCGTGAAAATTACGGCCGACGAACTCACCGTAGCCGTTGGCCAACCGTTTGTTTCGGGCTGGGTTGATCAGCTGATGCAAACCAGCCAGCGACGCATCAAACGCGTGGTCGCGCTGCCGTCGGATATTAACCGTTACCGCGTTGAGTTTTATTCACTCGCCAAGTCGATCAGTGGTGCTAAGGGTGGCCCCAAAGCCAGCTACACCACCAACTTCGAGCAACTGCTTGAACTTGGCAACATGAAAGACCCCGAGGCTAACGATCAACACATCGTCAACATTGTGGATTGGCTGCTGCAGTACGCGTTTGATCAACGGGCGAGCGATATTCACATCGAGCCGCGCCGCGATATCGCCCGTATGCGCTTTCGAATTGATGGCGTTTTGCATCCTATTTACGAATTTCCCTCCAGCGTGGCGATGGCGATTACCAGCCGGATTAAAATTTTAGGCCGCATGAATGTCGCCGAAAAACGCAAACCGCAAGACGGCCGCATCAAAACCAAAACCCCCGACGGCACCGAGGCCGAGCTGCGTTTATCCACATTGCCCACCGCCTTTGGCGAAAAGTTAGTGATGCGGATTTTTGACCCCGATGTACTGTTGCGCAGCTTTGAAGATTTAGGCTTGAGCGGTGACGATTACGACCGATGGAAAGATATGATTGATCGCCCGCACGGTATTGTTTTAGTCACGGGCCCAACAGGCTCGGGCAAAACCACCACGCTTTATTCCACTTTAAAATCGATTGCAACCGAAGAGGTAAACGTCAGCACTATTGAAGACCCGATCGAGATGGTGGAAGACACCTTTAACCAAACTCAAGTGCAGCACAATATTGGGCTCGATTTTGCCTCAGGTATTCGCACCTTAATGCGGCAAGACCCCGACATTATTATGATCGGTGAAATCCGCGACCTCGAAACCGCACAAATGGCCGTGCAAGCCTCGCTCACCGGACACTTGGTGCTAAGCACGCTGCACACCAATGACTCACCTACCTCAATCGCGCGCTTACTCGACCTTGGCATTCCCGCATATCTCTTAAAATCCAGTGTGGTGGGGATTATGGCGCAGCGCTTGGTGCGCACTTTATGCTCGCACTGCAAGATTTCCGAGACCATTACATCGGAGGACTGGGAAGCCCTCGTGCGGCCATGGAAAGTGGCCAAGCCCGCTAAAATTTTTAGGGCCAGCGGCTGCTTAGAGTGCCGCAATACCGGCTATTTAGGTCGCCAAGGTATCTACGAAATCCTGCGCATTAGCGAAACATTAGGCAGTCTAATTACCGAAAACACCGACCTCAACGCGTTGCGCCAACAAGCCATGCGCGAAGGTATGCACACCTTGCGCTTATCCGGTGCGCAGAAAATCGCCAAAGGCTTAACCTCTCTCGACGAGGTTTTACGCGTTGCGCCGCCAGTGCAAAAGTACAACTAAAAGACGCAAACCCAAACATCAAACGAATAAGCACACTTTTTGAGTGGGCCTCACAACCAACTAAAGGAACACCATGAGCACTTCTCGCAAAATACCCCGCAAAACCAAACAATGGGTGCAAGACGTTTTTGATGCACTAATCGAAGCCCAGCAACTTAAAACCGAACGTTTTTATGGCGTTTATGTGGATGAAAACGAGCCTTCACCGCTCGCCAAAGACCGCGATGCCTTTACCGCTCTCGGTGTGCTTTATGCCTTTATGCATCGCGGCATCACCGAAAAAAAACCCATGCTCGATGCCCTAAAAGAGGCCTATAAACAGATTATTGAAGAGCTCAAACGCGACCTCATCAGCCATCCCGGCGAAATGTTTGTCAGTGCGTATTTGTTTAGTAATGTCCACTTGGGGCTGCTGAGCTACAAAAAATACGACGATATTCACATCCTATTTAAGGCGACCTACGGTGAACAACTGGGCTGGAATAGCGACGACTATGAAGGCGAACGCTACCCCCAGGATACCGATACCGACAAAACCTAAACCCCCGACTCCGTATTTTCATCACCAAGGGTCGCACTAGGATGATCGTCGGTATCATCGACAAAATCCTATTTGCGGCCTTTATTTCAACTTATTTGCCACTTCAAACGCAAACACACAGACAAAAAATACAGACGAAAAAAAACGGCCTCACCTAAGCTCCGCCGTTTTTAAGATAAAACCCTTGTAACTATTCAGCACCGAGCCTAAATGCAGTCGCGCGGTTATTTTCTGGGCCGCTCAAGCCATCCATGGGCGCTATACAAGCGCTCCCGGCGCTTAAATGCCCCGAAAACAACCACCCAACTGCATTTCTGTGTGAAATTGACGGAATGCTGAATGGTTACAAACCCTTAAGGCTTAAACTCTAAACCTTAAAAGTAGAAATATTGCTCGATAGGCTCTGGCGCGCAGGCGTCTTTGGCTTTGATAAACAAACCCTCGCGCACCACCTGCTGCTTGCCCGATTGCACCTCAATCGAGATTGCGCCCGACATATTGGCCGCACCGCTAAATCGGCAGGCCTGAATAAACGGTATCGCCCTATCTGCCGCTGCAAAAGCGTTAGCGCCTGTCACTACATTTTCAGTCACTACATCCTCGCCACTAAGTTCAGTGACACCAGAAACCAGCCTCAGCGGAATGCGTTTATCGCCCTGAATCACCGTCACCTGCGCATCGCAGGCATTACCGCCGGAATAGTTGCCCACATTAACTACCACCGCATCGGTCACCACCGCACCACAATTGCCATCAAAAGGCTTAAGCGTTAATGCGGGTTTTTCTGTCAGTACATGGCAACTGTCCTTTAACACCACCACCTCAGTAGAGGCAGGGCTAAAGCCCTTCAGTGTGGCTTGCACATAATAGTAGCCTTCGCGCTCAAATGGCCCCGTATAAGTACTCGTTTGACCACTGCCACCTTGCGCACTTAACTCAAACACCTCGTTGCCAGAGACCGCCACAACCTTAGCGGCGCTAGCGCTGCCATTAGGCGTATTCAGTGTTAGCGCAAAGGCAGGACGCAGATCCAAAGTACACGCCACAGGTGGTGCCATTACGGGGCCAACCGCTTCTTTTGGTGCCTGCCAATTGGCCGCCCAGATACCGTTAGCATGCGCAAAAAACACCGCATCGCCGTGTAATATGCCGCGATCATTACCATTGCCGCTGGCGTAGTTTTTAGTGCTCGAAGCCTCTTCGGCAACAATCACACCCTGATGACTCAAGCTCGCGCTGGCGGTGGTGATGCCGTTAATTTCAAATAGCTCAAGGCCGGTGTACTGCCAACCACCCCAGTGATTGTCGTTATTGTTTTGGTAGATATTAACCGGCATAGCCACACGCAATTGATCGTCGCTGGTTTGCAAAAACGATAAGGCTTTGAGGTTGTTAAGCGCCTCGGAAGAGCTGCCCTGCGTCCCCAACAAAATGGTTTCTACTTCTTTAGGCGCATCGCCGCTCACATCCATAAGCGCCACTTTTAAACCCTGTACGCGACCATTAGCATCCGCATCTTGGCCTATCGCAAACAGGTAGTTATCGCCCACTGGATGCATGTAAGTTGCAAAACCGGGGATCTCTAACTCGCCTGTCACTTTAGGATCTAGCCGATCACTAAAGTCGAGCTTGTATAAAGGATCGGTACGGCGAAACGTCACGATATAACCGCTATCGCCCTCGAAACGCACCGAATAAATATCTTCACCCGGTTTACCAATAGCCGCAGGGCGCTCTTTGTTGGGCAATTGCGCAATAGTTTTTAGCGCATTACCCGAGTCTTCCAACACCCACAAATGGTGGCTCATTGCGCCCGTTAAGGGTTCACGCTGGGTTGTCACTACTCGTAAGTCACCCTTGTGTTCATTTAACTTAAAGGCAGGGTCGGCGCTGTGGCCAATATAACCGTCAACACTGCCCGTCGCTTTGTAGCTAGCGCCAGCGGTACTTAAGGCAAATTTGTGAATGACTGTTTTACTGCGCTGCCAGTTGCCATCAAACACGGTGCCAGTTAAATACAGCGATTCACGGCTCATGCTCAAGCTTTCAATCGCGCCATTAATACAGCGGCTCGATACCACTTTTTGGCTGGCAAGATCGATAGCCGTTACATTGACTAACGAGGCATAACCGACATTTTTATCGGCGCTGGCCTGTAGATAACAACCCTCACTCAATGCGCCCTTATCAACACCATTAATATGGTAATGCGGCATCAATGACTCCAGCGCAATGGCTGCCAGCTTGGTTTCATTGGTGTCTCGGTTAGCGTCGCCTTGCTGTTGCTCGCGCGCTAAAGTCTTTAGCCAAGGGTCAAAACGGGTGACCAAATACAGCACATTATCCACCTTGCGGCTATCGACCAAGCTGCCATCAAGTTGAATATTCCACGCCGACTCTGGCGCCGCAGGATTTTGCACATCAAATAAATCCACCCGCACCTGGCTATTCACAGGATAAGGATAAATGAGCGCGTCACTGACTATTGCAGGTCGGGTCATCGCGGGTTCGGCAATGGCGATATTCATCATCGGAAAACCAATGCCAGGCATCATCGGGTACACATTCCCCCACTGATTTTGAAGCGCCGCGACAGCTTTGGCGCCTTTACCCTCACCACCGTCCACCAAATACATCTCGCCAACGCCACCCCACTTAGCATTGAGCTTAATTTGCGCAATCACTTCGGCGCTCGGCGTTACAGGGTTGGTAGCGACCACATTAATGCGCGGCGAGTTATCCACGTTATAGGGTTCGTAAGTGGGGTACGCGGCCACAAACCAATGCTTGCCGTCGTACTTGGCAAAATCGGCTTCATCAACACCGGCAACATGTACGTTAGTTGCCGAAAAACCCGCATCGGCAGCCTTGCCACCGGCACTATTATCGGTAGCCGCCTCATTGCTTGGGGCCGACACTGGCGACGGTAACGAGGCATAAACACGATTACTGCCACGCACCTGCAAGCGCAAGCCATTTTTGATGTGGTTAGCCAGCGCATCACCACTCACCAAGCCCAAAGGTTGCTCGGTTTGTGGCGCGACTTTTAATTTGCTGTAATCCACCGTTGTGCTGGCAGTACTGCTACTAGCAAAACTGCTGCTAGTAGTGCTTACGACACTGGTTGTCGTATTGTTATTTTTACCGCCATCGCATGCCGTTAGGCTGGCAATCGCCAAACCAAGACAGGTCATTCGTACTGATAAAGATCTATTCAAAACCATGGTGTTTACTCCTGCTTAACAGGTTTTTATTGGGGATTTGAATCCTACGCCAATAACACCAACAAAACTGTTAACAAAATGTAAAAACACTCACGCCTGCCAACCATTGCACTTAAGTTACAATTTTTAACGGTTTTAGCTCTCACTGCATGGCACTATATATCTGCTAAAACACATTAACAGTGCTCGCTAACACCCATTAACACGCCGTAACAACGGCAGCTTCCAGCAGGTTTGACCGTGAAACAGCCACTCTTTTTATTCATCGCCAGCTTATGGTTATTGGCCAGCACTTACGCCAGCGCCGAACCCCGTTGCGCAGGCGACTGCGTAGCGGTAGGGAAATGGGACATTAGTATTGGCCTGGGTTATGGCATTCGCAGCAATCCGGTGATCGGCCAAAAAGACATTCCGTACATTGTTGTGCCCAGCGTGAGCTACTACGGCCAACGCTTTTTTCTCAATAATTACGATTTTGGCTACACCCTGTGGGATAACGAACAGCATCAACTCAACGCACTCATTTTTACCCCTGGTTTTGAGCACATCTTTTTTAACGAGCACAATATTCGCCAGTACGATGTCAAGACCAGCGCCGTCTCGCCGCCAGCCATGCCTGGCGATCCAAACACTGACCCCAGCAGTCCAACGGTTAGCCCCAGTGACAAATATCACACCAGCATTAACTTACATAAGCGCCGAACGGCTGCACTATCGGGGTTTGAATACACCTTTATTGGGGAGCATTTCGATTGGCAAACTCAGTTTTTGCAAGACGTCTCCAGCACGCACAAGGGCCAAAAAGTGCGCACAGCATTAACCTATCCATGGCAATTTAATCGCCAGCAATGGTTGTTAAGTACAGGGCTAACCTGGCAAAGCAAAAAGTTGATCGACTATTACTACGGTATTCACGCCAACGACACCGCGTTAACCGAAATGCATTACACCGCCAACGCTAGCTTGGCCTTTCATGTTGGTTTGGAGTGGGAAAAGTACTTCAGCAAGCATTGGAGTCTTCGCGGGGTGGCCAATTATCGATGGTTAGGCGATAGCGTAAAAGACAGCCCCATAGTGGAAGACGATGCCGTCAGCACCCTGTTTATGGCGGGGGTGTACCATTTTTAAGCACTCGTTAAACTACGCCATCGCGCCGTTACTGCTCATTGTCAGCTCAATCGTTGCCGCCGAAATTCCCAACATCGAACTCAACCTAAAACCCAAGGTGTGCGTGTTAAGCAGTGAAGAAACCCGCTGTTACGACGAACTCAATATCGCGTGGCAATCCGAGCAAGCACTTAGTCTTTGCCTCTTTCAAAAAGACCAAGAGCAACCGCTCGCCTGCTGGCAAAACGCCACTTACGGCAGCCACAGCATGGCGCTGAATACCGGCACCAGCCTGAATTTTTTACTGCGCGAGATCGAAAAAAATCAACTGCTCGCCAGTCAAACCTTTGAAGTGATCCACGACGCCAAACAATACCGCCGCGCCCGCCGCAACGCATGGGCGTTTTTTTAATACCACACCTTTTACCGCCGCCAAGACATCACCATGAACAACATCCCTCAAACCCGCCTATTGTTAGCCGAAGACGATCAGCGCCTTGCGCAGTTAGTGCACGATTTTTTAGCCGCAAACGACTTTGATGTCACCATTGAAAGCAACGGCAATAACGTGATCCGGCGGGTTATGGCCGAACTGCCGCAATTGTTGATTTTGGACTTAGGCTTGCCCGGCAAAAACGGCTTGGATATTTGCAAAGAAATTCGCCCCCACTACACCAGCCCTATTCTGATTTTGACCGCCCGCAACAGCGATACCGATCAAGTGCTGGGGCTGGAATACGGCGCCGACGACTACGTCATCAAGCCCGCCGACCCACGGGTATTATTAGCGCGCATTAAAGCGTTGCTGCGCCGCAATAATCCCGATGGTCTCAATGCGCAAACCACGCTGAGATTTAATAGCCTTGTGATTCAGCCGCAACAACGGCAAGTTTTTATCGACAATCAAGCCATTACATTGTCCAGCCACGAATTTGAGCTGCTGAGTATTCTGGCCCAAAATGCCGGCCAAGTGCTCAGCCGCGAGTATCTGTTTAAAGCGGTTTACCACCGCGAATACGACGGCCTCGACCGTTCGATTGATGTGCGCATTTCACAGTTACGCAAACACGTACAAGACGACAGCGACAACCCCGCCCGCATCAAAACCGTCTGGGGGCGGGGCTATGTGTTTGTGAAAGAGGCTTGGTGAGCTAGCACGCTTGTAATGGGATAAGCGGCTCAAGGCTAATAAAGCCAAGAAATACCGACTCCCAGCCCTAGGCTGGTTAAATTAATATCGGGTACGCGCAGGCGGTTATTATCTACCGTGGTCATTATTTCTTTGCGCTCTGAATATTGGCCGTGTAGCCCAAGTTTTAACGAAAGCTTTTCGTGCCAGTGATAGCGAACCCCAATGTCACCATAAGCGCCCCAGCCATTAAAGCTATCGGTAAGGGTTTGTTTGGGGATAGAGGTGTTTTGGATGGCCACATACACAGGTAAATTTGCGCCCAGCTCGCTGTAAAAACTCCAGGCCGCCGCTGTGTTTTCAAGCCGTGAGTCATAGCGCAAGGCGGCTGTGGCTAAGAATGCATATTGATCTTCATTGACGGCACCCACGGCTGGGTCAAATGTTGCGGGGCTAATGGCCTGTCCTAGATTGTCTATTTGGAAATGCAAAAACATTGGAAAGTGAAATAATGTCTGACCCGATTACATCTCAAGATCAATCCACATTGTGCAATCCATCCGCGTGCGGCATGGCTGAAAATTCATCAGCGGAGCAATTGAATAACGCTTGCTTTTGTAAAACATTAAACCGCGATGAATTGGATAATATTTTAAAGTCGGACGCGTTAAATCTTGATGTATTACATTCCCACCCGCAGCTGTTTTCCAACACCAGCGTATTTATTTCGCCCACACAATTGCTGCAAATGCAGAATTTGGTGCACGCCATAGAACGCGTAGTGCAATTGCCCGGATACCAGCAACAGGTATTAGCCCAAGCCGACGAAACAGCAAAGCTCGATACTGGCACGGCGGGCGTGTTTATGGGTTACGATTTTCATCTTGGCGTTACCGGCCCACAGCTGATAGAAATCAATACCAATGCCGGTGGTGGTTTTTTAAATGCGGCATTGTTACGCGCACAAACCGATTGCTGTCGCGCCGCGCAAGTATTTTTACCTGAGGTAAAGCGACATATTGATGAGCAATTCGTCGCCATGTTTATCAGCGAATGGCGCAGTAAAAATTCCAGCACCCCGCTTACGCGCATTGCAATTGTGGATGAAAACCCCAGGCAACAATTTCTCTATCCCGAATTTAAAATGGCGCAGCGGTTATTTGAGCGCAATGGGATAGAAGCGGTAATTACTGATCCGCAGGAATTGTATTTTGAACAGGGTAGGTTGGTTTATCGTCAATCACCCAATGATCAAGGCGCCGTTATCGATCTGATTTACAACCGCCTCACCGATTTCGCATTGAGCGGCGAACATAGCACCGAATTGCGTGCGGCTTATCTTGCCAGCGCTGTGGTTGTCACTCCCAATCCGCGCCATCACGCGCTCTACGCCAACAAACGCAACCTTGCCATTTTTAGCGATGAAGTCGCATTGAAAAATATCGGCGCGAACGATGCAGACATTACCTACTTACGAGCAGCGATTCCGTACACTCAGATAGTCAGCGCCGATAACGCCGAACAGTTGTGGCAAGAACGTAAACATTTATTTTTTAAACCCGCGACCGGCTATGGCAGCAAGGCAGCGTATCGCGGCGACAAAATTACCAAACGCGTGTGGGATGAAATTCTGCAGGGTGATTATGTTGCACAGCAGCAAGTGCCACCGAGCGAGCGTGGCATTTTGGTCGATGAACAAGAGATCGCATTAAAGATGGATATTCGCGCCTATGTTTATGCCGGTGAAATTCAATTATTGGCGGCGCGTTTATATCAAGGTCAGACGACGAATTTTCGCACTCAGGGCGGTGGCTTTGCGCCAGTGTTTTTACGCTGATAATGGATATTGGCGGGATTGACGGCAGTTTTTAGGATCAAACAACTGAACAGCTACAATTTCACCTTGTGATTAAGTACTTTTTTGCGCACGAAAAATGCTAAAACAGGGCGTATTAAGCAACGCATCAAACACGCGAATAATAACCACAGCCACATTTCGCCAAGCGCGCCTAACCGAATCGGCTCGGGTTGGGTAAGTGTTAGATGAATAGTCGCATTGGCGCTAAGTGGCGGCGTACCGTTATCCACTGCCGTCGCTTCAATCGCATAATTACCCGGCGGCAGTGCTGCGGGATCAAAAATAAATTGTGCGGGCTCCGTACTTAAATTAGTCATAAGGTTGTTATTGACCTCCCAACTAATAGTGTGACTATCGGTAGGGTTAAAATCGCTCACGTCCGCTTGCACAATGACCCTACCACCATCGGTTTTAATAGCGGTGCTATCGCTTCTATTTTGCTCCATACGGAGTTGCACGGTGGGCGCAATATTGGGATTGTTGTTTGGCAAAAAAATACTTTCGGATGTTATGGCCGAGTAATTTAATGAGGTGTCAAACGCGCTTAATGCGTAGTAATAGGTTTTTTCGGGCGTTCTGTTGGGTAGATTAATCGTTGTTTTTGGCCCAGCATTAATTACCTTTGCCGACCCTAGGGAATCTTGTAATTGGTAGCGCGTACCCTTTACCGGTTTTTGGGTAATCGGTTGCGTATCTTCAAGAATGAATACGCCCGCTAAATCTTGCTCGGCAGGGTTAGTCCAGCTAAGTTCGACTTGAGTATCGTTGGCGACGAGCAAAAGTTGCGTTATTGGGCTTGGTGCCATCAAGTCTGGTACGGTTTTTTTCACCAGCTGAATATCAGCGCACGAATAATAATTAGTGGGCGGCGAGCGATCGAGCATGCTTTGAATTAATTGTAATGTGCAGCCTGTGCATTCGATATCCGGCAGTTTAATGCTGTAAGTGCGGTAACGCTGGCCACTAATATCACGAATATTTTCGGCCAATATTAGGCTATCAAAGTTTTGATCGTTGGCCGCCGAAAATGCAATGCGAAAAAATCCTTTATGGAAAATATTACTTTCAAAGGCGACCTCAATAGTAGCGCCAGCTTGCAATACCGTGGGTTTATTGGTTTTAGCAAAACCACCGCAAGGCGCAACTTTACCGTCGGTATCGGCTGTGCGCGGTTTCACAAGACCATTTGGATCCCAGCGCGCATGTGAATAGCTGAGTGGCGAAAATACTAGGCCACTCAATAAAATGATGCTTAAACAAACACTATTACCCACTGCTCATCCTCTTTTTTATCGTCATTCATTTTTGGCCAGTTTTAGTTTTATAACTGGCGAGGCGCTAGCCTACTCTGTGTCGCATTTTTTGTTGTGATCTAGCGCTAATTAAAAAGATTATGGCTTTGCAGAAGACTCGGTTGAGGTTTTATTTTGCAGCGAATCAACAACGACTTAGCGCGCATCGCCTGCGAGTTTAGTCAGCCGATCGACAACATCTGGCGCAGCGCGAAAGCGGAAAAATGCGCCTGTGGCGTCGGCGCGTTCTTCAAGCACATCGCAGCTGGCAAATATCTCACCCCGTAATTCTTGTGCCGACCAAGGTAAAAAAATCTCGGATTCAACCAGTTTTTTTTGAAAAAACTGCACAACCGTTTGATGCAAATTTTTAATGTCGTCGTCACGCTGCGCGCTTAACACAATACAACCGGGATATTTTGCTTGTAGCTCTGCGATACGCTCGGCTTGTGCGTTGGCATCCTCCAGATAATCAATTTTATTAAACACGCGAATGCGCGGCACAGTATCGGCACCAATCTCAGCCAATACTTTATCGGTGACGTCAATTTGCGCCTCATAACCGGCGTCGCCCGCATCGATAACGTGCAACAACAGTGATGCGTTGAGCGCTTCGTCCAGCGTTGATTTAAACGAGGCGACTAAACCATGGGGCAAATTTTTGATAAAGCCCACCGTGTCACTCACCAATACTTTGGGCACAGTATCCGGCTGTAATGTGCGCACTTTCGTGTCCAGCGTGGCAAATAGTTTATTGGCTACCAACACATCTTTGCCGGTTAATGCGCGCATCAAGGTCGATTTGCCCGCGTTGGTATAACCGACCAACGCTACCTGCGCCAGCCATTCTTGCGCCTGACGTTGCGCGCGCTGGGTGTCACGGCCCGCCTCCATGGCATCAATTTCTTTTTGCAGCTCGGCAATACGATCGCGCACTTTGCGACTATCCATTTGGCTACGTGACTGTCCAGTACCGCGCCCGCCCGTACCACTGCGCTGCCGCCCAACGGGCCCGGCGCGCTTGGCGGCCTCGCGCAAACGCGGTGCCATATAAGTGAGGCGCGCAATTTCCACTTGAATTCTGGCGGCGTGAGAACTGGCATTGCGATGGAAAATTTCAAGAATAACCACCGTGCGATCCATTACCTCGCAACCCACTTCGTTTTCCAAATTAAGTGCTTGGGACGGCGAGATTTCGTGATCAAGAAGAATATATTCCACGGCATCCGTCTGCGCATGGGGGTCGGCCAGCAACAAGGCATCGGCCGCGTCTTGTTGCTCTTGTACGAATTGGCGAATCTCTTCACGCTTGCCCGCGCCCATATAGGCCGTCGAATCGAAAGATGGGCGTTTCTGGGTAAATTGGCCGACTACTTCTAGCCCTAAGGTTTTTGCCAAGTCGGCTAATTCGGACAACGACGACTTAAATTCAGTATCGCTAACACTGTCTAAATGCACGGCGACAATCAGCGCGCGCGGAAGGTGTGGTTTTTCGGGGTTTAGCATGGAAGAGTTCCTAGAGTTAAGCGTGTGAAATTACGTCGTGGAATTGAGGTGCGGATATATAAATGCGTAATAGGCGGTGAAGTGTACATAACATTTAGCGCAAGCAGCCAAATGCAAAGGACAATCAAAACAAGCCATAGGTATGACTAACGTGCTAACTAATTAACTCATCAAACTGCGCTTTTAACGCACTAAATGCCGCTTTTAAATCGGTAACTTCACATTCCAGATATTCCACGCGCGCGCTTAATGTGGTGCTGGTCGCAACCGATAAATCTGAAGTAATGCCAGTACTTGGCGCCATATGGCCACTGAACAAATGCATCCAGCGATGCTCGCGCTTGCCCGGTTCTAAAGAAAGCTTTTTAACAAAAGGCCCTGCCGAATGATTGGCCAAAGTCGCTAAAACCATTTCTAAATCGGGCACATCTCTAAACTGCGCTAAACGCGCCGAGCGTGTACGCAACTCGCCAGGGGTTTGTGGGCCACGCAAAAAAAGTAAACACAACAAGGCGATTTCGCGGGTGTTGTAACGTACCTCGGCAAACTCACTAGAACCAAAACGGTGTTGATATTTTGCTACACGCGAGCCATAGCGCATTTCGGACACTAAATTTTTATCGACCAAGCCCTCAAGCACATCCTGCACTTCCGACTCTTCCAATTCCATAACCGGCTCACGGTTACTTTTTTGATTGCAAGCATTGGTTAAACTATTTAAAGACAGCGGATATTGCTCGGGCGTGGTTACGGCTTTTTCAATTAAACAACCAATAATGCGGGTTTCTATAACATTAAGTTCTTGCATGCTAGTGCCCTATGCGGCGATGGATATTGCGATGGCAAACCACACTTTTTGAGTGGCCATTTTAATAACTATGAATTAGGCCAGAACTCCATAGACTTTGGCAAGCCAATCACAAACGCGCATAATGGCCGACCATAAAATCACCCACTCAATGCTGTTTTAAAGCCTATGTTAAATGCAATGCAAAGCTTAGAGATGCTCGGCCAAAATACTTATTTTATAATTTTTTCTTTCGCGGCCATCCTAGGTTTTTTTATTCTGGTCGTTATGTTGCTATTACGCAGCCGCGATACACGCCAGCAGCTCCAACAGCTCCAACAATATGCACTCAATCAAATGCAGCTGCGCACTCAAAACGAAAGTTTACAATCTCAGCTCGAGCAAGCACACAGCTTAAATACAGCACAAAACGAGCGTTTATTAGAAGCCTCGCGCGAAGCCACAAGTGCCAAATCACAATTGGCCGCACAAGCGCAATACCACCAACAACAAGTCCAGCAATATCAACTACAGCAGCAACAACAATTAATCGAATTTACGACACAAAAAAAACAACTCAATCAAGAATTCGAACACATAGCGCAAAAAATATTTTCGGCAAATAGCCAACATTTTTCTCAAAACCAAGAGCAATCCGTTAAATTGTTATTGGCGCCCTTTCGTGATCAATTACACAATTTTAGTCAGCAGGTAGAGCACTTCAAACAAAATCAAACCGCCTCGAACGCCAGCTTAAATACCGAGCTACAACATTTAAAAGCGCTCAACCAACAAATCACTCAAGAGGCTCATACCCTCAGCCGTGCTTTAAAAGGCGATAAAAAATTATCAGGTACTTGGGGCGAAATGCAATTAGAGCGCAGTTTACAAGCCGCTGGATTACAGGCCGACTGCCATTATTTACGGGAAGCTAATTACAGCAACGTTCAAGGCCAAAATCGCCGCCCCGACTTTATTGTGAAATTACCCGACGGCAAAGATATTATTATTGATAGCAAAATTAGCCTTGTCGATTTTAATAAGGCCATTGCCGCCGATACGCAAGAAGAGCAAACCCAAGCATTAACACAGCATGTTAAGGCATTAAAAAAACATATCGACGAGCTTGCACAAAAAGATTATTCAGCCTTAATCGGCATGCGCAGCCCGCATTTTGTATTGATGTATATTGCGATAGAACCTGCGTATATCGAAGCGCTAAAACACGATATTGACGTATTTGATTACGGCAGCCAAAAAAATATAATTTTAGTTAGCCATACCACTTTAATGCCGTTATTAAAAACCATTGCCAATTTATGGCTACTTGACCGCAGCCATTCACAAGCCTTTGAAATCGCCGAGAAAGCCGGCGATATTTATCAGCAAGTGTGTTTGGTTGCCGAGCGTCTGCACAAGTTAGGACGCAGCTTACAAACCGCCACCGGTCACTACAACGATACCGTCACCAGTATGGCAGGCAGGCAGGGTTTATACGGTAAGGTCGAGCGTTTTAGCGAAGTCGCAAAACAAGGGCAAGCACCGAGTGAATTACCACCATTAGCGATGGATATAGACAGCCATCGCTTAGAACCTATTATGGAACCTACGCCCAATGAGTAATTTAAGCCACCCACCAATCTGTTATTGCTGCTCACAAAAAAGTTATGCCGAATGCTGCGAGCCTTTTCACCTTGGCCAACGACTTAATCAACTCGAAAAATGCGCCCCCACAGCAGAAGCATTAATGCGCTCGCGCTATAGCGCTTTTTGTACGGGCAACGCCGATTATTTGTTTGCCACGCTGCACCCTAGCTTTCGCCAGCTAGACGAATTACAGCAACTACAAAAAACTATGGGACGCACACAATGGCTGGGCTTAAGAATAATTAACAGCAGGGCAGGGCAGGTGGAGTTTGTGGCATTTTTTAAAACTGAAAAAGTTGAACAACTGCACGAGAATTCAAATTTTATTTTTGAGGATGGCGCTTGGTTTTACACCCACGGCATACAACTGCCTGCGCTAAAGCTGAACCGTAACGATGCTTGTTATTGCGGGAGTTTACGTAAACTAAAGAAGTGTTGCGGGTAATAAAAAAGGTAATCTGCGTTAATGTTTTATCAAACTTAAATACTGCTTGGCAATTTTAATCGCGTCGATTTCTTTTAAAATAGGGGCGTCCAAATTGTAGGTATTGGCTAGCGCCTTTGCAGTATTATGCGCTAATGCCACAGGGTCGCCCACCGGCGATAAAAGCTCACTTAGCTCACCCGTTAATATTTCGCCTGGGCCATAATTGCAATCGGTCGAAACTGGCACTGTATTGCACGCCAACGCTTCTACCAATACATTGCCAAAGCCTTCATAGCTCGAACTTAGCACTAAGGCTTTTGCATTCTTAATCCAAGGGTAAGGATTTTTTTGAAACCCCGGAAAAATAACGCGCGCTAAAACTCCATGTTTTATGGCTAAACGTTTCGCTTTTTTAAGATTGTCACACAAACACACTAATTTAATGGGGTTTGTTAGGTGTTTTAAAGCTTCAAACAACACGTCAAATTGTTTTTGCCGCGCAATACGCCCAACATGAATAAGATATGGCTCGTTTGGTAAATCGGGTTCTGCTACAGAGGCTAAAGCTTTAATATCGTTTAAATCAAAAGGATTATAGATGGCGCCTATACTGGCCGGTTTGATACGACCGACTCGCTCAATTTCTGCCGCCACACCTCTGGATACACAAATAAGGTTTTTGCCATTCAAAAAATTAATCAAATACCGAAGATAAAAATATTTAACCGGCCCCAGCGATATTGCGCGCTTTAAGGTTTTTTCGACCGAGTTATGGACAACGTGATAACAGGGTGACAAGTGACACGAAGATACAATTCTGCCAGTTTCAAAAAGATTCGACAGATATAAATCAAATGCTCCACTAGCAGATTCGAGCTCAGCTAAAATATTTTTGAGCTTTTCGGTATGTGTCTTTAATTTTTTACGCCCAGAAAGTTTAACGCCTTTATCTTGATACAAAAAAGTCACGGGTATGCAGCTATCAATATCGTAAGCCACGTCGTTATTCATACTAATAATATGGGGGTAATGCCCAAGTTCAATCAGTGTTTTGGCTAGCGTTAACATGACTTTCTCGGCGCCACCTCCCCTTAAACTATCGATAAGGATAGCAATGCGGTAGCGGCGCGCTGACTTAGACTCAAGCACTAGAAGCTCCTATAGGCGTGCAAATTTTTATTTTAATACTGAGAAAATATATTAAAGCCATGGAACGTTTAGGGGTTCGATTTCAGCGCGATTAAATTAGCGACAGCAGTATCCAAGCCGCGCTTAATAACGGTAGTATTTTTTTGCTCGAACTCACCTGTGTTCAAGGCTATAGCTACATTTAATATATCGAGCGGCGTTGGCTGTGCCTCACAACCTAAGCCCATTTTTTTAAACGCAGCAATACGCTCAGGCTGATCAGATGAAATTGGCACCACTACCGTTTGTTTCCCTATCAAGCTTGCCTGTAAAAAACCAGACCCCCCGGAAATTACCGCAAATTTAGTTGCGAACAATAGGGCTGAAAATTGATCGGTTGAAAGGTGTCCGATGACACGACACAACGCCGACGCTGGCAGGGTGTTAGGGTAATTGACCCCCATAACAACTACGCAGGGAAGATTCATTTTTTTTGTAATTAACTCTGCCGCCGCCAAAAAAATATCTGACGCCAAACGCTGGCCGACACTATGCCCCCCCGAGCCTGCATTAAACAAAATGAATTGACCCGCCACCAAATTTAATTCCGCAAGCGTATTATCAAGCTGTTGGGCGTCGGGCAACTTGATAATAGGGCCAATATATTCAGGAAAAACACCGCCAGCCAAACGAATTTTTAATTTTTGGTAAAAGGTTAAAGGTGGAAATGCAAACTCCGGCTGTACAACATAATGCGCATCGGTATAAACAATACGCCGAAGCTGTAAGCCTTTTTTTCTTTTTTTAATATGCTGACTAATAAAAACTGTTTTTGCGCCCAACTGCTTAGCGACCTTCAATTGGCTAACCCGCCCAGACGCATCAAAAATAACAACCTTTGGCAGTTGCGCTTTAAAAATAGCCATGACACTGCGACTGCACTTAGTTGGAGTATCCTCTACTAGAAAAACAGGGAATGGACACTGCGATACCACTGGCGAATGCCGATTAAGCACAAAGGCAATTTTTGCATCGGGGCATTGCAATTTAAGCTCTTGCGCAATAATCAATGATTGTGTGTACTCCCCTACACCACGTAGCGACGAGACAGGAACAAAAAGGTAATCGATATTGTGCACGAAAATTCTGCTCTTATCGGCCAAAAACCATACCCAGCAATGCACTGCCTTGTTCTATAGGATTAGCGCGAATTTTTTGCTCTTCTAACGCGATTTGGCTAAATAGGGCATTAATACCTAAATTAATGGCTTGGTTTTCGATATCTAAATCGGGCTTATTGGCTATGGGCACTAATTTATAGGCATTCAGTAATTGCTGATATTCGCCGTAAAAACCCAAGCTTTTTAATTGGTTTTGCATAATACCTTGGTATTGCTGACGCAATTTTTGCTCGGTTTGGCCTTTAAAATAATCGGTTGCAGCGCTATTGCCGCCTTTAACAATGCCAATAGCATCGGTAATCGACATGGCTTTTACGGCATTTAATAAAACGGGTTTGGCTTCTTGTGCGGCTTGTTCGGCGCCTTTATTCACCAGCATCTCGATATTATCGATATAGCTACCTAAACCAAATTGGCGCAAAGTTTTACTCATGTTTTGCACGTTTTGTGGCAACGGAATTTTAAAACTAGGATTATTGCTGTAACCACCCGCCGTGCCGAGCGTATCGCTGGCGCGGCTTACACTTAAAGACAGCGCTTCTTTTACGCCTTCGTTTAATTGTTTTGGGCTGTAACCCACAGCCTGCGAAATACCCACACCGGTATTGGCTATTTCACCTAAACCTGCACAGCCGGTAAAACTTAACGAGGCAATAACACAGATTAATACTTTAGATTTGATCATTTTATTTTTCCAGTTAGAGGCGCCGGCATGGCGAAGATTATCAATGCGTATTAAAAATAAAAACTAAGGCCGAAAATCGTAATAGGCTTTTTCACTAATATCGTGATAGGGCCGAATTTTCTCCAGAAAAATTTTATAACTATCGTAAATTTTTTTAAATTGTGGATCGGTGGCGGCATTTTCTTGGTAAATATCTTCGCTAATTTTCGCAAACGATTGTAAAACATCATTAGGAAATGGCCGAACATCCACATGGTATTTTTCGATTAGCTCCACCAAAGAATCTTTATTGCGCGCGGTATATTCGTCGAGCATATCTTGGTTGATCGCGCGCGCAGCGGTTTCGATCATTATTTTTAAATCGTCGGGCAGGCTGTCGTAGGCTTCTTTATTAACGGTAAATTCCAGTGCTGGCCCGGGTTCTTGCCAGCCGGGGTAATAATAATATTTGGCAATTTGGTGAAAGCCAAACGCTAAGTCGTTGTAAGGGCCGACCCATTCGGTGGCATCAATCACGCCAGACTGTAACGCGGTATAAAGCTCACCCCCTGGAATATTCACCGCCGTGCCGCCTGCGCGGGTAAATACATCGCCACCTAAACCCGGAATGCGCATTTTTAAACCTTGAATATCAGCCAGGCTATTAATAGGCTTATTAAACCAGCCACCCATTTGCACACCGGTATTGCCACCCGCAAAGGGAACTAAGTTGTGTGGCGCGTAAATTTCGCGCCACAATTCCATGCCGCCGCCGTAATGTAGCCAGCCATTTAATTCTTGCACGTTCATGCCAAAAGGCACCGAGCTAAAAAATACCGCTGCAGGAATTTTGCCGCGCCAATAATAAGCGGCGCCATGCCCCATTTGCGCGCTACCGCTGGAAACAGCACCAAATACCCCCATAGCGGGAACAATTTCGTTGGCGCCATAAACGGTTATATCTAAGCGTCCGCTACTTATTTTGCGCAATAGATTGGCAAAATTTTCGGGCGCGGCGCCAATGCCAGGGAAGTTTTTTGGCCAAGTCGTCACCAACGTCCAATGATAAATTTGGGTGTTTTTCTGGTGATTAATAGCGTCATTTACACCGGTATTAGAGGACGATACAGAGTGGCTGTTTTGCCGTATCAGCAAGCCCATTAAAAGCACTATCACTATTAATAAAAGCGCAATGATGCTCGGCAAATAAATTCGTTTGGAAACCGTCGTCATTTTTATTCTCGATTAAAGCGGTTTTTATTTTTAGCCTACACAGGCTCTAATTTGGCGTACTGCACAATTAACCATTTACTGCCAGCATCACTAAAAGCCACATTCACGCGCGCGCCTGCACCTCGGCCTTCAAATTGTAAAATCACACCTTCACCAAATTTAATGTGTTTAACTAATTGGCCTAATTTGAGGTCGCCATCGCCGGCATCGCTCCATGCAGCGGCATTTTTCGTGGGGCGATTATCAGCGCCGCCAGTAAAATGAATGGGTCGCGATACTGTTGATTTAATGCGCACTTCTTGCAAACAATCGCTGGGAATTTCGCGGATAAAACGCGACAGCGGATTGTAGTTTTCGGTGCCATAAAGCCGGCGGCTTTCGGCATGAGTTAAAACTAATTTTTCCATGGCGCGGGTAATGCCGACATAACACAAACGGCGCTCTTCTTCTAAACCTTCGGCGCTTTCGCTCGACATTTTGTGCGGGAATAAATTTTCTTCGACGCCCGCAATAAACACTAACGGGAATTCCAAACCTTTGGCGCTGTGGAGCGTCATCATTTGCACGGCATCTTGGTATTCGTCGGCTTGTTGATCACCGGAATCTAAGGCGGCGCCGTCGATAAATTCGGCCAGCGGTGTGCGCTCGCTGTCTTCGCCTTTAAAGGCATTACAGGCGTTAACTAATTCTTGTAAGTTTTCGATGCGCGCTTGGCCACGCTCGCCTTTTTCTTTTTCGTGAAATTCGTAGACGCCGCTAGATTTAATCACATAGTCAATTTGCTGGCCCAAACTAAGGCCTTCAATGCCACCTTGCAATGTGTCCAGTAATGTTAAAAAACTTTGAATGCAACTCGCAGCACGAGCCGGTAGTGCGGCGTTTTTAAGCAGCAATAAAGCAGCGTCATTTAAACTGCAACCTTGGTCGCGTGCGGTCATGCGCAGTGCTTCTACCGACTTTTCGCCAATGCCGCGCGTGGGCGTATTTAGGACACGCTCGAAAGCTGCGTCGTCATTGCGGCTTAAAATTAAACGCGCGTAAGCCAAGGCATTTTTAATTTCCATGCGTTCGTAAAAGCGTTGGCCACCATAAATACGGTAGGCCATGCCTTCGCGTAAAAACGCTTCTTCTAAAATACGTGACTGGGCATTGGAGCGATAAAGAATGGCGACCGAACTTAAAGTGTGGCCATTTTTTTGCCACGCCGCAATGCTATCGACAATGTAACGCGCTTCGTCTTGCTCGTTAAAGGCGCTGTATAAATCGATGGGCACGCCATCTTCGCCTTGGGTCCACAATTTTTTGCCCAAGCGATTAGTGTTGTTGGCAATTACAGCGTTGGCGGCTTTTAAAATCGTGTGGGTCGAGCGGTAATTTTGCTCTAAGCGAGTGACTTCGGTGCCGGCAAAATCTTTTTCAAAATGTTGGATGTTTTCGATTTTTGCACCGCGCCAACCGTAAATAGATTGATCGTCATCGCCGACTGCCGTCATCCAGCAAGCCTTGCCCGCCAGCACCCGCAACCATGCATATTGCACGGCGTTAGTATCTTGGAATTCGTCCACCAAAATGTGCACAAAACGCTCTTGGTAGTGGCGCAATAACGTGGGCGATTCTAGCCATAATTCGTGTGAGCGCAGTAATAGCTCGGCAAAATCCACCATGCCGCCCAATTGGCAGGCTTCTTCGTAGGCGTGATACACCATCTTCATGGTGCTGAGGTAAGGGTCGTGACTGTCTTGAATGTGGCGGGCGCGTAGACCTTCGTCTTTGCTGCCATTAATAAAATATTGCGCTTGTTTTTGTGGCCAGTTTTTATCGTCTATTTGCAGCGCCAAATAGACGCGCTTAATTACCCGCAATTGGTCATCGCTATCGAGAATTTGAAAATTCTCGGGCAGCTTGGCCTCGCGCCAATGCATTTTTAACAGCCGATGCGCAATGCCGTGGAAAGTGCCTACCCACAGGCCGCCATTGCGGCTTTGGCCAATATCGCCCAGCAAATGCTGTAAGCGCTCGCGCATTTCGCGCGCGGCTTTGTTAGTAAAGGTCACCGCCAGTATTTGATGCGGGCGCACGCCATAAGCTTGCATTAAGTAGGCGATGCGATGCACCAATACGCGTGTTTTGCCACTACCGGCACCGGCCAAAATCAGCTGGTGGCAAGGGTTGGCACTCACGGCATCGCGCTGCGGTGTATTGAGGTCGTTAAGTAAGTGTGAAATATCCATGGGGCGGCATTCTATAGCCTTTTTGCGGGGGCTACCAAAGCATCTTGCCTTGGCTGCGGGAATTGCGGGATTGAACGAAGGCAATAAGAAAAAGCCGCGCAGTATGAGCTGCGCGGCTTAAGGTTTAGTCAATTTGGGCGATGTGAGCGTGTTTAATAAATTGTTTCGGTCGCGGGCATTGCAATCACATCGGGCATGGGCTGGGTTTTGAGTTGCGCTTTAAATTGTGCTTTGAACGGCTCGCTGCGGCTATCAAAAACCACCGATAACGCCCGTGTAGTGACATTGCCAGTGCTGGAAGTGTAGCGAATATGCAGCCGTAAAAACGCCAAGCTAGGCATAGTGCCAGCACGCAAAGTCACAGGAACTTGCAGCCGCCTATTGGCCTCAACCGCAAGTGTTGCTGGGCTTAATAAGCTTAAACCGTCTTCGTCAGTTAAGAGCGTCAACTCTACTTTACCGCTCGCGGGCACTGCTAATTCCATATTCAAACTTAATTCGTCCCCGGGCTTAAGGCTGTACTCAAAAGGGCTGAGTAACTGCACTGGCGCACCGGGTTTGTAGTAGCCTTGCGCGCTATTTTTTTGATGCTGATGCGCCTTAAGACTGGGCATCGCATGCACGCTATCGGCAGAGGCCAAGGATGTAAAAGCCACTAGCGTAAAGCTCACCATCGCCACCCACAGTATTGCGATAGCCGCGCGAGGTTGAGCGGTTTTATGATGTCGTTGCACTGTTTTTATGTTCATGTTCAACCTTTTATGTTCATGATCAACCCTTTGGGTCGGAAGGTGAGTCGCTTGCTTATTTAGCTGCGCGTTAGGCTCACACTAAAACACACCAAACCGCCAGTTTTGGGGCGGCTGCCGATGATAAGGTCGGTTTCGTCGGTATTGGAGGCCTCAACTACTGTGAGTGCATAGATATCGGCGCTAAAGGCACGGGTCCAGGTTTCGCTATCGGCGGTACTCAGCGCGCGCGCGCCAGAATAAACACCGCGCCTATAGAGTGCAAAATCTGGATTGCTGGGCGTAATACCGCTAACACGTTGCGCCTTGATGGTGTAATTACCTGCAGCGGTGATATCCAACAAAATAAAACGCATTACCTCAAGGCCGTTATATTCCTGCAAATTATTATTGCTACAGACCTGTACACTTTGGCCGGCACTCAAACGATGATAAATCGGCAAAGAGATAGCCACACCGCCAGTATTCGCTTCACCCGTACCGTAGGCGTCGGTACCTTTAATATCGTGGTAATTCAACAGGCTATTGAATGCCGCCGTAGCGCTGGGCTGCTGCGTTTTAAGTGCGCTAATAAAGGAATAGAGGGTCGCAAAGCCTTCAAAGTTTATAAAATTGTCCGCCATAATGGCCGCCAAAATCGGAGCAAAACCTAGGCTCAGGGTATCGGGTGAATCGTTGTTAGTATCAAAAATATCCCACAAGAAAGCGTGCACGACACCTTCGTTGTAATAGCCTTTGCCTTGATTGTTGTTTTCGAGACTAAAATAGAAACCCGAATTTTGACCTGGGCCGCCGGTATCTTTATAGACGGGATCATTACTGCTCATGCTCGCAAACGCATTACCAAAACCTTCCCCAAACGCCACCCGCATATCCACAGGCTCACCAATCGTATGGTTGCCGCCAATGCTTTCGCTGCGCGAGACACTGTCTTCGATAAAGTGACCAAACTCGTGCTGCAATACGCTTACATCAAATTCATCGGTATCGTCGTCTTCATCGCCCAGCACATAAATCGCGACCACGCCGCCAGTGCTGTAGAGCGAGCTACCAATAAAACCTTCGTTAAAATTGCCATTAGCTGCGACGTTTTTCGGGCTCCAAAATACGGTTAATACGGGCAGTACTATGGCGTTATTGGCCGCCAACACCATCGCTACCGAATCGTATAAGGTATCGAGAATGGCAAACGGGGCCGATTGGCGCTGGCCAGTGTATTTATTCACGCTATTGTCCCAGCCCAAGCTGGCATGCAAATCACGAGTTTGAACCGCGTTAGCGCCAGAGCCTGCCAAGCTGCCATCTAAAACGTAAGCCGCCGAGTTGGCGGTATTGTCTTTTAGGCTAATGCTGTAATTGGCGCTGTTTAAAGCGGCGCGGGCCCTCACTTTTACCGCGCGGTTGGGCGCAACACTAAACTGATAAAAACCATTACCGTCGGCTTGGGTAGAGGTAATAAGGTTATTTAAGCTGTCGAGCAACTCTACCGTCACAAAACGGGCAGGCTTAGATTGAATATCGCCGTAATCCAATAAAGCCTTAAAACCTATAGTTTTGGGTTTTACATTATCGAAAGTGATATGGCCCTGTAAATTCACACTTCCAACACTGCTAACACTTCCAACACTGCTAACACTGCCGCTCGAACTTTGCGCTACTGAGGATGTGGCCACCGTCCCACCCTTTCCGCCGCCACAACTCAGCAAAAGCACCGAAGCAATCACTATTACAGCGCAGCGAAGAACCTGTTGATACCACTCCTTTTGAAACAACTGGGGTTGTCGAGCTTGGGTCTTTGATTCCATATCACACCTATTTTGATTGTTAGGCCACCGCATCAGTTTGATAGTAAACACCGCATTAGGCGCCGCCTTGTTACTGTACTTTTTGCCATGCTTCTTAGTTAAGCATGCAGGCTTTAAAGGCTGTAACCCCTAATCTTCAAGCTGCAAAGCTGGCCACACTTTGTGGGCAAGCAACCCCGCTTTTTGTGGCTTTTTTGTGCAAACAAGATGTTTTAGCCACTGTATTTATCAGCCTAGACCACGGATGCTTAAAAAATAACAACCGCCTAGCGTTCGGACGAAACGCACGCCAAGCCTAAGATAAAACCCTAGCGCTAATGCCAAAACTTGGGCTGCCACTGGCGTAAACCTGCCACCCTTAAGGCTCCATCCTGTAGCTGCATCATTACCGCACCATTGCTGGCGGTATTCCACACTTGCGCATTCACCGACGCATAACGCGCCACAACACTAGGATGTGGATGACCATAAGCACTTTTAAAACCTGCACTCACCACAATATGCTTAGGTTTTAAAGCCGCTAAAAAGGCCAGTGTTGATGAGGTTTTGCTGCCGTGATGGGGCGCAATCAGTACATCGACTTCGGGTAAATTGCCCTCGGCTACCAGCTGTTGCTCGGCTTCGGCTTCTATATCACCGGCCAATAAAAATCGAACCCCTTGGCTTTCGACTAACAATACACAGGAGCTGTTATTACCGCTCCATCTAGGCGGCGCATCGGGCAGTTGTGCGGGCGGCCAAAGCACGTGGTAATGAGCATTTTGCCATTGCCAATGCTGGCCGCGCTGGCAGTTTGTGGCGCGAGGCGGTAAACCTTCAAACGGCTCGCCCACCCAAATATCGGCGGGTGCAAAGGCCGTGTTAACTGCGTTAAATCCCCCGCGATGATCGTTATCGGCATGGCTTACCATCACACTCAACCCGTTATTGCGTGCAGGCGTAGGCATAAAAGGAATGAGTCCACCCGCTGGCGCCACCACCGCCAAACCCTGCATTCGCAAATAGGGCGCGATGATATTGGCACCCGCATTAAAACGCGGGCTAAAGGCGGGGCCAGTATCGTAAAGCAAGGTCTGTTGATGATCGTGCACGACCACCGCCAAGCCCTGCCCCACATCCAATACCACGATTTTAAAAGCCTGCGGCGTGGGTTTGGCGCCCACTAAAACCAAGGCGATAAGGCCACAACCGGCGGTGCGCATGGCCAAAGTACGCGGTAATAACAACATCACTAAGGCCAGTGCCACCAACACCAATACATATCCATTGCCACTGCCCCACGCCGCCGCGTAAGGCCATTGCGCCAATAGATCTAAAAGCCACCACAATGCGTTAAAAAGATAGGCCAAGGCTTGGATAAACAAGGCCGATAACGGCGTAAAACTGAGCGGTACCCACACTAAAAGTGCAGGCACCATCAGCAAAGCCACCACTGGCACCGCCACCAAATTAGCCAGGGGCGATAACACGCTCGCGGGCAAACCCAGCAACCACAGCGGCAACGCCATGGCCACCGCCAGCACACATTGCAGACTTAACGCCTTGCGCGTGCGCAAATACTTACGGGTAATGGACGAGCGCCGCAAGCCTCCCATTAATGCCATTAATATGGCGACAGCCGCAAACGACAACCAAAACCCCGACTGTAACGCCGCCATAGGCTCGCCAATAACTACCAACAACAAAACCCACGCAAACACCTGCCAACGCGCGCTTTTTAGGCCAAACAACCACGCGACATTCAACAGCACCACCGCCAATAAAGCCCGCTGCGTAGGCACCGCCATACCGGCTAATAGCGCATAGCTGGCCGCCGATGCCACCGCCAATAATGCGGGCAACCAGCGGTAATTATGGCCACCGCGCGCGATGGCCGAGCCAGACTTTCCGGCTTGTTGTGAGGGTTTAGTGGATGGCTGTGAGGGCTTGGTAGATGGTTGTGAGGGTTTGGTAGATGGTCGCAATGCATTAGCGCCGCTTGCCCGCCACAAACCACGGCGCCCAATAAACGGGCCGCGCAAAAACAGCTTCACCATAGCCAGCCCCAACGCAAATCCCAGCGCTGCCACCAAGCCTACGTGCAGGCCAGAAATCGCCATTAAATGTACCGTGCCTGTGGCTTGCAATATCTGCCATTGCGCGGGCGAAATACCTTCGCGCTGACCAAGTAATAGCGCTTCAAAAAAAGGTTGGGAACTGCCCGCCGCACTTAAGCCTTCATGTAAGTGGCTGCGTAAGCGGTCGCGTAGATCGGGCTGATTAGCTAACAAAATAGGCGTGGTTTGAGCTTTGATATAGCCTGTAGCGTTATAGCCCTGCCCCAGTACCCACGCGGCATAATCAAAACCTTCAGGATTAACAAAACCGCGCGGCCGCCTTACAACCACCTGCGCTTGCCATTGCTGACCAGCCGCTAAAACCACATCGGGCTGATACCACGCCAAGCGCAGGGTTTTACCCACCAAGCTGTAATCCGAGGTTGTTTGAGTCGCATTCGGCACCGTTGTATTCAACACAGGCACCGTTTTATTCAACACAGGTACAGTCGCCGCCAGCACCTTTACCGCCAAAGACACCGAGCGCGTGTCCGTTGCCGCCTGCGCTTGCACCACCTCAAAGCGAAGCTCGACCGTTTGTTTATCCCACGCATGGGGTAATTGTGCCGTCACAAGCTGCTGCAGCGAATAACTGCCGCACGCCGCACCTATACAAAAGGCTGCTGCCAAACCGCTACTACGCTTAAGTAAACACACAGTATTTACTGGAAAAGTGGCGTTAAATGAAGAGATAAAGAAGGGTAAATGTGCCCAACTGGCAGTGCGTGCGGCCGCAAGATGCAAGCCCGCGTAAACCACACACACTAGCGGTGCCAGCCAATACCACAGCTTGGGCAGCTCGGCGTAAAACACCTGTAAACCAGCGCCCAGCGCCATCAATAAAAGGTAAAACATGATCAAATCCCTATGCTGTTATTGCCGTGTATTAATGAAGCCAATGAAACGGCGGCCTGTACAAGACTAGTCGCATTCAAGCAATCACGGCATAATGCGCCCCCTTGATGACGGCGACCATTGCCACGCACGCGACCCAAAGAACACGTCTATTCACACTGACGCGCACCTTAAGCCATGGTGTATTTACTCACATAAAATAGTCGCTTCGGCGTATGGTCAAAATTAACGATGCTACGCAAGTTTCTCAAACGCTGGTCGCCCGACCCTGCCGCCCTTAAAAGTAGCTCAAAGTTGAAGTTTTTAGGGAATCTAATACACGACCCCAACATTTTTCACCTCACCCGCCACTCGGTGTCCACCGCATTTTTGGTCGGTTTTATTATTTGTTTTTGCCCTGTTCCAGTTGGCCATATCGCCATGGTAGTGATTGCCTCTGTGTGGTTCCGTTTTAACCTGCCGATTAGCTTTGTGCTCGTTATGCTCAGCAATCCTCTCACCTTTCCTTTTATCTATTCTGCGGCTTATCTAGTAGGCAGTTGGATTTTGCAAACCCCGCCTATTGAATTTTCATTTGAAGTGAGCTGGGCATGGTTTAAAGAGATTTTTCTCGAGATTTGGAAGCCTCTAGTGATTGGTTGTTTAAGTTTTGGGCTATTTTTTGGTGTTACCAGCTATTTTATTATCCAAGGCTTATGGCGTTGGCAAGTCATTACGCGCTGGCGCAACCGCCGCCACCGCTTTAACAAAAAGCCTAACACCAGCAAAGACCACCCTAAAAACCTCAGTTGAAACACCAAGTCTGCGCAACCTCTTGACGCGCCGAGTCAAGGTTAAAAACCTGAATAACCTATAAGGTTTTTAACCTTCACTATTCACATTAAGGGGCCACACCTCTTTTTGGCGCTCAACTTTTGCGTGAAATTCGCTAGGTGCTGAATAGTTCTCACCAATAAAAAAGGCAGCCAAAGCTGCCTTTTTTATTGGTGAGAACCCGCGCTTAGCTAAAAAGAGCGCTTTCGTTGTTTAAGGTACGGGCGCCGTCACCAAATTTACTGAGACTTAAGCCCATTTTATTGCCAATGGTGGCTAATAAATGGGAATGAGGTTCGCCGTTGGGGTCGTAGTTACCGTTGTAGGTATAGGTAATCTTTTGGTTGGTTTTTAGGCCAAAGTTTTTACCGCCCGCTAAAAAGAAAGGCACACGATTAAAGTCATGGCTATTGGAGTGGCCAATTTCGCTGTAGTGCATCATAAGGGTGTTATCAAGCAATGTACCGGCCCCGTCGGGCGTTTTAGATAGCAGCGTAATTAAGCTGTTTAATTGCTCAGCCCAAAATATTCTATAGCGTTTCCATTCGCCGTTTACATCATTGTGCGAGGCATCGTGATCGTATTTGTTAAAGCCCGGCAAGCGAATGCCGTTGGCTTCGTGCCCGTATAAAAAATTAATGCTGCGGGTTAAGTCGCAGGCAAGAGCTTGGGCGCAAATATCGTGCATGGCGCGAATAATCGAGGTGATTTTAGATTCGTCATTGGGGTTGGTTGGTACGCCATCGAGGGCCACGCTAGGCATACCACAATTCATCGCAGGCAGGCTGTTTAAGCGTTGCTCTAATTGCGAGAGTGCATCGGTGTGTTGCTCTAAACGCTCGCGTTCGAGCTGGCCTAGCTGGGTGCGCAAACGCGCCAATTCGGCGGTGGCGTTGGATAACACGCTGGCATCGGGGTTGCCGCCGCTGGTGGCGTTTTGGCCAGCAAACAACTGGGTGTAAAGCGCGCGGGCGTTATCCCAAAAAGGTACTTGTTGGCCATTGCGGTAAGAAGGGGTGTCGTGGTGATCAAAGCGGTTGGGCATTACGCCCATTTGTACCGAACCAAAGGCGGTGGCGTTGCGGTAAAAATCGCCAATCACTATATCTAGCGATTCACCGCCATTAGCGGTAAGCGCTTTGCGGTTACCGAGTTTATGTCCATCGCTAATACCAAAGGGGTTGTTGTACATGGACATGCCATCAATAAAACAAATGTGTTGCTTCACGCTTTCCAAGGGCTTTGAGAGTTCATTCAGGCTTAACTGGCCATTATTAACGCTAGGCTGCCATAAGTTGGGCTGGTTCCATGATGGCCCACCGCCATGGGGCGTAAAAACAAATAGCGCGCGTTTGGGCGCAGTGCCCGATGATGCGGCTATAGCTGAACGCGCCAAGGTGAGATGCAGAGGTAATTGAACACCAGCAAAGGTCGCTGTGGATAGTTTGAGTAAGTCTCTTCTTTTCATGGTGGGCTCCTTAGCGACGAATGAGGAAGGTGTTGGCCGAAACGATTTCTGACCACAGTTGTGCAAAACTATAGCCTGCGTCTTTCCAACGTTGTGCTGTGTTTTTGATGGTGCATTCGTCTTGCTCGGCTTGACCGGTGGCGTAGATTTGGTAGTTCTGTACAACACAGGCGGCAGCATTGTGTGAGCTGGCGAGTATGGTCGAAAGTTCATGCACGCCCTGGAAGGGGTGGCTGTCGGGTGCAGACAACTGATTAATGCCGGTCAATATGCCAAAGTCATCGGGGTTATCGACGGCTTTGCCGGCTCCATCAAAGGTGTCAAAACCAAAGCCTAGGTTGTCGATGTATTGGTGGCAGATATGGCAGGTAGGGTCTTGAGAATGAATAGAAAAACGCTCGCGCGCAGGCACGCCAGGGTCTGCCATGGGAATGTTAATTTGCAGGTTGGCGGCTGGAAGCGGCATAGGTTGGCACAAGAGGTGTTTGCGCACAAAAACACCACGTAATACCGGCGAGGTATCGTCGGCTTTACCTTGTGTTGAAAGCCATGCGCCCAGTTTTAAAATGCCACCACGGGTGCCATTCGTGGCAATTTTAGCCGTGCTATCACTGGCGCCATTTAGACCGTAGTAGTCGGCCAGTGCGCGGTTGGCGTAGGTATAGTCGGCTACGTAAAGGTCTTTAAATTGAGTGTTTTTACCCAATAAAATGGCGGCACTAAACTGATCTAACTCTTCACTCATGCCGTTTTTAACAGCGGCGGTAAAGCCTGGGTATACCGCCGTGTTTTTAGTCACGCTATCAAACGCCCATACATGCAACCATTGCCGCGCGAAATGCACCATGGCACCCGTGGCTTTGGGGCTAGTTAATAAGCGTTGTACTTGCGCAATTAATTGCTCGCGGGTCTGTAATTGGTTATTGGCGGCGGCGGTAAGTAAGGCGGCGTCTGGGGTGGTGCTGGTAAAGGTGTACGCCAGTAAAGTAGCGGTTTCGTAAGGGGTAAGTTTAAAGCCGTTGCCGCTGGCGGTACCTAGCTCTGGGCGGTACAAAAAGTGGGGCGAAATCAATAAACCTTTTAAGGTTTTTTCGGCGCCGCTGGCCAGGTTACTGCCTTCTAAAAAGAGCTTGCTGTAAGCCGTTTTTTCGGCAGCCGTTAAATCCCGACGAAAAACTTTGCGGCCAAAGTTAGTCACAAACGTATCGGCACAGGCGGCGTTAAAGGTGTTGCAGCCCACAATGGCATTGAGGTTGGTTTGGGTGGCGGCAGCAGCAATGGTTTTGGCCGCTTCCCAGTACACATTCATACGTGACTCATTCACGCTTTCGGCTTTGGCATTGTTATCAAACCCTTCAACGCGTACACCGCCGGGGAAGTTTTTGGCAAGGGTGGTTAAGGCCGGCACATTGAATAAATCGTTAATGGTGTTTTGGTATTCAATGTTGGTGAGTAAACGCAGCGAGCGTTCAACGGGTTTTTCTTCGCCCGTGCAATTGTTGGTCACAGGTGGGCTAAAGGTCATGACGTAGGCGGCCACTTGGCTAGCGCAACTACCTTGGCACAAGTGGGTTTGACCTAGTGGCATGCTTTTATCAATAGCGGCCGTAAGTGCAGGTATTTGCCATTGGCTGGGGTCTAGGGCGCTCGCTTTGCCAGCAACACCTTGGCCCGCATCGCCATGGCAGCTGGCGCATAAGTTTTGGTACTGTGTTTGGCCTTGGTCCAGATTGGCGAAGACAATAAGGTTGCGTTGCAACGTATGAGTATTGTTGTCGTTATCGGTTACGGTAAGGGCTGTTGTGTAAGTACCTGCAGCACCGTAGGTGTGCGTGGTTTGAGGGTTGGTCGTGGTGGTGCTTTGGCCATCGCCAAAGCTCCAAGCGTAACTAACGATAAGACCGCCAGGATCTTTGGCTGCACTGGCATTAAAGGCAACCGCTTCGCCAGCCATTGCACCATTAGTAGCGCTAAAGGCGGCAATCGGTGGGCCGTTGCGTGTACCTAGCACATCAAATGACCACAACGAATAGCCCCACTGGGTGGCGCGGGCGGTGCCTAACATGCGCACATATTGTGTGGTCACGGGAGCTGGCAAGGTGATGGCGTCTGTACCGCCGTCGCCATTGGTTTGTGTATAAACGGTACGCCAGGTGGTGCCGTTGTCACTCACTTGCAGCTGGTAGGCCTTACCATAAGCAGCCTCCCAAACCAAATTAAAGGCGCATAGGGTTGCTGGGCTGCCCAAATCTACCGCTAGCCATTCGTTGTCGCTGTAATTGCTAGACCAGCGCGTAGTGGCTTTGCCATCAAAGGCATAGGTGTATAGGGTATCGCCGCTGTTGGCATCGAGGGTTGAGGCTGTACCGGCCAAGCCAAGGGCAAGGTTGCTAGTCGTCGCACAAGCGTTAACCGCCATAGGCGCGCTGCTTGAGCTGGCCTGCACGCTAGCGCTTGAAACCTGCACCAACGACGATGATGACTTCACAGAGGATGACTTCACAGAGGATGGCGCTACAGATGAAGACTGCGTAGACGAGGGCCGCGCAGATGTCGATGTCGATGATGATGTCGATTCAGCAGTACAACCGGCCAAAGCGACCAACAGTGCACTGACAAACACAGAAGTGCACAGCGACGGCACTCGATGGGGCGTTGTCTTTTTAAGCATAATCAATGTCTCGGTTAATGGTTTTAAGCGGTAGAGTTTATATCGCTTGCAAAGCCAGTGTTTTGTAGGGCCAGTTAACAGCTTTAGCGCTGACAACCGGGTCTTTCGGCGGCAATAATCACGTCATCTACCCAGCCTTCTAGGCTATCGCTTTGGGGGTTGTACCCCAGTTTTACGCGCTCGATAGGAAACTGTCCCGGTGCGGCTGAATCTTTAATATAGGCTCCGCCATCGGGGATGTCGGCACGCACGCTGGGGGTGAGGTGCACCGACACGATAGGACCTTTTTTGATATGTATTTCAATACAGACCCATTTGTTATTCGGCAGAGGGCGCCGTCCCCCTTGGGAATCAATCGATTTATCATATCCTGCGGGCATGCCGGCAGGACAAGGTGAGCCGTTCCAGCACGACCAGTTGCCGAGTACGCCATTGATATCGGCGTATTGTTGGCTGCCTAACCTAAACGCTGGAAAGTCAGAGTCGGCGCGGCCAATCAGTGCAAACCAGTTGGTGGGCACAGGGGTTTTGATGATTTTTTGGTAATAGCTCACCCAGACCTCGGGGGCGCTATTGATGGCTTTGTTCGTAAATTCGACCCACGCGTTGCCGCCGCCTTTAAAGGTGTTGTAATGGTAGGCCGCCTTAGAGCCGTTAGCGCCTTGGGTGGTATCAATATTACCTTTGTCACCGACTTTAACGGCGGCGCCAAAGCCATTTTCAAAACCTTCACAAAAATACGCGCGCTGGCAAATGGGGTTGCCCCCGGCTACGGTTAGCGTTTGCGTGGCGCTGGCTTGGTTGCCATCGGCATCGGTTATCGTTAGTTGCAGGCTATGTGTGCCAAGACGGTTGGCGGTGTAGGTGGCGGTTTTGCCTGTTGCGGTCCAACTACTGCCTTGTTCACTCCAGTCGTAAGCAATAATTTCGCCGTCTTGATCAAAGCTGGCCGAGGCATCCAACGTCGTTTTGGCGCCTAAAATGGGCGTGTTTGGGCTTGCCGTAAATTGGGCAACAGGTGAACCTTGGTAATTGCCGAATACCGCCAGCTCCCACAGCGAAATACCCCACTCGGTGGCTCGTGTGACGCTTTGAATTCGCAAATAACGCGCCTGAGTATTGGCTGGAAGCCTAAGAGTATCTTGGCCGCCATCAAGGTCAGCTTGGCTGACCAGCGTTTGCCATTGCTCGCCATCGTCCGAAATTTGCACGTTATAACGGCTGGCGTAAGCGGCCTCCCAATGCAGTTGTACCTCACACAGGTGCGCCGTGTTGCCAAAATCTACGCTCAACCATTGGTCGTCTAAATAATCGCTGGCCCAGCGCGTGTTGGCATCGCCATCAACGGCATCCTCTGCGGCAACGACGATGAGGTTTTTATCCAACGATGAGGCTTTGACGGGGCGCCCTATTGCAATATTCTGCGTTACCCCAGTGCATAAATTGGCAGTCGATGAGCTACTTAGGCTTTGTTGACTGGATGATGCTAGGTTTGATATTGCCGAGCTTGAGCGACTTATTGAACTTGAGCTACTTAAACTAGAAGTCACAGAATTTAAACTAGACGCCACAGAACTTAAGCTGGAAGCTACAAAACTTGCACTAGAAGGCGCTTCGCTTGACGCATTATGAGATGAAGAACTCAAAGGCTGCCCCGTACATGCAATCAGCGTTGAGCATAGGAATGCTGTAAGAATGGCTGTGAATTTCATCTTATTACCTCGTACATTACCGCAAAAAAAAGCCGCAAAAAAAAAGCCGCAAAAATAGCTACAAAAAACATCAACTGTAAAAAGTTAGGCTCTTTAAGCCTTTGTTATTTTTGTTGTGAAAGTGTATTTTTTGATAAATGCCAATTATTCGGCGCCTTTTAGATAGAGAATGAATGCCGGCTTAGGTTTTTATCGAAAACATTTTTTAAATCACTTTTACAACCTATATAGCTTTTAGGTTACCGCGTGAATATGGAGTAAATATGGAGAAAATGTGGAGTTAGGTGCCTGTGGCGATAAATGTGATGCCGTTAGCGCTTGTTTTGGGCTCTAGGACAATGGCGGCATCTTAGCGCGCCGACAAAGGTCGGTGTTTTTAAGGGTGATTAGGGTTGTCAACGAATGCGAAGAAAATGCGACGGTGGTTCACGCAGGGTAAAACCACTAGACTCACTCCAATGGCTTCAGTAAGGATTTAGATATTGTGTGGTGTGTCGTTAGTGTACAGCGCAAGCTGTTCTTTGCTTTTTGTGGGTTGCTGTTAGGCCTTTGCCCTTTAGCCCATGCCAATAACTCACCTAATTTTAGGTTTGAGCATTTACTCAATTATTTTTCAGATAATGAAAAGCCTCACGGCATACTGCCGTTTATTGTGCAAGATCACCAAGGCATGATGTGGTTGGGTGGCGAAAAAATTTACCGTTTTGACGGCTTAGAATTTAAACCTTATCTCGAGAATACAAATCCCTATTGCTCCAGTTTTATTTTAAGCATGGTGGTGGATAAAACCGGTGTTTTATGGGTAGCAACAGAAAAAGGTATTTGTATTTACGATGCGCCCACCGACCAATTTGTCCCTTTTGTTGCAAGTAATGGTGCCAAGGTTTCAATCTATGTTTCCGCTTTGGCGGTTAGCCCTACAAATGAAGTCTATGTGGGGTCGCGCAACCAGATGGCCATTATTAATGCTAGCCGCGCTAGCATTATTTATTACCCGCTACAGGTAGCTAAAGTCAAGGCAGATGCCACCAACGATTTCAGAGCGATTTTTTTTGAATCTACAGACCGTGTTTGGGTGGGCACCATGGCCACGGGGTTATTGCATTTTTCACCTCAAACAGGGCAATACCAGCAGGTACTCAATCAATCGGCACTACCCGTAGCCGACGTTCGCTCCATTGCCATGGATGACAGCGGCTTTCTTTGGTTGGGCTTGCATCAAGGTGGCGTCAGTAAATACAACCCTGCCACCAAAATACTTAAAAATTACCTGACGCCTAATGATGATTATGGTCTAGGCAGTAAATATATTTGGCCCATCATCAAAGACAGCCAAGGCTTTATGTGGTTAGCCGCGAATGGCGATGGCTTAATGTACTACGATGCTGCCAACGATCGCTTTGAGCATTACCGCCATAAAGCCAGTGATGCCAGCAGCATTGGCTCCAATAAACCCATTGCTATTTTTGAAGACAGCGAAAAAAATTTATGGATTAGCCTTTATCCCAAAGGCCTTGATTTAGTAAATCGCCAGCACGAAAAAATTAAACGCTTTAAATCTCAAGGTGAAAATCCATCATCCATTAATGATGATGGGATTTTAAGTATTTTTGAAGACAGCCAAAATACCCTGTGGGTGGGCACAGAAAAAGGCCTCAACCGCTATATTCCTGGTGCGAATAGTTTTGAAAATTATTCGGCTCCGGGGGCGGCTTGGCAAATACCCCCAGTGCCGATCACCGCCATCGCAGAAGATACCCATAAAAACCTATGGTTAAGCACGTGGGGTAGTGGCTTGTACCGCTATAACCACTTAACAAAAACTGTCACCCATTTTCAACCCCAAGCCAATAATCCAAAAACGGTTGATACCGCAATACTGTGGGGCATTTTAATTGACGGTGACAAACTCTGGTTTGCCTCTGAAGGCTTTACGGGTTTGTTAATGTTTGATGAAAAAACACAAACTTTCGAAAGGCAGCCACTGGTTATTCCTGCGGGTAATACCGGCATCATCAATTCGTACGATATATTGCAAGATGATCGCCAGCAATTGTGGGTTGCATCCACCAATGGGCTTTATGTGGTATCGGCCGATAGGCAATCGGCAAGATTGTTATCTTCTTTGCAACCATCGGCGTTAACCATTACTAGCTTTAGGGTATACAGTTTATTGCAGGGGAATAATGGTGATATCTGGGTGGGCACTGCCGACCAAGGACTATTCCGATTTAACCAAGCCACACAAACTTTTACGCATTTACACGCATTAAACTTACCCTCATCCACGATTATGCGCATTCAGCAATCGGCGGATGGCAGCCTGTGGTTATTTACCTTAAATGGCTTGGTGAAATTAAATCCTCAAAATTTAGAGCATAAAATATTAAATACAACACAAGGCCTGGTCGATGGTAACTTTAATCGCGGTGCAGGTTTTATCGATAGTCAGCAAACGGTATATGCCGGTGGCGCACAAGGCTTGAGTATTTTTAATCTTGCCGATTTAGACGCCGAACCCACCAGTTTTCCTGTGCATGTTACTGGTTTCAAATTGTTTAATCAGACTGTGCCCATTGGGCCAGCATCAGCCCTTAAACAACATATAATGGTGACTGATCGCATAGTGTTAGATTACACCCAAAGTATTTTCACGCTGTATTTTTCAGGTTTGAGTTACCCCTTGTCGCACTGGAATCACTATGCATTTATGTTAGAGGGGTACGATAAACAATGGAATTACGTCGGCGATACAGCAATACGTAACTG
>JAXHOG010000094.1:0-10613 GCA_034519605.1 Marinagarivorans sp.
TGATTACACAGCGTCTGAATTGTTTCTTGGCGCATAAGCCTATCTGTAGCTCTTAACCAAAAAAAACCGCGCATTTCTGCGCGGGGGTTTTAATATTTTAAAAATCAATTCGCTTTATATAAGCGAATTGATTAAAGCAATAACCGACGAACATCCGCCAATACGGTGCTGATGTAGGTCAAGAAGCGGCCTGCATCGCTGCCGTTCACAGCGCGGTGATCGTAGGAAAGGCTTAGTGGCAACATTAAGCGCGGCTCAAATTCAGTACCATTCCATACAGGTTTCATCGCGGCTTTAGAGATACCTAAAATACCGGCTTCGGTGGTGCTTACCATCGGAGTAAAACCAGTGCCGCCAATGGGGCCTAGGCTCGATATGGTAAAACAGCCTCCTTGCATTTCGGCAGGCTTAAGTTTTCCATCGCGAGCTTTACCCGCCAGTTCAGCCACTTCGCGTGAGATTTCGTAAATGCCTTTTTTATCGACATCACGAATCACAGGCACCATCAAACCGCGAGGGGTATCAACGGCTACGGCAATGTGGATGAATTTCTTCTGTACGATATGCTCGCCGTCATTGTGCATCGCCACGTTAAAGCTGGGCTCCGCCTGCAATGCCGCCGCCGCTGCTTTGATAATAAAGGGCAGTGGCGTGAGCTTAACGCCGGACTTTTCAGCTTCGGCTTTCATATCTTTGCGGAAGTTTTCGATATCGGTAATGTCGGCATCATCAAACTGCGTTACGCGTGGGATATTCAACCAGTTACGGGTCATGGCCTCGGCGGTGAGCTGTTTGATTTTGCTCATTTTCACCATTTCGATTTCGCCAAACTGGGCGTAATCAACATAGGGAACTGCAGGAATACCTGAACCGCTTGTCACGGTGCCCGCTGAACTGCCACCGCTAGCACGTTGCTGCATAACAGTTTTAACAAAGGCTTTAACGTCGTCATTAAGCACGCGACCACGGGGGCCAGTGGCTTTCACTTCGCCAAGATTTACACCTAATTGACGAGCCAGTTTGCGCACGGCAGGGCCCGCGTAAACATCGCCCGAATGCACAACCGGAGCATCGGCAACGGCGGGTGCAGCAGACGCTGCTTTAGCCGCTGGAGCTTCAACCTTGGCCGCTACAGGCGCCGCAACCGGAGCAGGTGCACTTGAGGTGGTTTCGATTTTGCCAATTAAGGTGCCCATGCTGGCGGTATCGCCCACGCTGATAGACAGTGCGGTGATTTTGCCACTCACAGGTGAGGGTATGTCCATGCTCGCTTTGTCGGATTCAAGCACAATCAGGCTGTCGCCTTCTTTCACTTCATCACCAACAGCTACGCACACTTCAATCACGTCAACGTGTTCGGCGCCACCAATATCAGGCACAGGTATATCAATCACAGCCGACGTAGCCGCAGGCGCGGCCGTTGCCGATGGCTGAGTAACAGCGCCAGGACCACCCGATAAAACAACGCCTTGGCTCTGCGCATATGTGATGAGAAGGGGGGGGGAGAAAACAAACAATCGGAATGGGCAGAATAAAAAAAGCAAAGAAACAGAGGAGAAGAAGAAAAAACCGGGGGGCGCTTCAGCTGCAGGCGCGCTGGTGGCGGAAGTTTCGATTTCGAACATGGGCGCGCCTTCAGAAACTTTATCGCCCTCTTTCACCAACACTTTGGTGACGACACCCGCTTTGGGTGAAGGAATGTCCATACTTGCTTTATCGGATTCCAAGACCAAAAGTCCGGTATCAACCTCAATGGTGTCGCCTACGGCAACACACACTTCAATTACATCGACACCTTCAGCCCCGCCAATGTCGGGGATGTTAATGGTTTCAATTGCCACTGTTTATCTCCTATACCGTTAACGGCTCGGGTTTGTCTGCGTCAATACCATATTTAGCCATGGCCTCAACAACAACTTTTGTATCAATCTTGCCTTGTTTCGCCAGCGCGTTAAGCGCGGTGATAACCACATAACGACGATCCACCTCAAAGAATTCACGCAATTTGGGGCGCGAATCACTGCGACCAAAACCATCCGTTCCCAACACGTAGTAATCGCCGGGAATGTACTGACGCAATTGCTCGCTGTAGTTTTTGATGTAATCGGTAGAGATGATAAAAGGGCCGTCTTGTTTTTCGAGCACTTCAGTAATGTAGGCCTTTTTAGGGGCTTGATCGGGGTGATAACGGTTCCAACGCTCGGCCGTTTGACCATTGCGAGTCAATTCGTTAACGCTGGTAACGCTCCATACATCGGACTCAATACCAAAGTCGGCACGCAGCATATCGGCCGCCGCTTCCACTTCACGCAAAATAGTACCCGCACCCATCAACTGTACGCGATGGCCACCCTTGGTGGTTTTGTCGCCTTTTTTGAGCTGATAAATACCTTTGATGATGCCTTCTTCGGCACCTTCTGGCATATCAGGGTGTTGATAGGCTTCGTTCATGGTGGTGATGTAATAAAAGACGTTTTCTTTTTCGGCGAACATGCGACGCAGACCGTCAGTAATAATCACCGCCAGCTCGTAACCATAGGTGGGGTCGTAACTGCGGCAGTTAGGGATAGTATTGGCCATCATGTGGCTGTGGCCATCTTGATGCTGCAAACCTTCGCCGTTAAGTGAAGTACGGCCCGCCGTGGCACCAATTAAGAAGCCACGCGCTTGGGCATCACCCGCCAACCATGCCAAGTCACCAATACGTTGGAAACCAAACATGGAGTAATAAACGTAGAAAGGCACCATTGGCATGCCGTAGTTGCTGTAGGCCGTAGCCGCTGCAACCCAAGCCGACATGGCGCCCGCTTCGTTAATTCCTTCTTCGAGAATTTGGCCTTTTTTGTCCTCTTTGTAATACATGATTTGCTCATGATCGTGAGGCGTATATTTTTGGCCAGCCGAGCTGTAAATACCTAATTGACGGAACATACCTTCCATACCAAAGGTACGGGCTTCGTCCGGTACGATGGGCACAAGGTTTTTGCCCATTTTTTTGTCTTTCGCCAAGGTCGATAAATAACGCACAAACGCTTGGGTAGAAGAGATTTCACGGTCGCCGGTTGACTTAAGTAAAGGCGCAAAAGCGTCAAGTGAAGGGGTTTCGAGCGCGGTGAAATCGGCTACACGTGAAGGTACAAAACCGTTTAAGGCTTCGCGACGCGCGAGCATGTGTTTCATTTCCGGTGAATCCGGCGCTGGACGGTAATAAGGCACCGTGGTCAGCTCTTCATCGGTAAAGGGCAAGCTGAAACGATCGCGAATGCGGCGCAAATCGTCTTGACCCAATTTTTTAACGTTGTGCGCAATGTTAACCGACTCGCCACCCGCTGCACCCAAGCCGTAACCTTTAACGGTTTGCGCTAAAATAACCGTCGGTTGGCCTTTGTGGTTATAGGCCGCATGGTAAGCCGCGTAGACTTTTTGCGAATCGTGACCACCGCGATTGAGATTCATAATCTCATCGTCGGTCATGTCTTTCACCAACTCTAACAACTCGGGGTATTTACCAAAGAAGTGCTTACGGGTGTAAGCGCCGCCGTTGGCCTTGTAATTTTGCAGCTCGCCATCGACCACTTCGTCCATGCGCTTTTGCAATAAACCAGTTTTGTCTTTTGCCAACAGAGGGTCCCATCGACCGCCCCATACAACTTTGATCACATTCCAGCCAGCGCCACGGAACACGCCTTCTAGCTCTTGAATGATTTTACCGTTACCGCGCACAGGGCCATCAAGGCGCTGCAGGTTACAGTTAATCACAAAAATAAGGTTGTCTAAACGCTCGCGACCGGCCAGCGAAATAGCGCCCAAGCTTTCGGGTTCATCACACTCGCCATCACCCAAAAACGCCCACACTTTGCGATCGCCACAGGGCACTAACTCGCGCGAAGACATGTAGCGCATAAAGTTAGCTTGGTAAATAGAGGTGATAGGACCTAAGCCCATTGATACCGTAGGGAATTGCCAGTAGTCAGGCATCAGCCATGGATGAGGGTATGACGATAAGCCTTTGCCACCTACTTCGCGACGGAAGCTGTCGAGCTGCTCTTCGTTAATACGGCCTTCCAAGAAAGAACGCGCATAAATGCCAGGCGAAATATGGCCTTGAAAATAAATGCAATCACCCTGTTGTGAGCCATTATTGCCACGGAAAAAGTAGTTAAAGCCCACATCGTAAAGCGTGGCCGATGAAGAGAAGGAGGAGATGTGACCACCTAAACCGTCTTCGTTATCGTTTGCACGCACCACAGTAGCAATCGCATTCCAACGGACTAATGAGCGAATTTTACGCTCAAGTATGTTATCGCCGGGCAACTTCGCTTCGGAAGCTACAGGAATGGTATTGCTGTAAGGTGTGGTAATGGCCGAAGGCAAGCGTATGCCCGACTGCGTTGCAGCATGTGCCAGTTTTGCCAGCAATTGACCTGCGCGCGTGGAGCCTCCGTGTTTGATCACGGATTCCAAAGCATCTAGCCACTCTTGTGTTTCAAGAGCATCGTATTCCTCAAGCATTAAAGCCTCCTCATCCACTGCGCGTCATGTGCGCAAGTTTCTGCTATGACTGGAACAAGCCGACCATCCGTAAATCAGCTCGTCATGGGTATTCATTAAGTGTGCAACCGCCAACAATAATTCTATTGGCGGTTGAGCTCTATGGTGTAGCGATAATGTAGTAGTTAGGCCTCAAACCCTATTGCCAATAAACGTCGTGATGGCAAAACATACTGCAGTAGCCACAACATAACGATAACGGATGGCGTAAAAACAGCGTTTTTAACGTGCGTCATCAGGGTTCGGTTGGTCTGGATCTGCCGCTAAGGGCGCAAACTTTAGCGTAAAAAGAATTGCGTTGTGAAGCGGGATTACCGCTCATCAATCCCATCTGAACCTTAGGGGCGCAGATCAAGGCGCCACGATTCTACACAGATCAAATTCACATTTCTAGCCAAGGTGTAATGACGCGCCAAACGCTAGCCTAACCCATACCGCAAAAAACCTACAAAAAAAGTAGGCACTATGGCTGCAGGCCTTTATTTCTATGGCTTAAACGATGCTTACGGATAACGAAAAACCCGCGATTGCGGCGCCAGATCCAGCCTTGGTAAGGCCTCAAGCAGCCCCTTGGGTGATGCTTGGGCGGTACCTACAGACGGTTTTTGCGAGTAAATAACGAGGTTTTTCGCCAGTGATTGACTGATAAAAGTGCGATACCAAGCCTCAAAATCTTTAGGGTTCAGAGTCTCGATGGCGCGCTGCAACTGCTGATCGTGGTTGAATTGCATATTACCTTCGTTAAGATCCTGCCAATATCGCCCCGTGACTTCACCGAGATTTTTGGGCGCCTCGGTCAACTCACCCACCAATGCCAGCTGATGCATACGAAATTGGGCGGCAAAATCAGGCTGATAAGCCGTTAAAAAACTCGTCATGGCACGGTAAATATCGTCAATTGGTGTGTCCGGTGACTGCACCAAAAACACCAAGCCAGGCATCGCACGCACAGGGTAATAGCTACCAAATACGATATACCCTAACTGCTGTTGTGTACGCAGCTCGGCATAGAATGGCGTGCTCAATATTTGGCCTAACATCATTAAACGCGCCTGTTCGGCCACACTATCGGCCTGCTCTTGGCCCTGCTGCTGCCCCTGAAAATAGAGCATCACCGCATTATCTTGATGCAATGCTGCAACATCTAGCGCACGAGTATCACTAAGCTGCACCACCCGAGCCTCGGCATTGGGAGCAAAAGAGCGACCCTGCACCAAAACTTTACGCACGTGTTTGGCGAGCTTTTTGGCGGTACGCGGTGTTAGGTTGCCAGTACTCAGACTGATCACTTCGCTTTGCTGCAATAGGGTGTGCACAAAGGCAGGCAATTGCGTGAGGTCGAGCTGCTCAAGCGCATCGGCCATCACTTGGCTCGACCAATAGGGTTGGTAAATCGTCGCCGCTAAATCCCCCATTAATTGGCGATAGGGTGTTTGCTTTTTTTCATTGCGATATTGCCGCACCAACGCTTGGCGAAAACTTTCTAGCTTGCTGAGATCGGTTACAACACCCTGATGTTTAGCGTAAAGGCGAATATTTTTAAGGCTGTAATCCACCAAAGGCTTAAGACTATCGCTATAACCTGAAAAACTAAAATCGACGCCGCGCGCCGTAGCATTCACCGTAAAATTGGCTCCCGCCAATTTTACGGTGAGTCTTACGGCACGCGGCGTCGATTTTAGTTTTCAGGTTATAGCGGTAGTCTTAAGCCTTTGGTGGTTACAGCCTTAAAAATATTCGCCTTTACGTCTCAGCAAGCTTAGAAAGTTGTACGGCAATGTCTGTGAAAAAAGCAAACACCTATCGTGATTAATGGGGGATTTAGCGGCGACGATTTACCAACTGGCTGGTCGAGCCCGAAGTGGCCCGTGCGCTTGGTACGCTCGACCTCGCATTGCCTGCCTTGTGCGCACCTATATTGAGCAAGCGAAGTGATCGGTCGGTGCTGGCAACCTAACGTACCCTTAGCTACGTGCGTAAACGTGCGAATTAAATAACGCTCCCCAGTGCCGAGGCTCGGTGATACGCTTGGTGCTCGTGCTACGGCGACCGCATCCAAGTATTCTAGGGCAGCAGCTGGGAGCCAAGCCGGAGCCGTATGCGTTTTAATGATGTTAGGCCAAATGTGAGCACGCCATTCTATGCCGGCTGCGCACTGGCTGCGTATATCGCTGTTTGGTAGCTACCCGCGTTTGGCTGGTGCCGGACACACCAATTGACGTATTTGCGGGCTGCGGCTTATCAGCCTGATTTTGCCGCCCAATTTCATATGCATCAGCACTGGCATTTGGTGAGTTGACCGGGCGCCGTCTCGATTGAGGCGGGATCTTGGCAATATCAATTCAACCACGTCAGCAGTTGCAACGCCTCGAGACTCTGGCCTAAGATTTTGAGCTTGGCCATCGCACTTTTTATCAGTCAATCACTGGCGAAAAACCTCGTTGACCTCGCCATGGGGCCGCCCAGAAAAAGCATCGACGCGGGGTACACCGGAAGCAGATCTGGCCGCAATCGCGAGGTTTTCCGTAGCATCGGCCGCCGTAAAGGCCTGCAGCCATAGTGCCTACTTTTTTGTAGGTTTTTGCGGTGGGGTTAGGCTGGCGCGTCGCCCACGCCTTGTCTGTGTAAGGCCTCGTGGCGCCTTTGATCTGCGCCCCTAAGAATTCAGATGAGACCCGGAGTAATCCTTTCGCAACGCAATTCTTTAAGGTTGCGCCCTTAGCAGGTCAGACAGCCCTTTGATGACGCACGTTAAAACGCTGTTTTACCATCCGCTCGTTATGTTGTGGCTACTGCGTGTTTGCCGTAAACATGTTTATTAACGGCAATTTGTACATTCGCTTTACACCCTTAAGAACCGGCCGCCAATAGGGTATTGTTGGCAGTTACGCAATGGTACCATGACGATTTTGTTCCGGTCATAGCTTGCGCATGACTGCGCAGTGGGTGAGGAAGACAATGCTTGGCTCTGATAATAGCAGCTGAAACCGGCTGATCGCCGATCCGTGATCCAGCGCGGAGGCTCCCGCGCTTTAGTCAATTGCTGGCAAAACGGCACGGCACTACGGCAGTCGAACGCTGCAACGCCTTCATTACACCTTGCAGCAATACCATTCCTGAAAACTCCGAAACGAGATTACTACGGCCGCGGTAAATTCGCTCATTAATTCCGTTGGGTCACGATTATACATGTGCGTCAAACATTAACAGACGGACATCTCCTCCTTCTCTTCATCGGCCACGCACGATGTGAGCTTTGCTCACTTTTTCCGTTGACATGGCTCACGGCTAGCTGCGACCCCTGACGTTCTTCTTGAACCCGTGACACGAAGAGCAACTCGACGGCTTCCGTCTGAAATTGGAGTGAAAAAGGTACCCTCATCCATGGCGGTCTTGACGTAGTCCCTACGTGGGCTTAGATTATCGCCTCATTTTACCAAGCTAACCCCTTCTTGCATGTCTTCGCGCAGTTGGCGATCGCAAAGTGTGGGCGATGGCAATGTGATGAACCCGAAAGCTTTTTGGGCGCTGTTTCTCTCCAACGTTTAGATAACACAGTTTTGTGATTAACTGTAACCTGCAACGCCTTATTAGCCCTGATTGGCCGGCAAAATCATTCAAAAACTAGAAGGCGTGTTCCATCTGTCAAAGTTGTATGCTCATCCTGTTGGCAAAGACAAGTTTGGTTTATTACGTTTTAGTGATCGTGGCAATACAAATTTTAAGTTAACGGCATTGCCGTAAACACTAACAGTAAATACGGACCAAGTTGGTGAAAGATTATGACCGGCTGATGAGATTATGAACTCAATGCCCAGTAATCACGATTTAAAAAAGTCTACGCGGCCTACGCGATACAACACAAGGAATATTTAGCGCAAACCGACCAAGGTTACATAAAGCTAGATTACGAGTCGAGTTAACATTGCATACAACATTAAAAAATTGGGTCAAGACTGATTTGCTACGTCGTTTCAGCGCGCGCGAAGCTGACAGTAAACGGCGCGAATACACCGGAAATGAAAGGCATGTCGCGTCTGGCAAACGGTGCGTACCTTTCACGTGTGGCCATTTCTCAAACCTTCATATTTGCCCGCAAATCAACCGGCGACCGCTCTCTTCTACCCAAGCGTTTGACCGACCTTGGCGAATTTCTCAGACTGTATCGTCCGGACGAAGCGCGGTATGTTATGTTCCGTCAGTGTCGGCGCTCGGCTGGCAAAATGCCGCCTCACGTCGTAATTTAATCGCTCTACAGAAGGTGCAAAAAGCCAGAATTTGAAAGATTAACGAGCGAACCTGTCGGCAATTGCAGCGGCTACATTTCGCTGGCTTATGGCATGCCAATGGTGCGCTGCTCTACGCCTCCATGTTTCAATGATGATGACTTGGCCATGGTGAGTGATGCGGTGCGCCACTGCGGTAAATACCCTCGCGGTGAAGGTTCAGCATCAAGATGGTCTGGCAACCATTCTAACTGCCTCACTATATTTTTGAGCTGGCGGTGATTGGCTGCGGCGATGCCTGTTCGCCAGCGTCTTTTATTACATCACCGCAGGGCAAACTATCAGCACCTGATAGCGCCGAAGAATCACCCTGGCTCAAGAAGGCGATAAAACACAAATTCAATTGATGGGTGCGGGTACGCGTGAAGTGCGGCCGACGGATGGTGATAGTGATTACCAGCGTTAACGAACCCGACTCGCAATGGTCAAACTGACCCGACACAGACCGTTACTGACTTTAAAAATTTACGGCCGAAGTGTCGAAAATAAGACGACCTTTTTATCATCTCTACCGATTACATCAAAAACTACAGCGAGCAATTGCGTCCGTATTCACCGGCGATACGTGTTGGTTTTGGTGCCAGTGCGCTAAATTGCGTGAATTGTTTGAAGTGGATCTCGTCGTTATGTGGTTATCACCGCACCCAACCTGGCAAAACGAAGACGGGATTGAGGCCATGGTAAATATGGCTGACCCGGTACAGTTTAAACGGCGACCGTTTCAATATAAGGAGATAAACAGTGAGTGAAAACGTAACATCCCCGTGCCGGGCATATTGGGCGGGGCGCCACCGGGCTACGGTCTTGGAGGACTCCGATAAGCGCAAGTATGAGACCATTCCCTTCACCCAAAGCGGTGTCATCACCAAGCCCCGGTGAAAGAGGGCGATAAAGGCGCGCCCATGTTCGAATCGAACTCAGCGCGCCGCCCGGCTGGCGCCTGACCTCGGCGGCGGCCGCGCCTGCGGCCCGTCAGCCTTGATGACTCCCGCCTTATTGCCTGATGTGCCGGTGGCGCCAGTACGCTTGACGTGACGAAGGTGTGCGTAGCTGTTGGTGATGTGAAAGAAGGCGACGGCCTGATTGTGCCCAGTCCGACAAAGCGGCATGGTTACCGCACCTGCGCATTGGTGCCGCGCGCAATATCGGCGTGGGCGACCACCGCAGCGTGGGCTTGGCAAGTCGAAACCCTCAAGTGCACGCACTCCATGCGGCGCCTGCGCGCATTCCCCGAGATGCCGAAGCTCCAGCGGCGTCTGCCTACCCGCCAACCAGTTGGTATTCAGGCGATGACTACGCGGGCCCTGCCGTGCCAAACAACCGTCAATTAGGTGCTGGCGAAGTGGGTGTCGCGTGCTTAATAAACGGGTCGCGCCAGCAACGTGCCCAGCGGTGGCGGCACCGGCTGTTAAGCTCAGGCTGCGGTTCCCCATGTTGATTACGCCCGAAATGTGAAAATGAGCAAATCAAACGGCACCGCCGGAATATGACGAGCTGGTCCACGCGTAGCGCAGTTTGTGATGCTTCCCGCAAAGCGGGGGGCGGTCGCTTTGAAGCGGCTGCAGGCGGGTGCCGGCTAGAAGAGGGCGTTCATCCGCATTGCCCGTAGCCATTGGCCCTCGCAGTGGTGCCTGTGATTCGTGATGTCAGCAAAAAGGCATTTGCAGAAATCTCACGCGAAATGACTGGCGGGTAAGCTTCGCGATGGAAGCAAGCCTGCTGTAAGGAGCTGTTTTGCCATATGTTTTTAGGCCCCATTGGCGGCACTGTAGCAAT
>JAXHOG010000038.1:0-11535 GCA_034519605.1 Marinagarivorans sp.
CAGTTACGTATTACTAAACAAAAAGAAACTAAAAAAGGCTTCTCTATTGGGCGTGCTTCTAAAATAAATACCGCGCAGCAAGACAATGACGCCAAGCAATAAAATGCCATAACGAATAAGGAATTCATAAGAAAACATCATGGATTACACGTCTCCTAAAATTGTAGTGGTTATCTTGCGGGTAATAGATTTAAAGCGGTTTACTTTGATGTTGTCGTACTCGGGCATTGTTAAAGCAACACCCATACAATATTTGCTAAACCCACCGGCACGCATATTGTGCTCGCGGGCAAGTTGAAAAAATGGTGAGTGGCGATTTAGGCGGCTCTGTTTTAGCTCAGCAATCGCGATACCTTCTACTTTTAAAAAGTGTTTATCATCACCGATTAAACTGTATTGCGCCAAATCAAAATCAATAGTGAGTCGCTCTCGTCGTTCTTCTGATGCAAAAGCTATACGTTTGTACTGATTGATTAAGCTGGGCTTTAGTATTTTTTCTTTCGGTAGCCCCATCGCGGCCAAAAAATCGCGATGCAACTCTATTTCCAACGGATTTTCGGCAGCAATAGAAATACGGTTTTTAATCGTACGCTCTTTATTGTTCTTGAATTTTACTTCTAAAAAGTGCGTATTATCATCAACATAATGACGTACGCGTACTTTGTGGCGATTTAAATTTTGATTGTGATGCAGATGATAAAGCTCAAAATTATCGGTATCAAAATAGGTGCTTTGATAGCGGAAATAACGATTACCGCGAATATCTAATACCGAGTAATTATTGTCTAGTTCGGAAATAAGCGGCAGCAGTTTAGCGAGTGGAATAATAAATTTAGTATCGACACGATCCATCAAATTCGCTTTTTTTAAATCAGCCAAACCATGGCCGTGAAAGTGCGAAAGATGCGTAACCAATTCAGGAATCAGCAAAGAATTGCTCATTTAAGATACTCAAAAACGATGGCCGAGGTTGGCCTATAGCCGCAAAAGGGTTAAGGCTTTTTAGCCTTAACCCTTTTATATGGGTCAGCTGAAGTATTAATTAGCTTTATTAAAGCTTGGCTTAGTGGACCATACAAAAGCGCCCGTACCGTTGGGTGTGCGCGCATAAGATTGGTCATCTAATGCATTGACGAACGTCATTTGATCGGCAAATGATTGAGAGGGTGTTACTAAATACAGGTTTTCACCCGCTGCACTTAATTTGAAATTGGCGTGCAATCCCGTCGTTAAGTCTGCTTTATCATCCGCCCAAATAATTAATGTGCTATTGGCTTTTATCGTTGTGCCCGCAGGAAAAGCCCAACGGTCAAGTGTTGTTTCTTCATCCGTCAGGAAATAACCCGTTAAATCAACGTTTTGATTTGAGGTGTTATAAAGCTCAATCCAATCACCGTAATCGCCTTCTTCATCAATGGCTGCCGTTTTATTGGCGGGCATAATTTCGTTAATGACAACAGGGCTAACAATGGCATCAGCCGAGACCACTTGGTAAATATACACATCGTGCTCTGCACCTACAGGGTTATAGCTAGCGGTTGCGGCATTATTATTGGCGATGGCTTCGATGTAATAGCGTACAAATTCACCCTTGGCTTGCGCAGGAATTGTCGCACTGTAATTACCATTGCCAGCGGTTGTCATGGGTAATTTACTAAAGTCGCCCATTAAACCGGTACCGTAATACAGGTTAACCGCCTTAACACTGCCAGCAACATTTGCACTTATGTTGACAGCTTGCATGCTGGTTGGGCGAACAGAAACTTTACCATTAACCGAATCGTTGACATTGCTGATCACTAAGCCAGTCTGATTAATTTCACTATTCGCTTTTAAATAATTCATGCGCGACGTAAAAAAATTTTTAAGTTCGGTTACACCACTCGTGTATTGCGCGAAAGAATAAAGGCGCACCGCTTCGGCGGCTATGTGGCTATTAATTAATTTGTCGTAGGCGGTGATTTTGGCTACGGCCACCTCTGGTTTTAAGGCTTCTTCCATTAGGGTGCGGTAATGCGCTAAATAACGTTGACGGAGCTCGGGAATGTTCAACAAAATATTTAAAAGTGGGAAGTTTTTATTGGTGGCGTTGTAAAATGGCGTCCAAGTAGTCGCCAATTTTGCGCTTATGGAGGTGTTGCCATCGTATTCAATCGGCACAATACGGCCTGTTACTACGTCAAAATACACGTAATAATCCATACCACCTTTATTTACATAGCTGTCATCGTCCGTGAATAGGTTTTCGGTGGCCACAAACCACAATGCAGAATCGACATCCATGAATTGACCAAGCTGCTCAATATAATAGGCGCTTGTCACCACGCCAGTACCCATTGCATAGGCGGCATTTGCCAAGTCTTGCCAAGGGTCGTCTACCGATGAACCTTTTAATGTGTAGGCATTTTCGTAACTACTGCCTTTTTCGCCAAGGTTATTGAGTGTTGAAGTGCCTGCACCAAAGCCACCACCTCCGGTCCTGTTTGGAGACTCGGCACGCCAACGGGTAGCATCATTATCTAAAAACCATTCTTTAACGTGATCCTTATTTAATTTTTGAACGTTGGCATAAACGCCATAGTTTTTATTATTAACAACCACATTCACAAAATTAGCCTTAGCTGAGGGAATATTCTTGCGCGCTAAGTTGGCATAAAGCACCTCGCGCATTGACGAGGTATCCTCAAAGGCGTTATTGAGTTTTAAATCGTTGTAGCCATTAATATCTTGGCCTTCGATCATAAATTCTAAGTCGATCGAGAAAGATTTTTTATCGCCAGCGCGGCTATAGCTGGTGTTGCCACGATAACGGACACCCACCTGTTCATAGACCTTACCTTTGTAAGTTAAGGTGGCTGCAATTTCTGTTTTACTCGCGTAATTGTTCGCTAAAAGCGTTGCATAATTCGGTTGCGCAAAATCTAAACGAAGGGTTTCAATCACGGTTTCGTCGTAGAGTTTTGACGAATAAAAATCGCCCATTTCTAATTTTTCGCCATCGGCGCTAATGCGCATCTCAGCGGGTAAATCGGTATTGGTATTGACTCCGCCCGTGTTGGCGGCGCTGCTTGAACTTGTTGTGGCGGCAATACTTGAGCTTGTTACGGCAATACTTGAGCTGCTGGCCTTAAGGCTACTAGAACTTACATTTACAGAACTAGAACTTACATTTACAGAACTAGAACTTATGTTTGTAGCGATCGAGCTAAGGCTCGCCACTGAGCTTTCGGTACTGGTTCCATTGCAGGCGCCGAGTGTCGCACTTAATAATGCAAGGGTTATTGCAGTGTATTTATTCATTCGGCAAGCCTCTTATTTATCAAAATGATGGCAAGGCTACCCTGCGTGGCAACCCTCTTCGCGCACGATAATAGCCATATATGTACAAATTAAAACCACAGAAATCATAATTGTGACAATAGTGTGAACAAAGAATAAAAAATTTCTTATGAATGCCTATTCCATCGCTCAATTGCATCGACGTATTGCGAATAGTTACCAATTTTTCATTGTCTATCTTCCTTATCGCACTTAATTTGCGGCGGCTACCTGTTAGGACTACGGCCAAAATGCTATTAGCCCTCCGCTAATGCGCCTCACGCAAACTTATCTTTACGCTATATTGTCGGCCTCTTTTTAATTGTTTTTTGATGGGTAAACATTATGGCGTTGTTGTCGCGAACGCTGGTGGAGTGGCGTGGTTTAGCGCGTGTGGGTGGGCCGATTTTAATTGCACAGTTGGCGCAAATGGCCAATGGTTTTGTCGATACCCTAATGGCTGGCAATGCCAGTGCGGCTGATTTGGCTGGCGTCAGTATTGGCGTAAGTTTGTGGACGCCTTTACTGCTCTTTTTTGTAGGCTTGCTCGGCGCGCTACAACCCACGATCTCTAACCATATGGGCGCTAAAAATACTCAGGCAATTCTGCCCATCGCTTGGCAAGGTTTGTATGTGGCGATGGCGGGCTGCGTATTGATGATCGCACTTTTATGGTCTGCCATAGCGCTACTGGGGTTGCTCAATCCCGATGCCGATACCGCCCGTGTTGCCGAAGGTTATATCAAAGCATTTTTGTGGGGGGTGCCGGCATTATTGCTGTTAACGGCATTGCGCGGCTTTACCGATGGCACCGGACACACCTGGGTTTTTATGGCGTTTTGTTTGTTGAGTACGCTGTGCAATATCCCACTTAACTACAGCTTTATTTATGGCATCTCTGTTGATGGTTATGTCTTACTGCCCGCTATGGGCGGTATTGGCTGCGGCTGGGCAACCACCCTAGCCAACAGCATCGCGCTGCTGGCCTTTTTGATCTATTTGCACTGGGGTAAACACTTCGCCCGCCTGCGCTTATTTGCCCATCGCTATCGGCTTAACTGGCCGCAGCTGAGCGAATTACTACGCCTCGGTCTGCCCATTGGTATTACGTTATTTATCGAAGTGAGCATGTTCTGCGCAATCGCCTTGTTTTTGGTGCCGCTGGGCGCACAGACCGTCGCCGCGCATCAAATTGTACTCAATGCTGTTTCTATCACTTTTATGGTGCCGCTCAGTTTGGGCATGGCGGTATTGCTACGGGTGAGTTTTTTAGTGGGCGAAATGCAACTGCAACGCGCCCGTTTAGTGGCGTTGTCGTCGCTTGTATTAGCATTAATGATTGCTTGCATTAACGTGCCATTGTTTTTGTTTGGGCGTTTTGCCATCGCCAACCTTTATAGTAATGATGCGGTAGTGATCGCCATCGCCAGCCATTTATTTGTGTTGGCCGCCATTTTCCAAATTGTCGATGTGGTGCAGGTCACCGCCGTGAATGCATTACGAGGCTACAAAGATACGGCCATCCCCATGTGGATTGTATTGTTGGCTTTTTGGGCGATTTGTTTACCGCTGGGTTACACCCTCACTTTTACCACACACTTAACCTTAACCCCTTTAGGCGCCGCGGGTTTTTGGTGGGCATTAATTGCGGCATTAGCGGTAGCCGCAACTTTGCTGGCGTGGCGATTGGTGGTATTTAAGCCCGAGCCTATAGCTGCGGTACGGCAGAATGCTTAAGCCAAAAATGCGCTTTTTCCCGAGTGTTTTTAACCTAGAAACCTCAGTTGAGCGCCAAAAAGAAATGCCGGGCAACCTTATGGGTTGTTCAAATTTTTAACGTTTGCTAGGCGCGTCAAGGGATTGCGCAGACTTTAGTGATTCAACGGCGGTTTCTAGGTTTAATCTATTGGATTGTTTGGCCACTCGTCTTACGCGGGCTCATTCCACCCTAAAAAATGCCAATCCGCCGCCACTCACTATACTCAAAGGCATTGTAAAGACTGTGTGATGACTTGGGAGTTGTAGCAGCGTATGACGGGTGAAAAAGTGGGTGGCGAAAAAGACAACTGGCGCGAGAAGTATTTTAAAGCGTTGGATGCGCACGAGATGCTAGAAAAAAGCTTAACCAGCCAGTTAGAGTTGTTACGTAAAGCGCTGGTGCGGGTGAGTGTGGCGGCGGATGGGCAGCATCCTTCGCTGGATGAACTGCTGGACCAGTTACGCAAACAATTGCGTGGTGGGCTAAGTAAAGCGCAGGATTTACAGGCCTTGGAAATGCTGTTGGCACACTTAGAAAAAGCCACTATTAGCTTTGAGCGCGATCAAGAGCGAGCCGTGGTGGATGTGCAAGTGGCGCTATCGGACATGGCTTCGGCGCTAAAGACGCTGACGCTTTCGCGCAGTACCCACAAACAGATCGGCTATTATTTAGCGGGTTTACCGACTGAAAGCCAAAAAATCTATTTATATCCCTCGCTATTGCGGCAGCTAGCCGACTTGCAAGAGCAAGCGTTGGCGAGCTTGGAATGTAAGCCTAAAGAAAGATTTTTCAGTCGATTAATCGGTGGCGGCGAACCTACGCATACAGATTTATCGCCTTCGGCTCGTGTGCATAAACTACCCGATGAATCGCCAGAGGAGCCGGGCACATCGGGTGAGTATCTAGCGGCTGCCGCGCCGCGCCGCGCACCACTCATGGCGGTCGCGCCCGAGGTCACCACCAAAATTACGCAGGTGCTTAAGACTTTTTTGGTCAGCTTAGAAAACGAAAATAGTATTCAAGCTAAAGTCAGCGTGATTCGCGCAAAAGTGGAGCAGGGCTTGGCATCAGAAACCTTGATTCCTACCTTGGAGGTGGTGCGCGACTTGGTGATGGAAGCCTATTTGGCAGCCAATAATGCTTTTGCGACCTATTTAAAAACGATGAACCAAGAGCTGGCAGACATTTATGAGCTGATTGGCGGCGCGGTCGAGCATTCACATACCGAGCGTGCGCACACGCAGCAATTACAAGCCAATCTGATGCGCGACATGAATAGCTTAGAGATTCAAGCCCTAGAGGCAACCGATCTTAAGCAGCTTAAAGATCAAGTGCAGTTGCAGTTGGGCAGTATTCGTTTGGCGATTGATGATCATCAGCAAAAAGATAAAACCCAAAATTATTTGGTAGAGCAATTGGTCGTGCTTAGCGAAAAAATAAAAATTATGGAACGGGAGGCCGAAAAAAATCGCGATACCTTAGATGTGCAGCGTTACAAAGCCATGCACGATTCGCTAACTGATTTACCCAACCGCGAAGCCTATACCCAACGCGTCACCGAAGAGATTCAGCGCTGGCGGCGATACCAGCGCCCTTTATCCTTGGCGATTATTGATATTGATCATTTTAAAAAAATTAATGACGTCTATGGGCATCAAGCTGGCGATCGTGCGATAAAAGCTATTGCCCAAACGATTCAAAAAAGTTTGCGTGAGGTCGATTTCTTTTGCCGTTACGGCGGCGAAGAATTTGTGGCTTTACTGCCAGAGACCGCTGGCGCGTCAGCATTAGAGGCGTTGGATAAAATTCGAGAAACCATTTCAAGCTCATCGTTTAATTATAAAGAGCATCACCTATCCATCACTTTTTCGGTTGGCTTGTCGGAATTTAAAACTGGCGATAGTTTGGAGTCGGTTTTTGAGCGTGCCGACCAAGCTCTGTATACCGCCAAGGCCTCCGGGCGTAATCGCTGCGAATTGGCCGAGTAATGTAAAGCGTGAACTGCACATTACATACTGCCCGCGCTGTGCAATGCGCATCATTTACGCGAAGTAAGTTTTTAATGCATCGCGTTAGCCACTGGAATCTGTGTGCGTTAATACAAAACTTTTGGGCATAAAAAAAGCGCCGCGTTTGAGCGGCGCTTTTTTACGGGGTTAATGCAAAATTAAAGTGTGGTATTAAGTACGGGTTTACCATTTTTGAGTGCAATTGTATTGCCTGTTGGGGCGTTCAGCATACGCGCTTCGCCGGGGCCGCTTTCTGATTGATACATCACACGATAAGCCACGACTTGGCCAAAACGGCTTTGCAAATTGGCGATGTCGGCAGGTTGCGTTAGCACTTGGCCGTTATCAATAGGGAATCGGTCGCCAATTTTTGGCGCTTTATCCATTTGCATCACTTGCGGTTGGTTGTTAAGCGAGTAAGCAACGTCGTATGTGGGTGGCGCAATATTGGTGGTTAAACGACGAATTTCGGCTTGATCAGTAATTAGCTGTCCATTAACAACCGGTAGCGCACCTTTGGGGCTATAGGGCAGAGTTAAGGTTTGAATTTGGCCATCAATATTTACGCTAACGTTGTAGCCATTGGTGCGGTCGTTTTCGCGTTGTGTATTACAGACTTGCTCGGTGGTTTGGTAGGTTTGTTTTTGTTGGCGATTACTTTGAACATTTTTACCCACTACGCCGCCTGCAATAGCGCCAAGAACCGTCGCCGCTTTTTTACCGTTACCGCCACCCACTTGATTACCTAAAACACCACCAATCAGAGCACCCGCTGTAGTACCTGCAATTTGATGTTGATCGGACACGGGGGCTTGGTGAGTCACCACGCGGTCTTCGCACACTTCGCGCACTTGGCCAGGGGTAATAATAGGTTGCGAGCTAATTACTTGCGCCATTTGCGGCGCGTTAGGATCGGGGCGCAGGGTCACATGCGTAACCACGGCGTATTCTTGCTCCATGCCTAAGGTGATGGGCGTTACCGAAACAATATCTGCAGTTTTGGGGCTATTAAAATGCAGCGCTACAGCACCACCGGCGGTGGCAATAACGGCACCCATTAAAACGCCCATAATTAATTGTTTATTCATGATATGACTCCATTTGAGTAAGTTGAACGGATTGTAATGTGATTGATGTGCTGATAAAAAATCTAAATGCGTGATTTGCTGGTTTTATCTCGGATTTTAAAAAGACTTTTTACGACATTGATTGGCTCAGTTTTGGTTAAGGTTGCCGAGATCATTTGTAGCGCTGTTTAGCTTAATAATTTTGAGTGAAAATAGATCGCGGATGTTTAATCGCAGGGGCAAAGGGTCTGACGCTCAGTGGGTATAAAAGTACCTTCGGCGCGGGTAAAGCTAAAAGGGATGGATGTCGTATTAAAGCCACTATTTTGCCGAATAACAAAATGTAAATGTGGCCCGCTTGAAAAACCACTACTGCCAGACTGAGCAATTAAATCACCCGCCTCAACTTTTTGGCCCACTTTAACGGTGGCACTGCCCATTAATAAGTGGGCGTAGGTGGCGTAGCTGCCGTCTTCATGCGCGATATAAATCGCATTGGCTTTATCTAAAAAATATGCCTGTACGCCACCCATTACAAAATTGTCTTGTACCAAAATAACCGTGCCTGCGCGGGCAGCAACAATATCGGTGCCTACTTGCACGGCAATATCCACGGCGTGCACGCTGGGCTCTTTATTATGAGAAAACCGACCATTAAACCCCTGCGAAATAATTTGTTTGCTGCCACTGCGCACCGGAATACGGTAGGGGCTATTATCGAGTTTTGGCTTGGGCGCACCCCAGACATATTGATAATTAAAGGCCGGTGTTTTTTGTGTGCCCCGATAAAAAATAAATTTTTCGCGGGCGGGTATGGTGTAGGTGGCGGTAGGTATCGAGGGGTTGTCAAACTCTACTTTTAATTCGATAGCAATATAAAAAGGGTTTATGGTTTCGGCTAAATACTCGGTGCCATCTTTATAGTAATTAAAGTTAAGTTGGGTGGTATCTTCGACTTCTGCCGAAAACTCTAAGGTTTCGGTAGTAGTTTTATCGGCGGGTGGCTTATCGCTAAACTTCCATTTACCGTTTTTGTCTTGGTATTTATACACGGTGCCAGCTAAGGCCAGTGGGGCGAAGCATAAGCTTAATAAGAGAAACAGGCTGCCGTATTTTTTCATTTTATGTATGCCGTTTTTTTATTTTGCATATGAATTTAAATGTCGAAATTTTAAAAATCGCCCCACGCCAACTGTAAAACACTCAGCGCAGCAAGTGGTGCTGTTTCTGTGCGCAACACCCTCGGCCCTAAGGTTAGTGCATTAAAGTGACTTTTTTGGGCGAATACAATTTCATCCTCGCTCAAGCCTCCTTCTGGACCAATTAATAGGGTGCAGTTTTTGGGTGCGGCGTAGTCGCTGAGTTTTTTATCGCTGCGGTGATGCAGCACAAGATTTAATTCGCCATGCCCTTCATCACGTTTAATAAAATCATCAAATTTTTGAGGCGCATTTAATTGCGGCACAATATTGCGTTGGCATTGTTCGCAAGCGCTAATAATAATTCCCTGCCAATGGTCGAATTTTTTATCTTGTTTATCGCCGTGTAATTTAACTTCGCAGCGCTCGGTAAATAACGGGGTAATTTCGGTAACGCCGAGTTCGGTGGCTTTTTGCAGCACTAAATCCCAGCGTTCGCCGCGTGATAAACCAATGGCTAAATGGGTTTTTAGCGGCGACTCGCGATCTTGGTCATCCCATGCACCTACATTAATGGCGGCGCTTTTTTTACCGACCTCCGCAAGTGTTGCAGCATAAGCACCGCCTTGGCCATTAAAAACAATTAATTCCCGCCCAGCTTCCATGCGCAACACTTTCCCCAAATAATGGGCAAGCGATTCTTCGAGTTCTACCGTGCTATTGCTCGCGAGTGTGGCTTGGGTATAAATACGGGGAATGCGCATATTTTTAAATCACTGGTTGGATGGAGTATGATGCAAGTCGACATTATAATCAATGACATTCTATTAAGTGGCGATCTAAAACAGCAATTTTATCGTTCTTATTTATACGGGTCCTTTCGAAAGCTATTATATGAATTTATTGTTGGTAATGAAAACTTCAATGAAAAACAAATATTGCCATCAGGACCAGAAGCGCGCATCAAAATAAAAACCTAAAAAAATTGTTGGTGCGCGGCGTTATAGCCTTCGAGCTGTGAATCATAATCCATGCTCTTGTGTAAAATGCGTACCACTAAAATTTTTCCCAGAATTTTATGCTTGCCGAAAATTATGTGCCTACCCACACCCAACGCGTATTCTTGCATCCCTCCCGATATAATCACATAAATCCAAGTCGGAACTTGTGCGACATTAAAAAATGTGTCGAACAATATACAAATTTGCCGGTCGTAAAAGCACCAAAAAAATACCACGATATGGTATTCCTTCTCTTTTTCAAAGAACAATTGCAAGCTGCGATCTTATCGTTGCTGGACAAGCCCTCGACGCCTGCAAAGCGGCAAGCGCAGCACGGGAACAGCAGCAAGCCTCCATCGGCTATTGAGTACCTGCCCCGCTGTCTTGTGCCTATCCTACTGACTGCTACCACATTGCGCCCTCGCTCGCTGCTTGTGCATTAACTTCGCTCAAATAGCGGTTTAGCAGCTATCTTTAAACCTTCCAACAACCATTCAAACGAAGAACATCCTGGAAAAAACCCCTCAAAATTCTCAGCAGCGCAATCATTGTTTTGTCTGCCACAGGCTGCGGCATTACTGGTAATGGTTCGCGCTTTTTCCGCGTTCATATCGAAGATAGCTCGAGCTTAGCCGGGATTTAAGGCCGAATAAAACAGAAAGCCGCTTTGCTTCTGCTTCCCGGTTAGCAATGTAATGAAAGACGGCACCTGAACCCGTAATGACTTCAAAAAGATCTCACTAAGCGCGCAAATGCCCGTTGCCAATATTTAGCTCGTCTTCATAAAGATGATGCTTACAGGCCCTAATGATCGCAAGGTTAATTTAGCCCTCAAAAATACCCATCTCGGCGCCGAGGTTTTTTATTTACCGCTCGATAAACGCAGAGTGCGCTTAAGTTGGAGAACCTTAAATCAACCTCCGATTTAACGATTGGCTCTAACTCGCGCTAGTACGGGATTTACCAATACGGGCCTTAAACTGTTTACCGAAGGCACCTTCAAAATTAACCCACAATTCTCTATTAGCGGTGAAAACTAGCCCGTACGTTTTGACAAATAGCTCAACTTCCGCTTGAACAGCTTCTTAAAGTTGAAGTGAATTGGCTGCCCATTGAAAAAATAAAATTATCCTTAGGTATTTTTAACAATATATTTGAAGCTTATATCACTAAATAGTTGACGTGAATACGGGTTGCATCAATGCTACGACTCAGTTTGATGGCTCGCCGCTGACAATACGT
>JAXHOG010000067.1:0-12902 GCA_034519605.1 Marinagarivorans sp.
TTGCTTCGTTTCAGTTACATGCTGAAGGAGGGCACCTCCTTTAACCGCTCATACTGAATACATAAAAATCTATTCCAAGGGTGAGGAGATCGAAGCACCAAAACACCAACTACCTGAAGCATTCATTGAAACGCTAATACCCAAGTGGGCTGATAATAAATTACGAATTGAACTGAGATTGATGAAAAAAGAGCTGGTTAAAATAGGCATTTTCAACGGCTAAAGATCTGACGCCCGATGTGGCCATAACACATATATAACTCTTCTTGCGAAAAATTGAAATGAATCACCAAATAGCTTTGTCCACTGAGATACAACACAGCTTGCCACTTCGCTTGCAGGGAACTTACATGCTGTGGAGGTCAGGTGTAGACCTTCGGCATTCAATGCCCAAAACCAGTTTTTATCGCCAACGCAAAGAGCTTTATGCTCATGGTATTGATATTACCTTGCGTCAGGACTGCGTTGATCAATCAAACGTTATTCCATTGGTTCGCGTTCTTGAGGCCAAGCCCGCAAGCATCCCGTTGTGGGCCTTCGAGCAAAAACTTGTCCATCGCTCGGCCTCGATGTAATCCCTCGTTAGATTGACCGCCACGCAGTGGTGGCCAGTCTAACGAATAAGTAACCCCGCAATAAAAATCACTCTGGAGTAACGCCATGACAAACCCACTATCGAATGCCGATTGCCTAGCCATGATTGGCCAAACCTATATTTTCAAGCTCAAGACGTTTAAGGATTTCCAACAACACCCTGGCATTTGTCGCGTTTCAGGTGTTTGCATTCACGATAGTAATCCCTGCAGAATTACTACTCAACTAGCAATTGGCGATAACCAATTCCTGATTATCTATTCGACTGTTGATTTGGGGGAGATTTACCCCGCAAAATCACACTCTCCAGAAGCTCAAATAATTATGTCCAATACTGTTTAGTCTTTCTCAAAGACCGCTTAAAGCCCCATTCTAAGGCCACTGTAGGCCCTCTGGAGGCCTTTTCTTGAGGTATCTCGACCCCATCGATACCATTAAGTTAACGCTCCCCAAACGCGAAAAAAAAGCCCTTAAGCGGGCTTGTTTTGTTGATGATGTTACGATGGCTCAATTTATACGAAAAGCTGTTCGTCACTACGTTGTTAATCATTCTGATCCTGAGGTTTTAAGAATTCTGGCAACGCCAGAATAGGGCGGAAGTCTGTTACACCCGCCCTTTGTAATCAAAGTTGATGATTTTTAGGTCATTTGGTGATCTGATTTTCCGATTGCGGCCGCCGTTTTTTGAACTTGGTTGGTTTTGGTCATACGGGGTATTCTAATACCCCGATACTCCATTCGGGAGTTTTTGGCTCGTCTAGCGCCCAATGCACCTTCTACAGTTTTTGATCTGCAGGTCTGCCGAGGTACGAGCCAGCCAGCAGATCAAAATAATAGCTTTCTTACTATCTGGCCCCCGTATTGGTCCGGTGACCGGAGTTGCTTTCATATTTTCAGATTGCACAGCGCCGACGACATCGGAGGAGAAGCGAGCAAATCTGAAAATCTTTTTAGTACTCATCCGACCTTAAACCTGTCAATTTTTAAAAAATCGAATGATGCAACACGCATCACTCGATTATTAATTCAAGGCTCTTTCTTGTCAGCTGGTTTGCACTAAAGCGATTTATTAAAGATTGATCAGACCACCCACCCAATAGCCTCAGCTTAGGGGGTTGGGGAGTCTTTTCCCCCCAACCCCCTGAGCCCTCGGCGGCAAGAGTGGGGTTTGGGGCGACGCCCCAAGGTCTTAGTTTTGAAATTTGGTTAAGCTTTTTAAAGCTTATTCCCGAAGGGCCGCCGGAGGCATTCCAAGCGCCACTGAGTTAATGCCCTAGACGGTTCTTAAATTGAGTTGCAAACGTCTTTTTGTTTGCGAGTCGATTTAAGAATTGGCTAGCTCTAGGGTTTTAGCATTAATTCAGTTACTCAGTTTTGGCATGTATTTCTGGCGCTTTAACCATTCCCTCGGTTGGCGTGGTCATATATTTTAATTCAAACCATTTTTTGCTTGATGCGCTTAGCGTCTGCTCAATACCTGCCGCAATACAATATTGATCGATCACGTGAAGCAGCACATTTTTGTTGATCTCTGGAAGATTGCAAACCCTTTCCATCATTACCTTTACTAGTTGGTTTGTATTCATGTGTGAAGAGTCTGTCATCAGGCTGTCAGCATTACACCCAAGGGCATTGATCAGCTTGTAAATGGTCGATAGCTTTGGATCACCGCTAGAACTTTCAAGCTTAGGGATGTGCGACGGCTTAAGTCCTGCCCTCTCAGCAAGATCTGCTTGAGTAAGACCCTTATCCCTTCTAAGACGTTTTAAATTTTCACCAAAGGACATGTTTATCTCCAAAATATACTCTGTAACCATAACTTTACTCCATGGAATTACCCTGAAAGCTTGATTGTACCCTGCAGTGGTGTTTATATATCCCCTCTAGAGCACTTGACAGGATTTTTAGGCATGGCTGGATTGGTGCTAACAGTTGGAAAGGCGGAAAGTCTAGTAATACCCGCCTTTTGTCCCATTTTGGGACTAATTCGAGTAATTGGCCGTGATTGATTGGGTTACTGCGCGGTTGCCCTTGCGTCACTTTCCAATCAATAACGGGGGCGTTATGAAGTACTCGGCTGAGGGCTCTGTTGAGTGGCAAGTACCCTGCAAACTTCAAGTGCAAGGCTCGCACGAATCGAGCATTCAAATTCGGAGTGATGGTGAGCTTGATAGTCAGGGTAGGGCGTCTGAAATTCTGTTCTCTGGCAACCCATCTAAGTTTCTGCAGGGCCATAACGTTTTTGGTAGTGATGATTTAGTGGCTTTGATGAGGGATGTTTACCCGATCATATGCGGGTACTTAGAAATAACGCCTGAGCTTGTTGACGTTAAAAAAGTGAAAGAGGGTGATTACCCTTTGATTCTTGTTGACATCAACCAATCCTTTGAGCTACCGCACCGCCGAGATGTGCTTTCTTGGTTGCGTGCAGCTGAATATAAATCCAAGACCCGCCATGGTCGCCCACAAATGAAGGGAGGTACTCTTTACTTTGGCAAACACTCGCGCCGTTGGGCCATAAAAATCTACTCCAAAGGTGAGGAGATCGAAGCACCAAAACATCAATTACCTGAAGCATTATTTGAAACGCTAATACCCAAGTGGGCTGATAATAAATTAAGAATTGAATTGAGATTAATGAAAAAAGAGCTGGCCAAAATAGGCATTTTAACGGCTAAAGATATGACGCCCGACGTGGCCCAAAATATATATAACTCTTACTTGAGAAAAATTGAAATGAATCAGCAAATAGCTCTGTCCACTGAGACGCAACACAGCTTGCCCCTTCGTTTGCAGGGAACTTACATGCTATGGAGGTCGGGTGTAGACCTTCGGCACTCAATGCCGAAAAGTAGTTTTTATCGACAGCGCAAAGAGCTTTACGCTCATGGTATCGATATCACCTTGCGCCAAGACTGCCTTGATCAATCAAATGTTATTCCATTGGTTCGAGTGCTTGAAGCTAAGCCCGCCAGTATCCCTTTGTGGGCAATTGAGCAAAAACTTGTCCATCGCTCAGCCTCGATGTAATTCCTCGTTAGATCGCCCGCCACGCAGTGGTGGCCGGTCTAACGAATAAGCAACCCCGCAATAAAAATCATTCTGGAGTAACGCCATGACAAATTCACTATCGAATACCGACTGCTTAGCCATGATTGGCCAAACATATAATTTCAACTTAAAGACGCTTAAGGACTTTCAACAACACCCGGGCATTTGTCGCGTCGTTGGGGTTGCAGTACATGAAAGTAACCCTGCAGAATTGTTACTGCTAGAAATTGGCGACAAGCATCCTGATTTCTATTCGACTATTGATTTGGGGGAGATTTACCCCGCAAAATCATTCTCTCCAGAGACTCAAATATCTATGTCCAATACTGTTTAGTATTCGACATAGTGAATTAAAAGTAAATTGAGTTGGCTCAACGTATTTTTGATTGCCCCACTTTTTGATTGCACTACAGGGCCATTAATGAGGGTCACGGTTATGTCTATGCCAGCGCGTTTTGTGATGATCAAACCGCCAAAGCTACTTTATTGCGCAACTTAGGCTCACCTCGTTTGGCCGAGCCGATTCACGCATTATCCTAAAAACCTCAGTTGAATCACCAACGTCTGCGCAACCCATTGACGCGCCTAGCAAAGGTTAAAAATTTGAACAACCAATAAGGTTGCCCTGCATTTTTAACATTCACTATTTACATCAATGGCTTACACATTAATCGTTGTAAAAAGTGATTAGGTCGAACAAGCTTTTTATGTAGAGCGAAGGATAAGCGCTTTTAGCTTTTGCAATTTAGGCGTGACTATTGGCACTGTGAGCATAGTGCTCGCTACCGCCATTATTAGCAGAGCGGTAAAGGTTTCGTTGGTGATGATGTGTTTATCGAGCAGCACGTTGGCAAAAATAATCATAATCAGCGCTTTAGTTTGCAGCAGCCAACCAATGATCGAGGCTTCGCCTTTTTCCCATTTTAGGATTTTACCGGCCGCATGTAGGCCCGCAAGCTTACCGCCCACAGACACGACCAAAAGAATACCGGCGGCCACAAACACCGCCATACCGCCCACATCCCAATTGGTGCGCAAGCCCGTACTTAAAAAAAACACGGGCATAATCATCATCAAAACAAAGTGGCGCAGCTTGTCCATATCTTCTTGATTAAACCACTCGGCATCCATCACCGCGCCCGCCAAAAAGGCGCCTACCATAAAATGCAAGCCCGCCCAGTCGGCGGCTAAACCACAGGCTGCCAACCAGATAAATCCCGCATACCAGCGATCTTTTTCTGGAATCGCCACCATGAGTTTGCGGAACCCATAAGCTAATACCGCAAACCCAAGTAAAAACATGCCTTGCCGCCCTACTCGCTCCCAATCCAACAATATCAGCGCCAAGACCCCCCAAATAGCAATGTCATCAAGGCTTGCATAACGCAAAATACGCTGACCAATGGGCTGGCGTAGGATTTCCATTTTCTCCATAAACAAAATAAGAATCGGCAAGGCTGTGACGGCACAGGCCATGCCTACACCCAATACAAATTGCCAAGTCTCGCCTTGTTTGCCAATCCAACCATCGCTAAATGCCATCATCGCCACCGCGCCAAAACAGCCAAAAATTAACGGTGTACCCAGCGCTAAGCCTGCGGTAATACTGCTTTCGCGTTTATAGGCCCAGGTTTTTTTGAGATCGAGTTCGATGCCGGCAATCCAGACAAAAATCATCACCGCCCACCAGGCAATGCCATTGAGCGACTTAATCACATCGGGATTAAAAACAAAGCTGTAGTACTCGGGAAAGACTTTGCCCAAAACCCCAGGCCCCAGCACTATGCCCATAATGATTTGCACCACCACCAAGGGCGCCCAGTAATCGGTTCTGCCAAGGCGCCAGATTAAATAAGGCACGGTAAAAATGATCACCATGGCGATTAAGAAAATTTCGGTCGTTGTCATAACACTCTGCCAGTCAATATACCCTCACTAAAGGGCCAAAAAAACATCAATAAAAAAGGCGTTACAGTTTGCAGCGACGTCTTTATAACGGCATAGACGTGAGATGACAATCAAATGACGATAGCCATAGACTATTGAGTGAGGAGACAGGGGAAGACAATTGTCCTAGCGCGATCTTAAAAAGCCCATTAATGCCGGCACGGCACCCACAAGCATCGCGCCAAACAGCACATAGGATAGCGTTATTAAATGATGCGACGTCACTCGGGCCAATCCTATATCAATACCGTATTCGGCCACTGCCCATGGGTTGGCAATAGTAATGACCAGAACAAGATGACGACATCCAAGCAAGATTCCGAGCAATGCAACGCTTAAGGACTCGATTTCAATCAATGAGAAAATGGTTAGCGAACTGGCACCTAAGGTGCGCATAACGGCTAATTCGTAACGTCGTTCGCGCAACGTGGCGAGGAACATGGCACCTAGGCCCAGTAAAGAAGCAAATAGAATCAAGCGAGCCATTAACTGCAATGTGTTTTCCAACCCACGGCTCATCTGCCATAACTGCGTTAAGGCAACACCTGGCAAAATGGCGCTTAAAGGTTCTTGGGTTGCAGTGCTAATTTCACGCTGCACTTTAAAGGTCGCCAGCTTGGAGGTTAAACCAATCATCGCTGCGGTAATGCTGGCGGGTTTAGGTTGTTGCTCACTGGATTGCTCGTTTGGGGTTTGATGAGGATTGTTTGGGGGCTGATGAGGATTGTTTGGGGGCTGATGAAGATTGCTTGGGGGCTGATGAATCGCCTCTAGCCCTGCCAAGCTCACATACAAAGCATTGTCCACAGGTGTGCCGGTGGCAGCCAACACTCCGACCACACGAAAGGGGTAAGCATCATGCTTATGGAAGCTAGTTGCCGAAAGTCCATGCGCCAGTATTAACTTATCACTCAGTTCATAGCGTAATTGCTTGGCGACTTGTGACCCTAACGCCACATCGTACACATCCGAAAAAGCGCGACCTTTGGTGAACGTCAATTTGCGTGATTGACCATACTGAAATTGAGTAAAAAATGGTGCTTCGGTGCCAACAACACGAAACCCTTGGTGAGAATCCCCCAAACTGATGGGAATCGCCCAGGCCACATTTTTGTGATTGATCAACCCTTGGTAGCTATCCCATGACATGTTTTGCGAAGGATTGCCGATACGAAATACGGTAGTTAGTAATAAATTTACATCACTGGTGCGCGGCCCAACAATTAAGTCCACACCTGAAACCGTACTATTAAAACCCTGTTTTGCCGCTTGGCGAACGTGCTCTGTGCCCAATAAAGTAAAGACACTCACGGCAATTGCAATCACTGTCAGAACTACCGATCCACGCCGATACAATAGACTTTGCCAAGCGACTTTTAGCATCCTATTAATGTGCATGATTATCTGCCTCCCCTGCTCTACCGCTCGACAACTCTGATAACGCGATTGAAGAATCAAAATAAGAGGCCAAGCGCGTATCGTGGCTCACAAAAATGACGGTGGTGTTTTTGTGCCCCTCAATATAGGTAGATAACATCTGCATAAACAGATTTCGATTCACCTCATCCAACGCCGAGGTGGGTTCATCAAAGAGTAAAAGTGACGGCGAGTTAATCAAGGCGCGGGCAATGGCGATGCGTTGCTGTTGGCCAATACTCAGCGTGTCGGCACGCTGCTGCCAAAGCTTGGGAGCTAATCCTGTGTCACTTAACAATGATTGAGCTAACGCCTTAGTTTGCGCATTGGCACGACCCGCCAAGGAGGCGGCCAGCAAAATATTGTCGAGGCTCGACAGGTAAGGAATAAGGTTAAATTGCTGGAAGACCACCCCAATATTTTGCGCGCGAAAACGATCGCGTTTGGCCGCCGATAGCTGCGCCAATTCGACTCCTTCAACACTCAGTTTGCCCGACCCAATACGCAGCCCGCATAAAAGTTGCAGCAAGGTTGACTTACCCATGCCCGAGGCACCTTGTAAAAATACCCGCTCACCGACGACCACTTGCCACTTAGGAATCTGAACAATGGGGTCTAGGCTGTTTGAATAGGTAAAGCTCAACGCATTCGCGCAAATCGCCAAGGGCCGCTTGATTAAGTGACTATCCGCCAGTTCGTGATTAAAATCTTGAGTCTGAGGCATGTGAGTATCGAATGTTATGGCTGGAATGATACGATATATCAAATGGCATTATTAGTGAATCGAGCCGCTCATGAGAAACCCCTTAAACTTTGTGATTGTGATTGTGATTGTTATCGTTGCGTGCTTATTGCTTGCGTGCGAAAAAAGGGAAGTAACCACCACAGAAGACATTTTAAAGGTGGCAGAGTCCCCCCGCGTCGCAACGGAGCTCGCAAAAACCAAAGAATCAAAAGCGGTAAAAGAAACGACCTATACCGAGATAGACTGGGTGGATTTAATCCCCGAAGATGATCTACAGGCGCTAGAAAACCCGCCTGCTTATCTTGAAGATATAGAAGACGGTGGCATTGATGATCGTCTGACGAGTCAACTTAAAACTAAACCTTCTTCTGCCGAAGACCGTTACCAGCAAGCCCTAAATTCCAAGCAAATTCGCCCGGAGTTCAATGGCCGTCATATTCGTATTCCGGGTTTTATTGTGCCGTTGGAATATAACGATCAACAAACTATCACCACCTTTTTTCTGGTGCCGTTTTTTGGGGCTTGCCTACATATGCCGCCACCACCACCCAATCAAATTATTTACGGCGAATATGAACCCGGTATTCGTCTGGATGAGCTCTACGATCCGTTTTGGATTGAGGGCACGCTATCGACTACCTTAGTCGACAATGATATGGCGACAGCGGCCTATTCGATCAATGTTGCGACGATTGAGCCTTATGTCGAGCCCACTATGGCACACGCTGAAGAGATGCCAGCACCATAAGCGTCAGTTAGCATGATATTTCCTTACACCAAACAGCTTTCTAGTGAGCTACGGATATAACGTTCGTCCAAATGTTTACCAATAAACACCATGCGGTTAATGGGGGTTTCATTGCCCCAAGGCTTACCGGCTTGCCCCCCAAAAATCATGTGAACGCCTTGAAATACAAACCGACAATCTTCTCCTTTAACGCCCACAACCCCCTTCATGCGGTAGACGTCCTCACCGTGCACCTGCAAAAACACATCAAGCCAAGCATTAATACGCGACATATCAAATAAGCCAGGCATTTCAACAGCAACGGATGAAACGGCGCTATCGTGTGAATGCTCCGCATTAAAAAAGTGCTCGGCCAGCGGGGTATGTTCAACGTCATTTTTTGCCATCAGCTTTAAATCAAATTCTTCGGGCGTATGCTGGGTAAAAATGGCTAAGGGTTTATCTGTGCTGATGGTTAATAAAAACTCATACTCGTCCCTGCCTTCAAGCATCATTTGGTAGTGTCATTTTTTTAAGATACCCCGCCAATTCTTCAATTGGCATTTTTCCTAAATCCTCGCCGCTTTGAGTGCGTAAGGCCGCTGTGTGGTTTTCCATTTCGTCTTTCCCCACCACAATTAAAAAGGGGATGCGCTGCAATGAATGCGCACGAATTTTGTAGCTAGCCCGCCGCCTGCTGGCGTTTGCGCATGTAACTGATGAGTTGTTGAAACAGCGTCCAGCCGCGTGGGTGCCAAAAAATGGAGCCGGGTGCGTCCTCTTGAAAATGCAACAAATCCAGTTCTTTGCAGAGTTTGCGGTGGTCGCGTTTCTCCGCTTCTTGCAAGCGTGTGAGGTGATCTTGCAATTGTTTTTTATCGGCCCAAGCGGTGCCGTAAATACGTTGCAGTTGTTCGTTGTTGGCATCGCCACGCCAATAGGCGCCGGAAATTTTGGTGAGTTTGAAATGTTTGAGAAAACGCGTGTTGGGCACATGGGGGCCGCGACACATATCGATATATTCCTGATGGTAATACAGCCCCATGGACTCTACCTCGGGCATATCCTCGATCAGTTTTAATTTGTACTCTTCACCGCGCGCCGAAAAAATCGCCTGCACTTGTGTGCGCGGCGTCATCACTTTTTGTACGTCGTAATCTTGCGCAATTAATTGCAGCATACGGGCTTCAATCACTTCCAAATCGGCGTGGGTAAAGGGGCGCTCGTAAGCGATGTCGTAATAAAAGCCATCATCAATCACCGGGCCGATTACCATTTTGGCGCTTGGGAATAATTGTTTGACGGCATGGCCCAATAAGTGAGCGCAGGAGTGGCGAATAATCGGCAGGGCATCGGCATCTTTTGCGGTAATTAATTGCACTTCTGCATCGGTGTGTATTTCATCGCTGGCATCCACCAGTGTGTTGTTTACACGCGCAGCCACAGTGGCTTTCGCCAGCCCGGCACCAATTGATTGTGCAACAGCAAGTGCAGAAACCGGAGTGTTGTAATGGCGCTGGCTGCCATCCGGCAAGGTGATGGCAATAGGTGATTCGATAACAGTCATAAGAGTCTTCAATAAGTTTTAAAAATTTCGCTGGAAAAAAATTTAACGGCTCAATTGGTTGTTAATGGAGGGCTAGTAATGCTGGCGATAGCATCGTGCTGATGAAGACTTTCACGATGAATTACCTGAATACTGACAGCCGAAAACGTTGAGCTGAGCGAGGCCTGCAAACGGCGCACGGCATCCTCGACATACATAAGATTGGCGCCATTGAGCCGCGCGAAAGCTTGTTCATCCACCCGTTTAACGGCGGTTTGCACTGGGGTTCTCAGTGTGTTTTCGATCTGCTCAATCAATGCCGTAATGGGGAGTTTATCATCCCTTAGTGACACACTGACCAATGCCTGACTCCGCTGGCTGTGTGGTGTGGCATGACTGCCGTGTTCCGCGAGCCATTCACCAATGGCTTTTGGTGTTGCTTGTTCGTGTTGCCATTGGGCGAGAAAGGCTTCTTGCAGTAGTTGACGTGCTAAGGCGGCGGAACACGGGCAGGTAGAGGAATACTCGACACTGACACCTAACCTAACATTGGCCATTCCGGTGTTGCTATCCACGCAGGCCTCTAGCGTGATGGGATAACGCTTCCACCCCGCCAGTTCACTCACCAACGCTGGGCGCTTCAGCAACACATCCGTATGGATTGTTAATTTAGCCGCTGTTGAACCGAGATCGCTGTGGCTATTAATCACCGCCGACAACAGTGCCGAGACCGATCCTTGATTTAACTCCTCATTGGCCAAATGCGTCTGCGCTAGCTGGTAAAGACGCGACATATGTATGCCTTTTGCGCTTGGCTGCGGCAGGTTGACACTGATATCCAACTGCAATTGCGCGAGCTGACCAGCACAAATCGAGGGTAAAGCTATGCCGTTCATGCCGACCCAATCAATGGCCAGGTCGATGGGTGATGCTTGGTTTAAAGCGACATCCGGTAACCGCTGATTAAAAGCGTTCATATCAATGCTTGCCTCGTTCACTAAGCGCCAAGGTAATAGCTTCGATGTTGTGCCGCATCATGTCTACATAGGTGCTGGCGGGACCGTCCATGTCACTCAACGCATCGGAATAGAGACGGCCACCAACAGTCACGCCGGTTTCTGAAGCGATGAGCTCTAACACCCGTGGGTTGTTGATATTTTCGATAAACAAAGCCTTAACTTCGCGTTGCCGAATGTCCTTGATCAGATTGGCGACATCCGCTGCGCTGGCTTCGGTATCGGTACTTAATCCCACCGGTGCTAAAAACTGAATGCCCCATTCTTGGCCCAAATATCCAAACGCATCATGGCTAGTCACCACCACTCGTTTGGCCGGCACAATAGTGTTGATGCGTTCTTTTAACGCCTTCTGTAAGGCCGTGATTTTGTGGCTTAGCGCATCATGACGCTGAGAAAATTCCGTGGCGTATTCAGGTCTAAGCGACCTTAAGCTCTGCGTAATATTGTCGATGTAAATACGAATATTCTCGAAGCTTTGCCACGCATGGGGGTCAACCTCGTCACCTAACATCAGCGGTGTTACACCTTGGCTAGCAACTAGCGTGGTATTTTTATAACGGCTATTGGCCAGTAAGCGCGTCATCCAACCTTCAAACCCTAGGCCATTCAAAATCACCAAGTCGGCATGGGCGACGGCAACAGCATCAGATGGCTTAGGCTGATACATATGGGCATCACTATTGCGGCCGACTAAATTCACTATGTGCACGTGGTCGCCACCTAGCTCGCTGACTAAGTTATCTAAAATAGAAAAGCTGGTGACAACCTTAATTGCGGTGTGTTGAATTGCTGCAGTTGACGTGGTGTTGCCAGTTTTACCGGTGGCTGAATAGACCGGCGCGCTAACAATAATCAGCGACAATAATAAAAAAAGAATGCGCATAGCGTTAACTCGTCAAATGACGTTTAGGAAAGGCTTTCCAAAGGCATCCGCCCTCTAAGCCGATCAATAATGAGGCGATATAGGCAGCGCCCACCGACAGCACAATGGCGGGGCCGGACGGCACATCCCAGTAAAAAGACAGCAGCAGCCCGCAGTAACATCCGCTAAAGCTCAGTAATACGGAGGTACACAAGATGCCATCCAATGTTTTTGCCCAAAAGCGTGCAGCTGCTGCCGGTAGTATCATCATGCCAATGGCCATCAAGGTGCCCAAGGCATGAAACCCTGCCACTAAATTCATGACCATCAAGAGCAGAAAACCATAATGCGCCGCTGCACTAACGTAGCTTGATCGCCGCAGAAAAAGTGGGTCAACGCACTCAATTACCAATGGTCGATAGAGCGCGGCAAACAGCAATAAGCTGATGCTGCAGATGCTTGCCAGTAAGACCAGTGCAGCGTTATCCAACGCTAAAATATTGCCAAACAACACATGGAATAAATCAACATTGCTGTGCTTTAAAGACAGAATCAGCACGCCTAACGCCAGTGAAATCAAATAAAAAGCGGCCAAGCTGGTATCTTCTTTGAGCTGTGTACTGCGAGCGACCCAGCCAGAAAGGCCAGCCACCAACAAGCCCGCACACAAACCCCCAAAGGTGAGCCCTACCAGCGATAAACCCGACACCCAATAGGCCACGGCGGCACCCGGTAATATCGCATGTGCCATCGCATCGCCCGTTAAGCTCATGCGTCGCAGCGTCATAAACACGCCGACTGGAACGGCGCCTAAACAAATTGCAATGCTGCCCACCAGCGCTCGCTGCATAAAGACGTAATCATAAAAAGGATCAACCAACATCATCACATTCATGCGGCGCTTTGCTCACACCAGCGCGCGTGATCATCGAATGATTCACACAGATGTTTGGCCCGCTGCAAGTTTTCGGGAGTAAGTATTTTTTGCGTTTCAC
>JAXHOG010000001.1:0-3686 GCA_034519605.1 Marinagarivorans sp.
AGGCGAAAGTTTTTTATGGTTTTGTTTTCCATAAATAACACTTTAATGTCTTGCCCGCCGACATCACAAATTACATCCACATCATCAAAATAATGTTGTGAGCTTTTCATGTGGGCGACGGTTTCGACGATATTGGCATCGGCTTTTAGCGCCGCTTCCATCACATCGCCTGCGTAACCAGTTACACCAAAACCTTTAATAATTAATTCGGCGTCTTGCTCGGTGGCCCACTGTTTTAATTCGATAAACATGTTCTTCATGTCTTCGAGTGGGTTGCCTTTGGATAATTGATACACCTTTTGAATAATTTCGCCGTCTTCGTCTACCAATACACATTTACTGGATGTCGAGCCGCCATCGAGCCCTAAATATCCTTCAATACGATTATTTTTAATCGCTGCAGGAATAAAATTGGGCGCGCTATATAGCTCGATAAAGTGCTCGGCTTCGGTCAGGCTTTTTACTAAACCGGGGCCCGCATTATTGCCAAGCTGTGCTTTGCGGCCATGGCGAATAAATTCTTCTAGTTTTGCCACACTACCGCAAGGTTGGGTGTCCTTCTCGTGTAAGCCAAACAGCACCGCACCAAAGGCGGCGTAATATTCCGAATTGTCGGGCGCAAAAATAAGCTCTTCTAACGGAACATCTTTGGGGTAATCAAAGCCACGTTCGTCCCACGTTTGCGGGATGCGGTAACGCCAGCAGGCGCGTAAAAAAGGTAAATAAGCATTGGGGCCACCCAGCAAAAGTACTTTAGGTTTTAAGGTGTTGCCGCGCGTTAAAACGGATAAGTTCTGGCCCACAATGGCATCGGCTAATGAGCACATAATTTCGGCCGAAGGAATTCCGCTTTTAACTAAATTGACAATATCGGTTTCGGCAAACACGCCACATTTAGCGGCGACGTGGTGCAGTTTGGTGGGGTCAAAAACCAGCTTGGCCACTTCACTTTGCGGCATGCCCACTTTCATAAAACATTTATCAATGGTCGCGCCAGTGCCCGAGGCGCATTTGTCGTTCATGGAGGTAGACGCGCGTTTCTCGCCGGTGGCCTCGCTGGTTTTAAACATAATAATTTTGGCATCCTGCCCGCCCAGTTCAATCACACTGCCTACATCGGGGTGTAAATGTTCAACCGCCATGGTGACGGCGTTAACTTCTTGAATAAATTTGGCATTAACGTAAGGCGCAATGGGCGAGGCGCCAGAACCGGTAATAAATAAGCGCGTTTGCGCAAGGTCGAGTGCGGGCATATCGGCGCCCACGGTCTGCAGCATTTCCAGCACTTTTTCGGCTTGTTTAGTCTCGTGGCGCTGGTACTTGCTCCACAGTATTTGCTGTGTTGCGGCATCGACAACCACCAATTTTACGGTGGTAGAGCCAACATCAATACCAATGGTGAGGGCAGAAGTGGGTTGCATAAAGGACACCTAAGGAAGCTCGAATGTGCGTTTTAGATGGGCATGGATGGTGCAACAGCTCTTGATCTGGATCAAGTGTTAAAGGGTTAAGCGCGACACTTAAATAGTTGCTAGGCCAGTATTGTGATGCTGGTGGCATTGTTGGGGGCGTGAAAGGTTTTTGATAGCTGGGTGGTTTTTCGTCGATCGATTCATTTATGTAATCCAAAATATAAAAAAACCGGCTTTCGCCGGTTTTTTTATATTTTTAAATTTACGTTCTCCGCTTCAGCGGTGCCGAACCATCGCTGGATGTGCTCATGGCCGCTTTACGGGCTTCGGTTTTTTTCGGGCGTTTAGCGGCGGGTTTTTTGCCGTCGATTTTAGGTTTTTTTACGCCGGCCGCTTTACCCGAGGCTTTTACTTTTTTCGGCCCAGTGTAAGCGGCTTCTAAGCCTTTAATGCGGCGGGGTTTTAAGCGGATTTTTAAGTAGCGCTCGATACTGGACATTAAATTCCAATCCAATATTCCCACTAAAGTAACGGCTTTACCCGCGTTGCCCGAGCGGCCTGTGCGGCCTACGCGATGCACATGATCGTCGCCGGAGTGGGCCACGGTGTAATTAATCACTAGGTCGACTTCGTCGATGTCTAATCCGCGTGCGGCCACATCGGTGGCAACAATAATTTGTAATTTGTCGTCTTTAAATTGGTTGAGTACTTGTTTGCGCACGCTTTGGGCAAGCTCGCCGTGGATATAACCCGAGCGGAATTTTTTGTAGCGCAAAATGTTGCTGAGGTTTTCGCATTGGTCGCGGGTTTTGCAAAAAATAAAAACGCGTTTGGGTTGTTCTTCTTCAATTAACGCCGCAATCACGTTGGCTTTGTGTTTGTCGTTATCCACCAATATACGTTCTTGCGTAATATCGCTGTGGCCGTGTGTGTGGCTGTCTATTTCTAAACGCACAGGTTCTTTTAATTGGCGGCTGACTTCGTTAACACCAATGTGGGTGAGCGTGGCCGAAAATAATAAGGTCTGGCGCGTAATCGGCAAGCGTTTGGCGATGGTGTGAATGTCATCGGCAAAACCCATATCGAGCATGCGGTCGGCTTCGTCGAGTACTAATACTTCGATGTCGTGAAAGTCCACGCTGCCTTTTTCGATGTGTTCTACCAAGCGGCCGGGTGTGGCAATAATCACTTCGGGGTTTTTGCGAATATCGGCAATTTGATATTTAAAGGCTTCACCACCGATGATTAATCCGCATTTTAAATGGGTAAACGCGGCCATCGATTCAAAGGCTTTTTTAGTTTGCAGGGCAAGTTCGCGTGTGGGTAATAAAATAAGGCCACGGTGTGCTGGAGCGCGGTTTATCTTCGGCTAAAAAACGGTGCAGCATAGGCAGTAAAAACGCGGCGGTTTTGCCGCTGCCGGTTTTGGCCGAGACCATTAAATCGCGGCCTTCTAGCGCGAGCGGAATGGCTTTGGTTTGAACTTCGGTGGCCTCGGTAAAGCCCATTTGGTCGGTGGCGCGAAGGATGCGGGGGTTGAGCTGTAATTCGTGAATAGTGGACACGTGGCTACCTGTGGTTGCGCAAGAGAAAGAAAATGGCGGGCATTATAGCCCCTGTCGCCTGCGAAGTGGGTTTGTCGTGGGCTGGTGGCTTAAACCTATTCAATCTAGCGAGGCGCAAGGAGCGTGTGCATAGTGCCTGTGAATGTAAACCTAAATCCTTTGGCGCAGAGTTCACAGTGAGTGTGCGCCGAGTGCCTGCTCCAAAGCTACCGCCTGCTGGGGCAATTAAATACTCCGCTTGGCAGGTAAATACATGAGGCGGTGCTGCCATTTGGCCTGGGCATTAGCTTGAATAAACGCGTGGTAAATATGCTCGGTCACGCCGTTTAAAAACCCTCGCTAAATTCACAAGCTGCTGCGCTTATTGGCCCCAAATAATGCTGGGGAATATTCGTCTTGCATTGCCACTTAAAAATTTGATGATTCTTGAGCGCGTCTGATAACAATAACAGCTTGGAATTTGGGTCAAAATCCTTACCCAGTTGCAGCAATATTCCACCTTCTGCGGTGAATTCTATCCGGTCAATTAACTTGCCATCTTCGAATTCTTGGCGCTTGTAGCCCAATTCCTCGAACTGACTGGGAAATTTTAAGGTGTTTTGATAATGTTCCAACGCGGCCAATTTTAATGGCGATACCAGCGCAAACACCTGTGCCAATTTTGCTCGAATTATCAAAGCGCGATTATTCATTTGAGCAATACGTAACT
>JAXHOG010000045.1:0-67357 GCA_034519605.1 Marinagarivorans sp.
TCATTTCTTTTAGCATTTCATCAATGAACGGTGTAAATCGGTAATCTTCTATGAAGTTTGATTAGTAAGGCAGGTGCCTTAGCTAAGTCATTCCAGCAGCTTTCCACGGCATCGCCGCGAACATGAATAGCATCTTTGCCTGCAACTTTTTCCATCGGCGATGTTGTTAGTCTTACTTCCGCAGCCATGAAATTCAAAGGTAAGTGGGTAAGCTCTGTTGGGATCATAGTTATCAGGAAGCCTTACATGCCAATTCCTGTTTCGATTGCCGATCTTCAATGTGGGTTGCTGCACCCACTGCCCTTTAGCGGACGATGCAGGCATTCCGCAGCCTTTACTGCGAACTATGGCTTTAAGCCCTAACGGATCCATTTTGTCCGGCATCATCTCAGGCTCAGGCATCATCCCAGTTTCAGGTTCGGGTTCAGGTTCGGATTCAGGTATCATCTCAGGCTCAGGCATTATCCCAGTCTCAGGCATCATCTCCAGCCCCATTTCTGGCTCGCCGTCGACTTCACCATTAAGGTTTTGATCTCCTGCGCAAGCACTAATAATTACAGAAATACCCACAACAACAAAAACTTTTGGAATACAAAATACCTTAAAGATCCCAGAATTCATAACGCCCCCAAGCAAGTTAAAAAGATTAGACAATATGTTTTGTATATGAAGAGCTAAAGCGCATATTGCGCTAGCTATTAATTACAACAATTAAAAATAAATATATAAAAAGCGATCGTAACTATTCAACACCAAGCCAAAATGCAGTCGTGGGTTATTTTCGAGGTCGCTAGACCTACAGGGATGTAGGTTGTTAAGGTAATGCAGAAGCAATTACCGAGAGGCTATCTCGGCTTTTTGCTCCTGCAAAGCGGCTACCCCCACGCATCCATGCTGGAATACTCGACAAACGCCTTAACCGACAAGAAAAAATAGCACCTGCCAATAAGTGGCGAACAAGAGATGCACTCATTGAATTAATCACTGCTGAATTAATCACTGCGGTTTTAAGTATTCTTATTATTTCGCTAACGATCCTAAGCACTAAACTACAAGGCAAAGCCATTTGGCCCGCCATGCAGTGCGCCACTTATAGCACAGCAATAAAAAATTTTCGCAAAAGAGTAGTGTCGTTGTGAGGTGGCTATCAAAGAAAAAGAAATTTGAGGGGTCAAAAAAAATCGAAATATGAGGCGCCTCACATCTCACAAAATTATCTTAAAAATCTCAGTTGAGCGCCAAAAAAATCTGTAAACCCTTGATGTGAACAGTGAATTCAACAGTGTCCGGCCAACCTCAAATATACTTAAGATACAACGGCCGCAGCTGGCGCTCATACAGGGATTTTGAGGGCGTTTTCATCAAGCAACTCTTCAAAAAGCGAAGTATCTGACGCATCACTTTGGAGGCGGAGCGGAAGAAATCACGATACCACGGAATACGATGGCCTTTTTCACGCGCATTTTTATTCTGTAAATTATCTTGTTTTTTTGTAACTATTCAGCTGTTCGATAATTACACTCGGGAGATGCCGTTGGGCGGTTATTTTCAGGGCATTTAAGCGCCCGGAGCGCTTGTATAGCGCCCATGGATGGCTTGAGCGGCCCAGAAAATAACTGAGCAACGGCGTTTGGGCACAGAGCTGAATAGTTACGTTTTTTTTAAACTTGCCTCATCCTCAATACCCAACGCATTTTTATGATGATTCGAAAATAATTGCACTAGCAACGTCACCACCACCAATAATGCTTGCTGTAAAATTCGATTGTTGCTTTTACTCCGCACTTTTTTACAAGAGAAATAATTTTTCCACGTATCGAAACATTTCTCTTTACCCTCGCGACGCAAATATAAAAAGCAATAACTCCTGGCTCTACAAATTGAAACGTTACATAAAGCCTCTAACGCACAAGGATAGATTTGTTAAGTAGAAAGATATTTCGGTGTGTTATTCGTATCAAGGGGTCAGACTCCTTGATATCAGCCATTAAAAGAAAAGCAGGAAAAGCAGGGGCAGGCACTCATAACTAAAGCGAGTGCCTCTACTCGGTAAGGTGTAGCACACCACCGAGGCCCGAGTTATGGGCGGTAATGAGTCATCATTTATGGCTAAGCCTTAACAGGGGAAGTTATTCTGGATGCAACAGGTTATAAATCATCATTTTTATGGCCTGCCATTCAATCATCAAACATATTCATTATATTGCTCACCGTTTGCGCCGCTTTTTGTTCGATTTGGGCGGGAGTGGCGCGGCCAAAGCCTTCTAGTTCGATATCTTCTTCGGGAATTTCTTCAATAAAACGGCTGGGCGATGTCTCCATTTTTTCGCCAAATTGTTTACGGCTGGCGCTTAATGTCATGGTCAAGGTTTTTTGCGCGCGGGTAATGCCGACATAAGCCAAGCGCCGTTCTTCTTCTATGTTGCCATCGTCGATGCTGTTGCGGTGGGGCAGAATTTCTTCTTCCATACCGATTAAATACACATGCGGAAACTCCAAGCCTTTGCTCGCGTGTAATGTCATTAATTGCACACGATCCGATTCGTCGGCTTCTTCTTGGCGCTCTAATAAATCCATTAATAATAATTTTGCGATGGCGTTTTTAACGTAGTCTTCGTTGTCTTCGGCATCTTCGTCACGGGCGATGGCGCTTTCGATGTTATCGGTGAGATACCACACGTTTTGCATGCGTTTTTCGGCCACTTTGGCGCTGCTGGCATTTTGATGTAGCCAACCTTCGTAGTCGATGTCTTCAATCATTTCACGAATGGCCACCACAGGATTATTGGTGTGGCAATTATCCCGCACACGATTAAGCCAATGCGAAAATTCGCGCAGACGATCAAGCCCTTTACTGCTAATCACTGTTTGCAAGCCAATTTCGTCACAAGCAGTGAGTAAACCAATTTCACGCTCGGTGGCGTAGCGCCCGAGGGACTCCAAGGTGGATGTCCCTATTTGCCGACGCGGGGTATTAATTACGCGCAAAAAAGCATTGTCGTCATCACCGTTAACGATTAAACGCAAGTAGGCCATGATGTCTTTAATTTCGGCGCGCGCAAAAAAACTGGTGCCGCCACTGATGTTGTAAGGAATCTGATTTTGCTGGAGTTTGAGTTCTAAAATGCGCGATTGATGGTTGCCGCGATACAAAATCGCAAAGTCTTTAAAGCTGGCGCCACGGCGCATTTTGTTGCTGAGGATTTCCATGGCTACGCGCTCGGCTTCGGCGTCTTCGGTGGGGCAGCGAATTAAACGCAGCGGCTCGCCCATACCAAAATCACTCCACAGCGTTTTGGTGAATTCGTGAGGATTATGGCTGATCACGGCGTTGGCCACTTTTAAAATGCGTGCGGTGGAGCGGTAGTTTTGCTCCAGTTTAATCACATGCAAATTGGGGAAGTCTTGTTGCAGTAGCGCAAGGTTTTCGGGCCGTGCACCGCGCCACGCATAAATACTTTGGTCGTCGTCCCCAACCACGGTTAAACCACCACGGTTACCGACTAAAAATTTAACCAGCTGATATTGGCTTTCGTTAGTGTCTTGATACTCGTCCACTAATAAATAACGCAATTTCAGTTGCCAGCGCTCCAAAATCGTGGGGTGCTCGTTAAATAATTTTACCGGCAGGCAAATAAGATCATCAAAATCGACCGCGTTATAGGCTTGCAAGGCTTGGTTGTAACGCTCGTAGACGTGCGCAATACACAATTCACCTGGGCTATTGGCGGCATTTAACGCGTCTTTTGGCGTCAGCATCGCACTTTTAAAATTGGAAATTTGGCTTTGCACTAAATCGACAGTATCGGTATCCAGCTCATTTTGTTTGAGCATGATTTCTTTCATTAAGCCCTTAGCATCTTCGCCATCAAAAATCGAAAACCCAGCTTTTAAACCCAAGGTTTTTAATTCTTTGCGAATAATATTCAGCCCTAAATTATGGAAAGTAGACACCGTTAAACCGCGTGCGGCGCGCCCTTTAAGTAACTTACCTACACGCTCTTTCATTTCGCGGGCGGCTTTATTGGTAAAGGTTACGGCGGCAATATTTTTGGCGCTGTAACCGCAGTCTTCGATCATGTAGGCAATTTTGCGGGTAATTACACTGGTTTTACCCGATCCGGCGCCCGCCAATACGAGGCAGGGGCCAGCAATATAGTGAACCGCTTCGCTTTGACGAGGGTTAAGAGTGGAGGCCATAAAACAGTACAACGCAGGTGAGTGAGCGACAACGCAAGTTTAATCAGCCGTAATATAAACAACTAGAAATAGCACAAAAGATATGAAAAACGCAGGCGCGCTTTATACCATGTTTTGGCTATTTTCGTGTACAGCCTGTAATATCGCGCGGTAGATTTTACGGCTGAACGCGTATGCTGAATGACCAATAGCCGATCGCTGCACTCAAACCTGTGCAGAAATACAATATTGAAAAATTTATGAGGGCTGTAATTAAAATGAAAAAAATACTTTTAACCGTTATTTTTTTGAGTGTGGTGCTGTTGTTGGCGGTGCCGGGTTTTATGGGCTGGCAAACTGAAAAAACCATGCAAAATATGGTTGATCAAGTCAGCGAGCTGCCCGACTATAAAGCGCATTGGCAAAGTTACGAGCGCGGTTGGTTTACAAGTCGTGGCGTTTTATTGGTGGAGTTAACGCGTTTAGCCGACTTTAGTGCCGATCAGCAGGCGGTTTCTTTGCCGGTTGAATTTGATCTGCAGCACGGCCCAGTATTGTTTAAAAGCGGCGTTAAATTAGGTTGGTTTTCGCTCGATGTATTACTCAATGATGCGCAAGAACACTATTTAAAAAATATTGTTACCGTGGCGCAGCCGGGGCCGCTTTATCATTTAAGTGCCAGCATGAGTCTGTTGGGAAACACCTCTTTTAGCGATCGCTGGCTGCCATTTACTTATAATTCGCCGTCGTTGATTGTTAGCGCAGAGTCATTAGTTGGGCAGGGGGCTATCGGCGTGGATCAACGAGTCAATTACGCCTTTGTTTTGCCTAAAATAACTTTTTCATTAAAGTCTGCGGCCGCATCTTCGACCAATAAGAATATGATACTTGGCGATTTATCATCGACATTCGATGTCGACTTGTCCCGCTTACAGCAATCCAACATTGCTCCAGCTCGGGTTAGGTTGGGCGTTGCTAGTCTTGTAATGGATACTGTTTTTTCCATGGCAAACTTTAACATGATGGCAGTTACCGAATTTAATGCCGACAACACCTTGCTGAATTCGCAAACACAATTATCGGTCGAGCACATTAAAGGGCTTGCCAATGCTATGCCGGTTGAATTTAAGCAACTCAATGTTGATTTGGCCTATTCCAATATTGCCTTGCAGTTTATCGAGCATTACCAAGCTTTAATGGCGAAGCCCATCGGCGAAAATGCCGCTGCCGATTTTTATCAGCAAAAGCTGGGCACTTTGGTGCTTGAGGAATTATTGCCACACTCACCTAAATTGGCGTTGAATAAACTTAGTTTTAGCAGTGATATGGGTGCAATGCAGTTGCAGTCGCAGTTAAGTATTGATGGTCCTGCGTTGGCGGGTGCAGGATTAAATCCACAAAACCCCTTGGGTTTAGTACCCTATATGTTTTTTACGTTAAATGCGAAGGGCGATAAAACACAGGTTTTGGCTTTATTGCAGCAATATATGGCTAGCCAAATAACGCAAAGTGGCGGCAGTGCCGATAACACAGCGGCGCAAAATAATGCGCAAATGCTGTTGGAAAGTTTGGTTGCTCAAGGTTTTGTCGTGGTGGAGCAAGATCAAGTGAGTTTTGATTTTAATTTAGCCAAAGGCCAAGCCACGCTCAATAAAAAACCTTTTCCACTACCGTTTTAATCTGTTTGTTAAAAGCAAGGCTATTAATGTTTACCTTGGATGTTAGAGGCATTATTCCTCATCAGCCGCGCTACAAGCACGCCGCGTTGTTGATGTTTGTTGCCTTGCTGCTGGGCTTTGGTTTGTTGCCAGAATCTGTATTGCAGCAATTGCAATTTCCTTTTAATGGCGAGTTTTCGCTGCGTTGGTACAGCGCGCATTTTATCCATTTGAATTTTAAACACGCGTTAATGAATGCCAGCGGCGCCGTATTAATTTGGTTATTAGTGTGCGCTTTTTTACCCTGCCGTTTATTGCTTACCTTAGTGTTGGTTTTACCTTTTGCGATTAGTGCTGGCTTGAACCTAACGCCGCAAGAATTTGTCAGTTATCGAGGTTTTTCCGGCGCTATTTATGGTTTTTTTGCCGCTGGTATTATTTGGCATTGGTGGCAGCAACGTTTTATGACGTTAGTGTTAGCGCTTTTTTTAATGGGTAAGTTGGTGATGGAGCAAATGCCACATTTTGATAATGGCTATTTGTTATTGTCTATTGGCGGTTTAGTTGCGGTGGATGCTCATTTATATGGCGCGCTCACGGGAGCTTTTTTAGTGATAGTTTATATATTGTTGGCCCGCTTGGGCTTATTTGGCTGTCGTTTACCCTGGGTTGTTAAAACCTTGTAAATATTCAGCCCTTTTATCTAGAGATTTAATTATGTTGCAGCGCTACATGTCCATCTTGGGGAGGGCGTTTATCAACGTCTGTTTTATGGCCGTGCTGGCGATAAAACCCCTGTGCGGTAACGCTTTGGAACAAGCGGTAGATGTATATGCCTCCTATAATGCCTCGGTTTTTCAGGTGCGTATTATCGAATTAGGCTCGGGTAGTCAGTCCTCGTTGGGTACCGCTTTTTTAGTGGCCGATGGCCGTTTCATGGCCACTAATTACCATGTGGTTTCGGCTAAAGTGTTTGAACCCGAAAAATACCGTATTGAAGTTGAAATTAAAGGCGAAAAACTAACGCTCGATATTTTAGCGGTCGATGTGGTTAATGATTTGGCGGTTTTAGCTTTTCAAATGCCACCCATTAATTCAGCGCTGGCTACCGATCAACCCTTCGTGGTTAAACAAACAGAGCCGATTAAACAAACAGAGTCGATTAAACAAACAGAGTCGATTAAACAAACAGAGTCGATTAAACAAACAGAGTCGATTAAGCCAATACCGCCGAGCCCCAATCTCGGTAAAGGCTTTAAATTACAACCCAAATTACCCGAGAAAGGCACCACCCTTTATTCATTTGGTAATCCCCACGGTATTGGTATGACGGTGGTTGAGGGTAATTTTAATGGTTTGGTCGAGCATCGTTTTGTTGAGCAAATTCATTTTAGCGGCGCCATTAATCCCGGTATGAGTGGCGGCCCAACCTTGGATGCACAGTCGGCGGTAGTGGGCGTGAATGTCGCTACGGCGGGTAATCAAATTGGTTTTTTAGTGCCCGCCAAAGCACTGGCTGCATTACTTGTACGAACGCCCGACAGCGTGCCAACACAAGCGCAATTATACGCGTCCATGGCCGAGCAAATCGAGCACCATACCAGCAGTATGGTTACCGAAGCCTTAGCGACACCGTGGAAAATATCCAATTTAAAAGATATTCAAATTAGTAGCTCGCCGTTAACGTGGTTGGAATGTTGGGGTGATAGCGAACACGACAAAAAAACTAAAACCTATACCATTAGTCGCGGCTGCCACAGTGGGGGCGCGCTCTTTTTAAATCAGGAATTCAATTCTGGTTTTATGGAGTATGAGTATTTGTATGTCGAGGCGCCCACGTGGCCGAGCATCAGCCTGTATGATTTTATGGCCAAACAAACCTCGCAAGCTGGGCCTGCCAATAAAGGTACTAAAAAAGAATTAGGCCATTTTAGTTGCAATGAGAGTGAGGTAATTAATAGTCAAGGGACTAAAGCGCGCGTGAGTTATTGTTTGCGAGCGTATAAACAATTCCCTAATTTATACGATGCCTTTTATATGGCGGTAACCACCGATAAAAAACAACAATCTTTAATGAGCCACTATACCTTGGCGGGCGTTAATCAGGTCTCGGCGCAGGCGTTTTTAACGCACTTTGTGGAGTTGGCAAAATGGCTATAGTTGTTGAATTTATTAATCGTGCGGGTCATGCATTGGCGTTTCAGCGGGTCGAGGCTAATCGTTTATTGATTGGTCGCGGTTTTAATCAAACGGTTATTTTAGAAGATGATTATGTTGACCCTAGCCATGCCGAAATTGTTTTGGACGAGCAGACCGGTGACTTAACTTGTGTTGATCTAGCCAGTGCCAACGGTTTAATTTTAGAGCCTGCTATTGGCAAAAAACGCGATATTGTTGGCGCGGCTAAGTTTATGAGTGGCGATATTCTTGTTGTGGGCCGCACTCGCTTAAAAATATTTAGGGATAACCATGTTGTACCGCCTGCGCGCAAATTTAGCTTAGGTTATCAATTCGCGCATAAATACAGTGTGTGGCCTGTTTTTGTGGTGTTATTAATTGCGTTGTTTTTGTTGGATATTTTGGTTAGTTATTTACAAATGCCAGTGGCCGAAAGCCTTAAACTTTATGCGCTCCAATCGGGTTATGCGGTATTGTTGGTGTTTTTTTCGGGCGCTTTTTGGGGGCTTATTGGCCGCACGCTGCGCGGCGATGGGCGTTTGATAACACATCTTCTAATGGCAGTCACGCTACTGCTGATCGCGCAATTAGTGGGTTTGGTTTTGCCGTGGCTAACCTACCATTTGGCGTGGCAAGCCCTGAGTGAAGTATTGAATCGTTTGGCAGTGGGATTGCTCGGTGGCTTGTTTGTATTTTTAAGTTTACGTGCGGCCACTAAAATGCGCCGCGTGCAAACTGTATCTGTGGCTGCACTTATTCCTTTAGGATTAATCATTACCCTGTTGATTAACTCCTTCGGACAGCAAGATAATGTCAACCACGTTCCTTATTTAAAAGCATTAATAGCGCCTTCTGTGAATGTGCGAATAGTCATTCCCTCAAGTGTATTTGTTGGTGATACGCACGATTTATTTCAAAAAGCCACAAAAAATGTCGATTCATCTGATTAATCAATAGCGAGATAACTTTATGTTTAAAACATCAATGTTGAAAAAAATATCTGTTTTTATGGGTGCCATGAGTTTAGCGGCTTGTGCATGGGTGTCGCCTTCACAGGAATCGCAATATATTGCCTTGATAAAACCTGCCGCTGCTGGCAGTTGCCAAAAGTTGGGGGATACCCGCGTTAAAACTGTGGCTAAGGTTTTGCTGAGCCGCTCTAGCGAAAAAGTTTCCAACGAATTAATTATTTTGGCTAAAAAAGAAGCGGTAGTAATGGGTGGCGATAGCATTGCTGCTTCAGGCTCGATTATTGATGGTGAACAAGTATTTGGTGTGTACGACTGTCGTTAGAATATAAAAAGAGTAACTAATAGGGCGCCACGCAAGTGGCACCCTATTTTTTTGGGTGTTTATAACGCTGTGCCACGGCGACAAAATCTTTGATGGCCCTTGAAATCCTTATGCGGTAGCCCCATTTTGCTGGCTCTAATAGATTTAATGCTGTAAATAAACGCAATTAATAGGAGCCTGTCCATGACAGTTGAAACTGCTACAGAAACCCGTGGCTTTGAAACCGAAGCTAAACAACTACTGCATTTAATGATTCATTCGTTGTATTCCAACAAAGAAATCTTTTTGCGTGAGTTAATCTCTAACGCCTCGGATGCGGCCGATAAACTGCGCTTTGAAGCTTTATCGAATGACTATCTCTACGAAGATGATAGTGAATTAGCCATACGTATAGCGTTTGATAAAGACGCCAATACCATCACCATTAGCGATAATGGCATTGGTATGACCCGCCAAGAAGCCATCACTAATTTGGGCACTATTGCGAAATCGGGCACGGCACAATTTTTACAAAATCTTTCGGGCGACCAGAAAAAAGATTCGCAATTAATTGGTCAATTTGGTGTGGGCTTTTATTCGGCTTTTATTATTGCCGATAAAGTCGAAGTCTTTACCCGTCGTGCGGGTGCTGCAATGGGCGATGGCGTACATTGGGCTAGCGCTGGTGAAGCCGATTACACTATTGCCACCGTCGACAAACCGAAGCGTGGCACCACGATTGTGTTGCATCTTAAAAAAGATGAAGCCGAATTTGCGGATGGCTGGCGTTTACGCAATATTATTAAAAAATATTCCGACCATATTTCGCTGCCCATTATTATGGAAAAACAGCACTTTGGTGAAGATGCCGACAAAAAAGCGCCCGAAGACGAAACCATCAACCGCGCCACGGCTTTGTGGACACGTTCGCGCAGTGAAGTGACCGACGACGAATATAAAGAATTTTATAAACACATTAGTCACGATTTCCAAGACCCATTGGTGTGGAGTCACAACCGTGTAGAAGGTAAATTGGATTACACCAGCTTGCTGTTTGTACCGGCAAAAGCGGGCATGGATATTCAATACCGTGATGCCTCGCGTGGCTTAAAACTTTATGTGCATCGCACTTTTATTATGGATGACGCCGAGCAGTTTTTACCGCTCTACTTACGTTTTATTAAAGGTGTTATCGATACGAACGATTTATCTTTAAATGTATCGCGCGAGATTTTACAAAAAGATCCTAATATCGATAGCATGAAGTCGGCACTGACTAAACGCGTGCTTGATACGCTCGATAAAATGGCAAAAAAAGAGCCCGAAAATTACGCGAAATTTTGGGCCGAATTTGGCCAAGTATTAAAAGAAGGCCCCGCCGAGGATTACGCTAACCGCGAAAAAATTGCCCAATTAATGCGTTTTACGACCACCATTAGCGAGTCGGCTAAACAAGACCAATCACTTGATAGTTATATCGAGCGCATGAAGGAAGGCCAAAATAAAATTTATTATGTGGTTTCTGAAAATTACAAAACGGCTAAAAATAGCCCGCATTTAGAGGTCTTTAAGAAAAAAGGCATCGAAGTATTGTTATTAAGTGACCGTGTTGATGATTGGTTAATGGGCCACTTAATGGAGTACGCCGGTAAGTCTTTCCAAGACGTTAGTAAAGGCGAGTTGGATTTAGGCGAAGTCGAAAACGAAGCCGAGAAAAAAGCGCAAGAGCAAGCGCAAAAAGAGTTTGAAAGCCTAACCGAGCGCATGAAAAAAGTATTAATTGATGACGTAACCGATGTGCGTATTACGCATCGCCTCACTGAATCGCCAGCGTGTTTGGTGGTTGCTAACGACGAAATGGGTGCGCAAATGCGCCGCTTGTTAGAGTCGGCAGGCCAAAAAGTGCCCGAATCTAAGCCCACAATCGAGCTTAACCCCGAGCATCCTTTGGTGAAAAAGCTGGATCAAGAAGCCGACGAAGATCGTTTTGCCGATTTAGCTAAAGTGCTGTTTGATCAAGCCAGTTTGGCCGAAGGTGGCAGTCTCGAAGACCCCGCCGCCTATGTGCGACGTTTAAATAAACTCTTGTTAGAATTATCTAACTAAGTTTTTAAACAATAAAAACCCGCAGCTGGTCTGCGGGTTTTTTGTATCTGGACTCGTCAAGGCGTCGGTTAAAAACAGGCGCATTCATCACTGGGTCATAAAACCCTCTATAATAGCCCGCAATTTTAAAGCATCTCTAAGGAATTCCAGTGAGCAAATCCGAGTTTAAACCGTTGCGTGTAGCCATTTTAGGTGGCGGTAGTTTTGGTACGGCGATAGCCAATATTATTGCGTTAAATAAACACGATACCCGTCTGTGGATTCGCGACGAGGCGCGCGCACGCGAGTGCCAAACAACACGTATTAATCGCCAATATTTACCCGAATATCCCTTGTGTGCAGATTTAAAATTTCTGAGTAATTTAGCCGAGTGCGTAAAGGACTGCGAGTTGGTGGTTATCGCCATTCCCAGTCAATCCTTTCGTGAAGTCGCTAAACAAGTGGCGCCGCTGCTTAAACCAGGCACTATGGTGATTAGCACCACCAAAGGCATCGAGTTAGGCTCGTTTACCTTAATGAGCCAGATTTTAGAAGAAGAATTAAATGACGTAAAAATTGGTGCCTTAAGCGGCCCCAACTTCGCGGCCGAAATTGTGGTTAATCAATTTACGGCCAGTGTAGTTGCGAGCGAGCACGATGATTTATTGGCGATAGTGCCCAAAGTATTTTCGTCGGCCACTTTTAGGGTGTACAGCAACAAAGACCGTTACGGTGTTGAGCTGGCTGGCGCTTTAAAAAATATTTACGCGATTATTACCGGTATGGCAGCCGCTTTAGGTTGCGGCCAAAATACGACAGCCATGATTTTAACCCGCAGCCTTGCTGAAATGAGCCGCTTTGCAAACACCTTAGGCGCTAACACCATGACGTTTTTGGGCTTGGCGGGTGTTGGCGATTTAATTCTTACCTGCACTTCTAGCCTAAGCCGTAATTACCGAGTTGGTTTTGCGGTGGGCTCCGGTCAAACCTTGGAACAAGCTGTAGCCGATATTGGCCAAGTGGTGGAGGGTGTAAATACCTTGTTAACGGTAAAACAAAAAGCCGACGAGTTAGGCGTATACATGCCGTTAGTGCAAGCGCTACACGCGGTATTATTCGAACAACAAAAAATCGAAACGATTATTTATAAATTAATGACCGGCGAAGCCAATACGGATGTCGAATACGATCGTTAAATATTTTTATTTTGTTAGTTCTTAAAAACCCAATCCTCGGATTGGGTTTTTTATGACTTATGATTTTGGGGATTAATAAAAGTAGGCTCGATAATCATGCTGCGTGTGAACGCACAAATATTCGAGTTTGAATTATTGATTTTGGTGGGTGCCTGTCTTTTGCCTCTGTCTCTCGCCTCCCGATTATATGCGTTGAGTTGTTGCAGGCTCCTCGACGGATTGTTACAGACTCTCGACGGATTGTTACATACTTCGCAGTGAATTGTTGCAGGCTTCTCAGTGTTGTGAATGAGGGTCCATGGTTTTGCGTTGTGTGTTGTTGGTCTCAGTAAATAATTGTGGTGCCGTTTAGGTTGCGCATGAGTAGATTAATTTGGCGTGAAGTTTAATGCTTAGCGTTTTCAGCTTTAAAGGTTGCATGATCATTATGCCAATCACAGGGTTTCAAGCCGTATCCCTCTAGGATCATTGAATTATATTGATCCACTCAAATTTTTAGCTTTTACACATTTTATTTATTCTGATTATTTATCCAGAAAGCTATTTATCCGTGTTCACTTGTTTTGGGCGTCTTTAGCGTAGGTCTGTTGCTATGCGCTCTAAGGCTACAAAAATAGTTCGAATCCCAAGCGCTATTTATCAACGGCTAACATTTAACACTTTATATAAAAACTGCGGGTCCTTTATGAAAGAAGCTTACTGTTTGGATTTAAACACCCTAGCTCACCGAGTCATGCTCGCTTTGGCTGGCGTCCTTCTTACGGCATGCGTTGCTCAGCCGGGCACTGAAAGTAACTCTAGCGGCATCAAAAGTAGCTCCGTTGCCAGCAAAAGTAGCTCTAGTAGTAATGTCAGCAGCGCTAATGGCGTCGGTAGTAGTTCAAGCCGATCGGTCGTTAGTTCGGAAAAATTAAGCCGCCCTGGATTGGCCGCACGGATAAGTAAATTTGAATATCAACACAGCGTATTGGACGTACTGGGTGTTGAACTGCTCCCCGCCGAGCTTGATCAAACGGTGGGCGGCATCCCGGATGATACGGGTGATGGTGTTTTTAAACACTTGGCGGATAACCAAGTCAGCGTAGAGCAGCATGTTTTAGCCTATTTTCAGGTGGCCGAAGCTGTCGCACAGCGGGCGAATATTGACCAGCTACTCCAGCAAAACAGTGTTTGTAATAAAGCCACGCTTACGTGTGGCCAGCAGTTTGTAAAGGCTCTGGGGCGTAGGCTTTTTCGTCGGCCGCTCAGCGATATAGAGCTCAATACTATGCTAGGCGTCTATCAAGATGCTCTCGATGAGCAATCGAACTATAAAGAAGCGGCACAGTGGACATTGATTGCGTTGCTTCAGTCGCCACAGTTTTTATTTAAGATGGATAACGAGCTAGCCGGAACGCCAAACCAACCCCGTAACCTAGATGCTTATGAACTAGCAGCTAAGTTGGCGGCATTCTTGTGGGTCAGCGTGCCCGATGAGACGCTTCTCAAAGCAGCGGCTGATCAAAGCTTGCTAAAAGAGCCGGGGCTTAGCGCTCAAGTTAACCGTATGCTGGCTGACCCAAAAGCTCGTCGATTTACCAAGGTTTTTGCCATCGATTTTAGTCGCGCCCGCTTTGCCTCCTTTGAAGGTGCTACTGATGCTGATAGGAAAGCCCTAAACGAGTCCATTATTGCTACCTTCCAAGATCATTTTTGGACGCAAGGCAAAGGTATTGCCGATCTATTTACTACCACTCGGTTTATTGTAAATCCTGTAGTTGCCGACCTATTGGGCATCAGCATCATGGGAACCGAGCTGCAGCCGGTTGATGTTTCGGCATTGCCAGAGCGAGTAGGGCTGATGTCTCACCCGGCGATGATCGCTGGTATGGGCGATCGTGAAGTGGGATCGTTCGTTAACCGAGGCAAATACTTAATGGAGCGCTTGTTGTGCCAGCACCCTATTGATGTTCCCGCCGCATTAGCGGGTCTGATCGACCAATTTAGTGCCGATACCACGGGTTTTAACGAGCACGAGCGCGCGGCAGTTCGAATGACACGCCGTGAGTGCTGGGGCTGCCATAAACAATTTGAGCCGCTCTCTTTTGGATTTTCACGGTTTGATGGTGCTGGGCGATACATCGGCGAAAGAGATAGCCAAGACAGAGCTCTACCGCTCGATGGCTGGGTGCCCACCTTTGAAGCCGTTGAGCCTGTGTACACCGATGTCGCAAGTTACATGCAAATTTTGGCCACCAATTCCGTGATACAAACCTGTATGACCGAGCACTTTTTGGATTTTGCAACGTCGCGAATTGGCGACTCTGTGGGTAAAAAAGAGGCCGAGCACGTTGGTTATGAATATATCTCAGGCGGCTCTACCTTAACGTCAATGGTGGACGCGGTAGTGCGTAGCACGTTGTTTCAAACAATTGTCCCTTCACCACGAGGAATACAACAATGAGAAAGATCCTCTCTCGGCGCACCTTATTACAAAGCGCAGGCGCCGCCATTAGCTTGCCTTTTTTTGAAGAAATGTGGCCTCGCACTGCCTTAGCGCAAGACGCCGCGCCACCGATGCGACTGCTCACCATGTTTTTTGGGTTGGGTGTAGCACGTGATGAAGCCGTCAAACAGTTTGATGGTCCTCTTCAGCCCTATAAATCATTAGCCAACAAAATGGCATTTTTTACCAATCTCGACGTCAAGCAGGCCCATGCTTTTGGCTCTGGCGAACCCCACTTTAAGGTCGGTGACGTGATATTTGTTGGCGACCCGCAGCGGCGTGAATACGAGGCCTCTGGCCCCTCGATAGAGCAACTCGTTAAAAAACAACTGCATCCCAATGGCGTACCAACACGCATGGGATCCAAGTCCGTTGGTATGTGGTTTCGAACGGGCTCTGTTTCTCAATACACGCGCCATTGGAACCACGACGGCAGCCCCGGCGAAAAACCGGAGCGTCGACCCACTCGAATATTTGAACAGATGTTCGGCGCCCAAGTTACGGGAGCTACGCCAGGCAATGACCTCGATTTGGAGGCAGTGAGAAAACAGCACCTCAAACGCAGTGTTTTAGATTCGATTGTTAGTGAATACAAGCGCTACACCGGCGATACATCTCCCTTAGGTGCCGACTCCAAGGCAAGGCTTGCAGTGCATCTCGATAATATTCGCAATGTCGAAATGCGTTTGGCTCCGCTAGAGTCGGCAATAGAAGATGCGATTGCTCAAGAGTGCACCAATGTTAAGCGCGTTGTTGATCCTAGTGGGATTCCCTACGATCTTAATCAAGGCGGTGCTGGTGGCAGCGCACCAATTATTGATCACGTGGATTTACTTGAAGCGTTCAAAATGCAAGGCGAGATTATGGCGCTGGGTTTGCGCTGCGATGTTTTGCGTTTTGGCAGCATGGTATTTGTAGGTTCTGGCGGCCATGTGGGCCTTAGGGGAACCTACAATGCAATTGGCGATAGCGTGAATTTCTCACAAGACCTACAGGGCACCAGTGCTCACGACGCGTACTTTCATAAAAATCGTTGGGCTAAATGCCGGCTTCACGCCCACTACTGCCAAGTCGCTTTAGCCAGCGCCCTTACGGCTTTAGATAATCCCGAGTACATAGAGTCCAATGGCAAGACTGTATTGGACAATAGCCTTGTTATTTTGGGTACCGACTATGGCGGAGGCGGCACAACAATAGGGCACGAACCGCAAGGTGTGTTTCATGCTATCGCCGGCGGCAATGGCCACTTTAAGCCAGGTTTTTATGACACCCAGCATAATATTATCGACCTCTACGAAACCGCCCTAAAACCCTACAAACTGCAAACTGGTATGGGCGCAGGCAGACACAAAACCTACCGCTACACGCCCAAAATAATAAATGGGGTGCTGGTTTAAGGCTTAAAACCATCGTTGATGAGCCAACCAATGACGATGATGAATCAGTAATGTGAGTCACTGCCAAAGCCGCAAGGGTTTAATCTTTAGCGGCTTTTTCTATTAATAAGCCATGAAAAAACTCTAATAGAAAAAGCCGTTGGGTGATTTTTTGCGGCGCATTCAAACTTGGCCCGTTGCTGTGAATTGGTAATCTTGGCTAGTTTGCCGTTACTCGGCTAGCAATCTCGGTGAGATTCCACACGGTGCCATCATCAAAATGAATTTCTTGCAGCGGGTTCCAGGCGTTGAGTGGATCATCGTTTGCAAACACATATTCCACCCGCACTTGGCCTTCGCCAGTGGTGAAGGTCACTACTAAATCGTTGCCACTGCGGGTTAATTTTGTTGCGGCGGGAGCAATACCTTGTAAGTGCAGCTGGTTGTTTTTACCCTCTCTCGGTTCGTACACCAACTTGATAAGGTCGCTGCCATCGCCCAAGGCGTATTGGTAAATATCGTCGTCGGTATTACCTTGCAGGGTATCGTTACCTAAACCGCCGACAAGAATGTCGTTGCCAGTCAAGCCATCGAGCGTGTCGTTGCCAGCGCCACCCAGTAATAAATCATCACTCCCCAGACCCGTTATCGCATCATTCTCAACAGTCCCTAAATAAACTCCCGCACTGCGCGCGGCTTTGTAGCCCAAGCTATCAAGAATGGAATAATTTAATTGGATTTTGCGATCTATAAATTCTGTGGGTTTTATATTGGCCTCATAAATACCATCAATTAATTGGCCTGCAACATCGGCGGCAACGGATGAGTTGCTGCGTGTCTCATTTAGGCTGACGACATAACCGCCACCGTTTTGAGTAATTACCTTAAAGCTAATGCCTTGAGTATTAATCGCATCTAGGGTGGGCGCGGGGGTTGGGAATGCAAATTTAATTTGGGGGGCAACTGCCATGTTCAACATGTTTAAAGCGGTTAGATCAAAACTGCCGCCGTTGTTAAATTCGATGGTTTTAATTAACGGCGTAGCGCTATTGGCAAACCAGTTTTTAAGGTTGATTTGTGGGTAAATATCGCCAATGGACACCAATAGATCCTGACCATTTTGTAACAACGTCACGTCTCTGGGCGTTGCGGCACCAGTCACTAATAAGCGGTTATTGGCTCCGGCTTTGGGCTGCAAACTCAGGTTGGTATTGGTGTTATTTAAAATAAAAATATTGGTGCTGGCATTACCTATAACAACATCGCTACCGATGGCGGGTAAATAAATATTGAGATCATCGGCGCCGGTTAAAGTGTTGTCAGCTTGATCGCCGATGTAAATAGACACCGACGCACTGGCCACTTGATTGGCACTGTCGGTGGCCATTATTTGCACAATATTTCGCCAGCCACTAATTGTGATTTTGCGATAGAAAGTTTTGTTTTATCGCCTGCTAAATTGGCGAGTAAATCGTCTGGTTGCGGGGCGTCGTTTAATGTCCAGAGCAGGCTTTTAATATCGGCTTCGGCATTAACGTTTAATTGCAAAACCACATCGCCGGTCTCGGCATCGAGGTTGGCAAAGCTGGCGGTTATTTGTAGTGGAATTAACGCAATAGAACTTGCAGCGGCGCTACTGGCGATTGCGCTTGATGAGCTTATAGCGACGGCACTCGATGATTCAACAAGGCTGCTCGACGATTCTGCAACAACCGAGCTCGCGCTTGCCGCTGCAGAAGAGCTGGACGCCGGAACAGAAGAAATAGCGTCCGCTGAGCTTGAAGTGACCGGGGCAGAACTTAAAGGTAAAGAACTTGTAGCGGCAGAGCTTGTAGGTGCAGAACTTATTGGCGCAGCGCTAGAAACTACCACTGCCGCACTTGAGCTAGAGCTTTGTGTTGTTGTGCTCGATACAGCGCTTGAAACCATCGAGCTTGCAATGCTCGAGCTCATCATTACTGCACTTGAGCTATTCGCCGCTGCGATAGAGCTTACCGCTGCCGCACTGGCCACCGCTTGCGAAACGCTCGCGGGAATCACTACCGTCATTACCACCGGCTCGCCGCCACTTTTTGGCCTTAGAATAATTTTGGCGTAAACATCGGTATTGCGTGCGGAGGGTAAAACTTGAAGAGGTAAATTAATGGTTGTGCCATCCACCGCCATCACCGTGGCGGGTAAGGCCGAAAAATCCACGCCTTCCACCGCGCTGCCGCCGTTGGCGAAGACTTCAAAAAAGACTATTGGCGGGAACAGTTTGAGTCAGATTAAGAGTCACCGCTGTATCGGTTGCTGCGAGTACAGGATTAGTGACTGTCGCGCGGGAAGTAAGGGGTAGGGCGGTGAGGCTTTGGGTAGCCGTATGTGTTTTGCCCGCCGCGTCGGTAGCGCTAATGGTAAAACGCAAGGTGGTGGGTGCAGTCACAAAGGGTAAAACCACCTCGGCCTTGAGCGATTCGGCATTCAGAATCGCCGCCTCGGGCCCACGGGTTTGTTGCCATTGGATTTTTGTGGCCGTGTTGTTGGTCACTTTGGCATCCAACACAATCACCACGCCACTATCGCCATATTCCTGTTTTTTAACGACCAACCAATGACCTACCGCCGTGGTGCTTGAAGCGCTGGTATTAGCGGCTGCCGCGCTGCTTTGGCTAAAACCGATGGGTTGTGCGGGTTGGTTTTCGTTGCAGGCGGTTAATAAGAATGAGCTGATAAGCAGGGGAATTAGTTTTTGGATTGCGCGATGCATGGTAAAACTCCTTGTAAACCCTAGCATGGCTGGAGTGTTTTGATGACTAATGGGGCTCAAGCGGGTAGGCGACTAAACGATCGCCCGCTAGCGATAAAGTGCGCGCGCATTCTACGGGCTGATGGCGCGCTAAACAATTAATGGATTTAGTTGCCAGATGGGCGAGCTAGAGTCGAAATATAGGGAGAATTACGCGAATAGTGGCTTAACTAGATTTCCCCAAAAAAACAGGATGGCCTAAAGCCCAACCTACAAAAGCGGGTGACTTCCTCGCTTATGAGTGCCTGTCCCTGTTTTTGTTGGTGGTGCTTCAGCGACTTGTTATAGCTCTTTACGAGACCTCTTAATAGACCTATTATTAGGTCTATTAAGGGGTCTATTAAGGGGTCTATTAAGAAGAGGTACACCCATGACAAGCCAAATTTTCGCCAATATAGCCGCCAGCATTTCCGAGCTAAAGGCCAACCCAATGAAAGTTGTCGCTAGCGGGCAAGGCATGCCTATAGCCGTACTAAACAGAAATGAACCTGTCTTCTATTGTGTTCCAGCCAAAGCTTATGAAGCGATGCTTGACCTTATTGAGGATAGAGACCTTCTAACCATTGCAAATGCTCGAGCAAATGAAGAAAGCATATTGGTTTCGATAGATGACCTATAAGCTTGCCTTTAAAAAGAGTGCGCTAAAGGAATGGCAAAAGCTAGCGCCAAACACTCGAGAAATCTTTAAGAAACAACTCATAAAAAGGCTCGAAAACCCTCATGTTCCGTCTGCTGCTGTTAGTGGTGGTAAAGACTTATACAAAATTAAACTGCGTCAACTCGGTTATAGGCTCGTGTACGAGGTTTCGGATGATATTGTCACCGTTACAGTACTTGCTGTTGGTGAGCGAGACAAAAACAAAGTTTATGAGCTTGCACTGTCTCGCTTAAAACTCGACCCGCTATAACGTCGAGTTCAGCGGCAGTTTTTAAGGTGTGCTTTTGTGGAATACTTTTGCGCAGCAAAACCATAAAAGCACACGTCGAGTAGACCAACCGAACCTCCCCGTCAGCCCCACAGAACCGTAGGTGACACTCTCGCGTCATACGGCTCTTGTTATTCATCAATGTGCTTTCACTCGGCCGGTGCGCTTCTGTGGATATTTGCCTTTTACCCACCTTTCCACCTTCCCACCTTCCCAAATTCCACAAGCGCAGCGCTCTAAATCTCAAGCTCTACTAGCGCAGTGCTCCATCCTTTAAAAGCCGCGCTGCTTCTTTGGCAAAATAGGTCAGTATTCCATTGGCGCCTGCGCGTTTAATGCACATGAGTGATTCTAAAATTACCGCCTCACTTAAATAGCCTTTTTCTATGGCTAGCTTGTGCATTGAGTATTCACCGCTGACTTGATAAACAAAAGTAGGGGCGCCGAATTCGGTTTTGGCGCGGCGCACAATGTCTAAATAGGGCATGCCGGGTTTTACCATAATCATGTCGGCGCCTTCTTGTAGATCTAAGCCGATTTCGTGCAGGGCTTCGTCGCTGTTGGCGGGGTCCATTTGGTAGGTGTTTTTATTGCTTTTGCCTAAATTCCCTGCCGAACCTACGGCATCGCGAAAAGGGCCGTAATAGGCCGAGGCATATTTGGCTGAGTAGGCCATGATTTGGGTATTGATAAACCCGGCGGCATCCAAGCTTTGGCGAATGGCGCCTACGCGACCGTCCATCATGTCCGACGGCGCAATCACATCGGCGCCAGCCTCGGCGCAGACTACCGCTTGTTTTTGCAGGGCCGCCACGGTGATGTCGTTAAGCACATAACCTTTGTCATCAATAATGCCGTCTTGGCCATGCGTGGTGTAGGGGTCGAGTGCGCCGTCGCAAATAATGCCCATCTCGGGAAAGCGCGCTTTGATGGCGCGTACGGTGCGCGGTACTAAACCGTTGGTGTCGAAGGCGGCGCCGCCGTCGAGGGTTTTTATGTCGTTGCTGACTTTAGGGAAGAGTGCAATGGCGGGAATGCCGAGCGCGATTAACTCTTCCACTTCTTTTTCTAGCTCGTCGATGGTCATGCGGAATATGCCGGGCATGGAGGCAATCGGTTCGCGGGTATTTTGGCCTTCTATAACAAACACTGGAAAAATAAAATCACTGGGGCTGAGTTCGGTTTCGCGCACTAGGCGGCGAGAAAATTCGCTAAAACGATTGCGGCGCATGCGAGTGCTTGGAAAGGTGCGAGGCGTATTCAGTGACATAAAAAACCTTTGATATTAGGGTGAAATAATAGCGGTCTTGGAGACTACTTAACGGCCGCTTTAGCTGCAAGTTAAAGTCGGGGACGTTGTTGTAAATAGTGTGCTGGCGGGCGTTAGGTCAAATAACGCATCGGCAGCGAGCAGTACTGCGCCTGCGGTCCAGCTGGTTTTGTCTTCGGGCCAAATGGTGTTATCGCGAAATACAAAACCGGTTACAAAACCGCCGTCGCTTTGCTGCCATTGCGCCAGCGTCGCGAAAAGATCGTGTGCTTTGGTGGGCTCGTCGGCGGCCAGCAATGCAATCACTAATTCGGCGGTTTCGGCCATAGTCACCCAAGGCTCGTCGCTCACGCAGCGGCAACCAAGGCCAGCTTCCACAAATTCGTTCCAGCGTTTTGCTAAGCGCGCCTGTCCTTCTTCTACCCAATAAAGTCCGGCTAACACGGGGTAGTACCAGTCCATGGCAAAGCGTGCTTTGGATTCCCACGTGCGGTCGAACCGCTCGGGTTTAGATTTAACGGCTTGCGCCAATGTTTGCCATGCGCTGGGCCAGTGGGGTTTGTAAATGCCGAGTACTTCGGCGGCTTTAATGCCACATTCTAGTGAGCGCGTAAGGGAGGCGCAGGCGGTTAAAAGGGCGTCGGGCGCGGGTTGATTGGCCTCATTCACAGCCCAGCTTATTTCGCCGTGTGGGCTTTGGAATAACAAGACAAAATCCAGTGCGCGCGCGACCATGGGGAACATGCGGTTTAAAAAGGCTTCGTCACCGGTGACTAAATAATGATGCCAAATGCCCGTGGCAACATAGCCAATAAAGTTGGTTTCTTTGCCACTGTTGGCTGTCTCGGTAAAGTAGCTGGCGCGCCAACTGCCGTCGGGCAATTGATTGTCGGCAAGCCATTGATAGGCGGCGGCCGCTTCAGCAATAAAACCTGCCACGCTTAATCCCATCGCGGCTTCTACGTGGTCCCAAGGGTCGAGCTTGTCGTTACGATTCCACAAAATGGCGCCGCTGGGCAATTGCAGGCTTTTAATGTAGTCGGCGGTAATGGCCAAATTTAGCGCTTCGAGTTTGGGGTGCACACGGCGTCCTTAAAGGTGTTTTTGGTAAAGTGCCAGACCACGCTTTTGCCCATTAGTGGGTTGAGTAGGCGTTCGAGTGTTTGGGTAGTCCAAGGTTTTTTGAGTAAATCCCAAACCAGCATTTTGTGATAGGCGCGGCAAATCGTCACGTTTTCGCCTTTTTGCCAAAACAAACAACGCAGCCACCAATAGGGGCTGTGCAAGGCGTGGGCAAAATAGCGTTTGGTGGCAGTAAAGCCCAGTGCCGTGATTTCTCGCTGGAGTTTTTGGGCGTTGAATATACGGATATGCCCACCTTGCACTTGGTGATATTCGCGGCTTAGCCACCAACAAATGCGCTCGGGCCAAGCACGCGGCACGCTAATGGCCAAGGTGCCATTGGGTTTTAAAATGCGTTCAATTTCGGCTAATAAGGTTTGATATTGCGCAATATGCTCTAAAACCTCCGAGCAAATAACCACCTCAAAACTGGCATTCGCAAAAGGAAGTGCTTGGCCGTTGGCCAGACTAAAACGACAAGCATTGGGTGTTTGTATCGAATCAAAAAAATCTTGGCCTTTGGTTTTAGCGATATGGATATCGGTGAGATTTATGTCAACGCCAAGACTAAACGCGTCGGGAAAGTGCCAGGCTACCGCATGGGTGTGTCGGCCTTGGCCGCAACCTAAGTCCAGCACGCGGCTACCTTTGCTTATGGGCAGAGTGTTGATGGCGATGGTTTCCATTAACGCTGGGTTTCCTGATCTTTTATGGCTTGTCGATAAAGCTCGACATAAGCCAGCGCTACACGTTGCCAGCTAAACACGTCTAATGCGCGGGCACGGCCGCGCGCTTCGAGTTGCTGCCGCAGTTCTGGATTGTCGAGCAAGTAACCAATGCCAACGGCCAAGGCTTGGGGCTTGCCGGCGGGCACGACTATGCCGCAATCGCCAATCACTTCGGGCAATGCGCCGCCATCGCTGCTAACAACCGCTGTGCCGCAACTCATGGCCTCGGCGGCGGGCAGGCCAAAACCCTCATATAAAGAGGCGCACACAAATACGCTGGCTTGGCAGTAGGCGGTGGCCATGGCGGCATCATCTAAGCCGGTCACTAGCTCGATATGGTTGACAATATCGAGCTGTTTGGCGAGCGCGAGGTTAGCGCCTTCTAGTGCAAAATTCCCAATAATTTTTAACTGTGCAGCGGGATGTTTTTGGCGGACGTGCGCATAAGCTTGCAGTAAACACTTAACGCCTTTTACGGGTAGGTCAGACGAGCAAACGGCCAATAATTGATGAGCCTTTTTTGCTTCATGGGTGGGTTTGAATTGCTCGGTATCTATGCCGTTAAAAATCACCTGCGTTTGTGCAATGGGGCGGCCAAAGCAGTGTTCGATATCGGCGCGCGAGCAGGCCGAAACCGCGACCACATGTTTGAGTTTGCGCGCCACTTTGGCTTGCATGGCGACAAAGCTATACCAACGTTTGGCGCCGTAGCGATGCAGCCAGTTTTTAGCACTGTTGATGGCTTGCTCACGGTCGCGGGTTATGGGGTGGTGAATAGTTTCGACTAATGGTTGCTTGATGTTCAGCAAGCCTGTGCACAGGCTTTGGTTGTCGTGAATGACATCGTAGCGGTCGCCATTTTTCTCTAAATAGCGGCGAAGTCTGCGACCAAAGCTGTAAGGTTCGCCAAAAGCGCCAGTGATTTTGCTCCACCATTCGTACAGATCGGCCCAAGATCGAAGATGTTCGAGCTTTAACGCGTAAAATGGCTGCGGGTGATTGTACAAGTCGAGGCTGGGCAATGTAATTAAGGGGGTGTGACAAGGTAAAACAGGGTAGGGCGGGCCAGAGATCACCTCGACCTTGTGCCCCAATTGCGTTAATGCGGTGGCCAAATGGCGAATGTAAATCCCTTGGCCGCCCACATGAGGATGACTGCGATAGCCAGCCAAGGCGATTCGCAAGGGCGGTAGCTCGGGGGTTGTAGGGGCGTTTGGTTTTATAGGCGCGTTTGGGTTAGCCGATTGGGGATTTGTAGAAGCGTCGGGGTCGAACATTGTTTGCCTGCACATCAATAAAAGCGCGCCAGTATAGCGCCACTTATTTTATCTGCCGTAAAAAAGCCTCTGGCTCGTAAGTAATGCTGAGTTTTTTAATCAAGCTGCCATCGGCATTGAGGATAAAAACTGAGGGGTAGCTGTAGGCGTTAAAGGCTTGCTGGAAGTGTTGAATGTCGGGCGATTCGGAATCAATACGGGCAAAAATATAGTTGGCTTCTATCGCGGCTTTGACTTTGGGGTTGGCTAAAACATCGCGGTCGAGTTGTTTGCAGTAGCTACACCAGAAGGCCGACATATCGGCCAGTATGGGTTTATTTTCCTGTGCGGCTTTGAGTTTGGCTTGCTCAAACGTGAGTGCGGTGAGGCCCGTGGCCTCAAACGCTTTTTTGCCATCGTACTGTTTAAAGTGCTGAATACCGACAAACATCAGCCCGCCGAGCGCCACCATGATAAGGGTTGATATAAGTTCTTTTTTTAGGCGCGCGCGGCTAATCACGGTGAATCCTCGATTGAGCAGGGGGTTGCAGGGAATTGGGTGCGGAGTTTACCAAGACATCACAAGTTGGCATCGGTATAATCGCGCCTTTTGATAAATTCCTTGTCACTATTCAGCTGGTTGCCAAGTGCACACAAGAAATGCCGTTGGGTGGTTGTTTTCAGGGCATTCAAGCGCCGGGAGCGCTTGTATAGCGCCCATGGATGGCTTGAGTGGCCCAGAAAACAACCACGCAATGGCGTTTCAAGTACAGGGCTGATCAGGTACGCCGCTGAATAGTTACGATTCCTTTGGATAAATTCCTTTAGATAAATTGTTGGAGCAATCATGGCCGATCGTATAGCCGTCGTCGAGCGCGATACCCTTGAAACCCAAATCCGCGTGGCGCTCAATCTTGATGGTCAAGGCAAAGGCGTTTTTAACACCGGCGTGCCTTTTTTAGAGCACATGATGGATCAAATTGCCCGCCACGGCATGATCGACCTCGACGTGACCTGTAAAGGCGATACCCATATTGATGACCACCACACGGTGGAAGATATTGGCATTACCATTGGCCAAGCGATGGACGCCGCGGTGGGAAATAAACGAGGAATCACGCGTTATGGTCACTCTTATGTGCCACTGGATGAAGCGTTGTCGCGCGTGGTGATCGATTTTTCGGGTCGCCCCGGGTTAGTAATGAATATTCCCTTTACCCAAAAACGCATTGGCCAGTTTGATACCGAATTGTTTTGGGAGTTTTTCCAAGGTTTTGTTAATCACGCCAAAGTAACGCTACATATCGATTGCTTGCGTGGCCATAACGCGCATCACCAAGCCGAAACCGTCTTTAAAGCGTTTGGCCGCGCGTTGCGTATGGCCTTAACGCCCGATGAGCGTTTGGGTAATGCGATGCCCTCGACTAAAGGCACTCTGTAAGGAATTACTATGGTTTTAACGTCTGGAGATAGTTTGATAAGCCCCTCTATTTTAAAAAGCGGCAGTGAGCTAGCGATTATCGATTACGGTATGGGCAATTTACATTCGGTGGCCAGTGCCATTAAGCATGTGGCGCCGGAGGTTAACGTGGTCGTCACTAGCGATAGCGCCGCCATTGCCCGCGCCGACCGTGTGATATTCCCAGGCGTGGGCGCGATTCGCGATTGCATGGGTGAAATCAAACAGCGCGGTTTTGATGTGGCCGTGGCCCGCGAAATTGCCTCGGGCAAACCGGTCTTGTCGATTTGTGTAGGCTTGCAAGCCTTGATGGCCAGCAGCGAAGAAAACGGCGGCGTTGCGTGTTTGAACCTTTACCCCGGCCAAGTCAAAGGTTTTGCGACTACGCCCGGTTTTAATGCCATTAAAGATGAAGGCTCTCGCAGTGGCGAGCGCTTAAAAGTCCCGCATATGGGCTGGAATCGCGTTAAGCATGTTAAGGCGCATCCGCTGTGGCAGGGCATAGAAGACGAAGGCCGATTTTATTTTGTGCACAGCTTTTATGTGCAAACTCCCAAGCCCGAGCTGGTGGTTGGCCAAAGCCATTATGGGCACGATTTTGTGGCGGCCATTGCCGAGCGCAATCTCTTTGCGGCCCAGTTTCACCCCGAAAAAAGCCACACCAACGGCTTGCAACTTCTCAAAAATTTTGTGGCATGGGATGGCGCTTTTTAGTGCTCCCGTACGGCTTATTCTAAGGATCAAAAAATGTTAATTATCCCCGCTATCGATTTAAAAGACGGTAAATGTGTACGTTTGCGCAAAGGCGTGATGGAAAATTCCACCGTGTTTTCGGACGATCCCGTCAGCATGGCTAAAAAATGGGTTGATCAAGGTGCACGCCGTTTGCACCTTGTTGATTTAAACGGTGCCTTTGCGGGCGAGCCTGTCAATGGTGATGTGGTCACGGCGATTGCCAAGGCTTACCCCAATCTGCCGATTCAAATTGGTGGTGGTATTCGCAGCTTCGAGACCATCGAATACTACTTAAACGCGGGCGTGCAATACGTGATTATTGGCACCAAAGCCGTCAAAGAACCGCAGTTTGTTACCGACATTTGTAAAGCTTTTGCGGGCCACATTATTGTGGGTTTAGATGCTAAAAGCGGTCTGGTGGCTACCGATGGTTGGGCTGAGGTTTCGGATGTAAAAGCGACCGAACTTGCCAAGCGTTTTGAGCAAGACGGCGTGAGCAGCATTGTTTATACCGACATCGACCGCGACGGCATGATGCAAGGCGTTAACGTTGAGGCCACCGTAGCGATGGCGATGGCTTCCACCTTGCCCGTGATTGCCTCGGGCGGCATAACCGATTTACGCGACATTAGCGCGTTATTGGCCGATAGCCATAAGGGTGCGGGCATTTGCGGCGCGATTACCGGCCGCGCCATTTACGAAGACACGCTTGATCTCGCCGAAGCGCAGGCCTTGTGTGATCAGCCGCGTGATAAAAAGTGTGATCAAAAGGCAGACTAGTCATGGCATTAGCAAAACGCATTATTCCCTGTTTGGATGTGGATAAAGGCCGCGTGGTTAAAGGCGTGCAGTTTTTGGGTATCCGCGATGCGGGCGATCCCGTCGAGATCGCCAAGCGCTACAACCAACAAGGCGCCGACGAAATTACCTTTTTGGATATTACTGCCAGTCACGAGGCCCGCGATACCACGATTCACACCGTGGAGGCTATCGCCAGCGAAGTGTTTATCCCGCTCACCGTGGGTGGCGGCATTCGCACCGTGGCCGATATTCGCAATATGCTCAATGCCGGAGCCGATAAAGTCAGTATCAATTCGGCAGCGGTGTTTAATCCCGATTTTGTGCAGGAAGCGGCCGATAAATTTGGCTCGCAGTGCATTGTTGTCGCTATTGATGCCAAAAAAGTGAGCCTCGATGGCGAAGTACCCCGCTGGGAAATATTCACCCACGGTGGTCGCAAACCGACCGGTATTAATGCGGTTGAGTGGGCGGTAAAAATGGTGCAGTTAGGCGCTGGCGAAATTCTACTTACTAGCATGGATAACGACGGCGTTAAACAAGGCTTTGACCTTGGTGTGACCCGCGCGATTAGCGATGCGGTGAGCGTGCCCGTCATCGCCAGTGGTGGTGTGGGTAATTTGCAGCATTTGGTCGATGGTATCGAACAAGGTGGTGCTGATGCCGTATTAGCGGCGAGTATTTTTCACTTTGGTGAATTTACCGTGCCCGAGGCCAAGGCTTATATGGCGGCGCGCGGTATTGAAGTGCGTCTGTAATCGTTATTGTTAAGCGCTTTTGGCCCGTAATAGACTAAGGTTAATCACCACTAAAGCCCCGCATGTCCACGCCGACTGAGCGCTTGCGCCTTGCGAGTGACTTATTTATATTGCCCTACACATATGGACATAGTTGATATAAAAATGAATAAAATTGCCATTATCGTAGACTCAGTTTGCTCACTGCCTGATCGCTTGTTAGAAAAATACAACATCATCCGTGTTCCCATTACTATCAATATTGATGGTAAGTCTTTTAGTGATCCCTGTAGCGCGGCATCGGCTGTGCAAATGTTTACCTCTGGTCAGTTATCGCGTCGTCACCGCGTAACAACACTGCCGCCTACGCCACAAGCTTTTGCCAAAGCCATTGAAAAAGCCATTGAGGCGGGCGCCGAGCAAGTGTTTGTGCAAACCCTCAATCGCAAACAAGGCGACACTTACGATCACGCCAATACGGCCGTCTCGATGGTGGCATCGCGTATCGAAAGTAAAAAAGTCACCGTGAGGGTAATGGACAGTCGCACTGTGTTTTCGGGTCAAGCCTTAATGGTCGCCGAAACCCTACGGCGATTATTAACCGAAAAAGACGCCAATACCGTCCGCCGTCAAATGGATGTCTTGTCGGCAAAGATTTTGACTTATGTACTGCCTAAATCGCCGTTGATTGCGCTAGAGCGCTCTAAAAGTCGAGGCGAACGCTCGGTGGGTTGGGCGCAAGCCTTAATCGCCAATACCATCGGTATTCATCCCATTTTGTGTAATGCCAATGATGCCAGCGAATGCGTCGCAAAAATATTAGGGTTTGATAAAGCCTGTGATCAATTGTTTCGCCATGCGGAGGCCTTAATTGCTAAAGGTTTGTTATCGCCGATTATGGTACTCAACTATGCGGGACCTTTAATTAACCTTAAAAAAATCCCTGCATTTGAACTTTTAGAGGCGGTAGCCAAAGAGGCAAAAATTCAGCTGATTGTGAGTGAGATGAGCTTGGCAGGCGGCATTTATTCCAGCCCGGGATCATTGTCATTATCGATAATGTCCGAAACTTCGGATTGGCAAGTTAGTTAGTAGGTTGATGAAACCGCTGTCGTTGATTACCCATTTAACGGCATGCTAATGCGATCCTAAAAGAGGCGCACCCTAATCGGTAGCGCCTCTTTTTTTGTCGATTAAAGTCTAAGTATAAAGCGCGCTAGTCGCTGATTTAACCGCGATACAAGACGTAGCTTGCGCCGATAAAACATTAATTATGCTATAGTCGCGCACTTTTCGTTTTTCTAAGGGTTAACCTTTTGAGCACAGCTACCACCACCGATATTGCGCCCGTTGAGGGCAAAACTCCCTTTATTGATTTTGATTTGGCGCCCGAATTGCAGCGCGCTATTGCCGATTTAGGTTTTCAATACTGCTCGCCCATCCAAGCGCAATCACTGCCTTTTAGTCTTGCCGGGCACGATGTCTTGGGCAAAGCCCAAACCGGCACAGGTAAAACCGCCGCTTTTTTAGTGTGCGTAATCAACGATTTGCTCCGCAACCCTCTTCAAGAAACGCGCTATGCCGGTGAAGCGCGCGCGTTAATTGTGGCGCCCACCCGCGAGCTCGTGATTCAAATTGCCGAAGATGCCAGAGCACTCACCAAACACACCAACTTAACCGTGCACGCCTTAGTCGGCGGTATGGATTACCAAAAACAACGCGACCGCTTAAATAACGAGTTTGTCGACATTTTAGTCGCCACACCCGGCCGTTTACTGGACTTCCGCGAGCGCCAAGATGTCTTTTTGGACACTATCGAATTACTGGTGATTGACGAAGCCGACCGCATGTTAGACATGGGTTTTATTCCACAAATCCGCCAAATTGTTCGCCACACGCCGCGCAATAGTCATCGCCAAACCTTAATGTTTTCGGCCACTTTTACCGATGAGGTTATTCGGTTGTCCGAGCAGTGGATGTTTGAGCCTAAAACGGTCGAAGTGGTTAACCAATCGGTGGCCACCGACACCATTGATCAACATGTGTATATGGTCGGTAGCGATCAAAAACTCACCCTCATTTACAACATGCTCAATACGGTTGCGCTGGAATCCACCATGATATTTGCCAATCGCCGTGACGAGTGCCGTCATCTCTGCGATTCGCTTAAAGCTTATGGCGTTAAAGTCGGGCTATTGAGTGGCGAAATCGACCAGAATAAACGCGTTAAAACGCTTGATGCCTTTAAAAAAGGCGAGCTCACCGTATTGGTGGCGACCGATGTGGCCGGGCGCGGTATTCATATTGATGACGTTACCCACGTGATCAACTACACCCTGCCCGAAGAGCCCGAAGATTACATTCACCGCATTGGCCGCACGGGCCGCGCCGGTAATTTGGGCACCTCGGTAAGTTTTGTGTGCGAAGACGATGCCTTTCGTTTGCCCGCCGTAGAGGCTTTATTGGGCCGCAAAATTCAAAGCATGGTTCCGCCCGAAGAGTTATTGGCGGCATTGCCCGAACCTTTAACCGCATTACCTGTACAAGAGCGTCGTCGCCCATCATCACAAGGCTTTAACCGTGGCGGTCGCACCGGTGGCCGTCCGAGTGGTCGCTCTAGCGGCTCATTCCGTGGCGGGCGTCGCTAAGATCTATGAGCGCTCCTGCAAAGCCGAGATGGCCTGTCGGTATTGCTCCTGCATTATCTTTATGATCGACATCTATGTAGACCTAGCGGCCCAGAAATAACCGCGCGACTGCATTTGGCTTGGTGCTGAATAGTTACGTTAATTCAATCAAAAAAACAGGTCTCTATTTTGAATATGTCTCTATTTCGCGTTAAAAAAACAGCGTTAGCTTTGATGGCGTTATTCACGCTTAGTGCGTGCTCCATCACGCCACAACCTTCTGTTGTGCAAACACATATTTATATGGCTGGCGACTCGACAATGTCAGTAAAAGAGCTTAAGGATTACCCAGAAACCGGCTGGGGCATGCCATTTGCGTACTTTTTTAACGATACGATTACGGTCGACAACCGCGCCATGAATGGCCGTAGCACACGTACCTTTATTGAAGAGGCGCGCTGGGAATCGATTATGAAAACCCTAACGGCTGGGGACTTTGTCTTTATTCAGTTTGGGCACAACGACGAATCCGAACAAAAGGTCGATCGCTACACTACGCCGGTTGAATACAAGCAAAATTTATTGCGTTTTATTAATGATGTACGTGCGGCCAAGGCCGAACCTATTTTATTAAGCCCCATTACGCGCCGCTCTTTTAACGCGAGTGGCGTAATAGCGCCAACTCATCCCTATGCGCCATTAAGCGTGGAAGTTGCCAAAGAGTCGGGAGTGACATTTATTGATATGGAAAAGATTACCCGCGCGTATTTTCAGAGCATGGGCGATAAAGATTCTGCCATGCGATTTAATCATATTCTCGCCAATACTCACCCCAATTACCCCAATGGTGTGCGCGATAATACGCACTTAAATGAGTTGGGCGCACGCGAGGTTGCACAGCTTGTTCTTACCGAGCTTAAAAAAATCAACCACCCCTTAAGTAATCGCTTGCGCAGCGTTGATCCAAAACATTTAACCCTGAGTTATTAGCGAGTACAAAAAACCTTCACTGAATAACAGGTTGCTACATTATGAAAACTCCCAGGCTATTGGCGGCTGAGGCAGGGTGTTTTTTGGGGGTGCAATAGTATTGATTTCGCCTGTTTTAACTTGTTGCCACAGTTTTTTGGCAAATTCCTGCGTGTGTTTTTCAGCTTGCGCAATCACCAGATGCTCGGGGTTTTGTAGCCACTCAACAATGGCGCCGGCCACATCGGGGTAAATTACTTGTTTGGCTTTAAAGTTGCCTAACCACTGTTTTACCGCTTTGTGATCGAGGGTGTCCATCGCCATGCCAAGCTGTAAATCTTCTAGCGCTTTGGCATTTGATAATTGCTCCATTTGACCGTGCAGGGGTTTAACTAATATTTTTTTACCTAATTGAATGGCTTCGCTTGCCAGCTCAAAGCCCGCATTGCAAATTACCCCTCCAGCCGTCGCTAAATCGTTTTGAAAACCCTGCCGCGAGAGTGGTTTAAATTGAATATTGTCAAAACTTTCGTAATTGGCGTAGGGGCCATACACCACAAAAAGGTGTTTTTTGAAAGGTTCTAACAATTGCACAATCTCGTCATGCGACTCAAACCCTAAATACACCACTATTTTATTCTGATCGACCGCGCCGCCATGCTCATGTACTTCGGCAATTGGCGGCAAAATGGTGTTGCCAAAGTGATGCCAGTGCAGGCCTAAATGAATATCGGCGGGCGCAAAATAACGCATGATCGAGCGCGCGATAAAATTGTCGCCACGGGTTGGCACTTTTTTATTAAAGGCATATTGATGCCCCACACCAATACAGGTTTTTTTCTGTTTTTTAGCGGCCCACGCGGTAATGGGTTCGAAGTCTGTAAGCACTAAATCATAATTATTTAAGTCGAGCGATTTAATATCGCGCAACAATTCTTTAATGCTATTACTCGCCAAAGTTTTGTGAATATTTAATTTCCCCGACTCGTGAACAAATGATAAACCACGGCAACAACGCCAGTCGCCAAACGCCTCCATATCAAAAAAATCTTTTTTAACGCGCCCCGAAAATAAATAATCGACCTCAATTTTGTGTGCACTAAAATGCTTGGCTAGTGCGCGGGCGCGAGTAATGTGGCCATTGCCGGTAGCTTGTACACCGTAAAGAATTTTCATTATTATTTGTTGTCCTTATTTTTTTGACGATTTACCGGATGGTGAGCGTGTTGGCGGCGCAACGGCGTTTGGGCAAACTGCTGAAGAGTTACAAATTCATAATTAACACCAAGCACAGGCTGCTACCCAATGTAGCGCCCGCTAAGGTATCGGTAGGGAAGTGGACACCCAGCATTACGCGTGCAATACCCACACAGATTGCCCAAGGGAATAAAACCCACGCCATTATTGGAAAAGCCCAGCTCACCGCGACAGCCACTAAAAATGCCGCCGAAGTATGGCCCGAGGGAAAACTGAATTTATCGGAAGGTTCAACAACACTGCTAAAACCCGGAATCGCGGCGGGAGGTCGGTTGCGTTTAAAACTATTTTTAAAGATAAAATATAAACAGCGCTCGATAAAAAAACCTATAGCCAAAAGTTTTACTAAATCCCAGTGCTCGCTGATCATAAAAAGTGCGCTGGCTAGCGCATAAAACGGCCCATTGGCCGTGTAAGAGACACCCTTACTCACCCAAATAACGGCGTTGCGATGTTTACGGCGCAAGCACCAAGTAAAGGTTTGCACATCAACGTTATGAATGTTTTGCAATAAGCGCATTAGGTGCTCCTTTTTACTTTTCGGTCGAGGTCGCTTTTTGGGCCACCCCATCTATTTAACAATTGCTACTACAACTCAGACTAGGCCTTGAGTGTTGCAAATAAATGCCAGTTTCATGGCTCTTTTATGACATGTTTACACGCTGTGAAAATAGAAGGTAAAAACGGCCAGCGAAGCAATGCAGAAGCAATTCAATAGATGCCATAAAACCTAAATCCCCGATTCTGTTAGACTGCGCGCCTGTTTTTAACCTGCGTTATCAAAGTAGTTATTGCCCATGTCTAGCCACAAAGCCCATACCCTTACGCCTATCCACACAGCTCAGCACCTGTGTTCTTATCCTAAATACTGGGCCGAATGTTATGGCTCGGCGCCGTTTTTACCCATGTCACGCCAAGAAATGGACGACCTCGGCTGGGACAGTTGCGACATTATTATTGTGAATGGCGATGCCTACGTGGATCACCCCAGTTTTGGTGGCGCGATTATTGGGCGCTTGCTGGAGTTTCAAGGCTTTAGGGTGGGGATGATCGCCCAACCCAATTGGCAAAGTTGTGAAGCCTTTAGAGTGCTGGGCAAGCCCAATTTATTTTTTGGTGTGAGCGCGGGCAACATGGACTCGATGATTAATCGCTACACCGCCGACTTAAAACTGCGCAACGACGATGCCTACACGCCCAATAATGAAGGCGGCAAACGTCCCGATCGCGCCGTTACTGTGTATGCCCAACGTTGTCGAGAAGCTTATAAAGACGTACCCATTGTGATTGGCGGCATTGAGGCGAGCCTAAGGCGCATCGCCCAATACGACTACTGGAGCGATCAAGTGCGGCGCTCAGTTTTAGTCGATTCCGGTGCCGATATTCTTTTATACGGCAATGCCGAACGCGCGATTATTCAAGTGGCTGTCGATTTAGCGGCGGGCAAAAAAATTGAAGATATTAATGATGTTCGTGGCACCACGGTATTGAGGAAGTCTATTCCCGATGGTTGGACAGTGATTGATTCATCACGCGTGGACTGGGCCAAAAATATCGACGAAATCCCTAACCCCTATGTTATGGAAGGCGGCGCGGGCACGACCGAATGTAAAACCAATGCCAACAGCGGCGGCGAAACGCCCAGTGGGGCGAACGGCATTGACGTGATTGCTACCGACCGGATTGTTGCTGCCTCGATTGATACTGAATCAAAGGGAAAGGAAGAAGTGGTGCGCATTATTCCTATGCCCATTCACCGCCAGCATGATCTCGACCCTGCGACCACGGCCATTCGTTTGCCGTCATTCGAAAAAGTGCGCAGCGACCGCGTTTTGTATTCCCATGCTTCACGCGTTTTACATCTAGAGTCCAATCCACAAAATGCCCGCACCCTGGTGCAAAAACACGGCAACCGCGAGGTCTGGGTAAATCCGCCACCGATCCCACTCGAAACTAACGAAATGGACAGCGTTTTTGCACTGCCTTTTGCGCGCGTGCCGCATCCGTCTTATGGCAATGCAACTATTCCGGCCTACGAGATGATTAAAACCTCGGTGAATATCATGCGCGGTTGTTTTGGGGGGTGCTCGTTTTGTTCCATTACCGAACATGAAGGTCGGGTTATTCAAAGCCGCTCGGAGGAATCCATCCTGCGAGAAATCGAAGAAATTCGCGATAAAACTCCCGGTTTTACCGGCACCATTTCGGATCTTGGCGGCCCTACGGCTAACATGTACATGCTCAATTGCAAAGATCCACAAATTCACGCCAATTGCCGCCGGTTAAGTTGTGTATTCCCGACCATTTGTAAAAATTTAGTGACCGACCACAGCAAAACAACCGCACTTTATCGCAAAGCGCGCGCTATTCCGGGCGTTAAAAAAGTGGCCATTGCCTCTGGTCTGCGTTACGACTTGGCCATTGAAGACCCCGAATACGTTAAAGAATTAGTAACCCATCATGTCGGCGGCTATTTAAAAATCGCACCCGAGCACACCGAAGAAGGCCCACTCAATAAAATGATGAAGCCGGGCATTGGCACCTTCCACGCCTTTAAAGATTTATTTGATAAATACTCAAAAGAAGCCGGAAAAAAACAATATTTAATTCCTTACTTTATTGCTGCCCACCCAGGCTGCGATGACGAAGACATGATTAATTTGGCCTTCTGGTTGAAGAAAAATAAATACCGTCTCGACCAAGTGCAAACCTTTTATCCGTCACCTATGTCGCTCGCGACAGCCATGTATTATTCCGAAAAAGATCCGCTCGCTAAAGTGAATTACAAAAGCGGCAAAGTGCATACACCACGCAATTTAAATCAGCGTCGCTTTCAAAAAGCGTTGTTGCGTTTTCATGATGAAAAAACTTGGCCAATGCTGCGCGAATCCTTTATTAAAATGGGCCGTCCCGATTTAATTGGCTCGGGCGAGGGCGCTTTAGTGCCTGCCGAAGTCATTGCCGGTGCGCGCGGTGGTAAATTTGGCGATGCCCGCAAACCTAGCCCCAATCGCCGCGCCAATGGTTTTAAACCCAATGCAGGCGCACCTAAGCGACGTCGTTAGGTTTTATGAGGCAGAAAATTTATCCTAAAAGCCTCAACTGAGGTTTTTAGGCATTGTTCTGCTAAAAATTCTCATACTTCGGATCGTACATTTGCGCAGCAATAAAGGCGCGTAAATCCAGTGGCCGCTCGATATTGGCTAGGCCTTGTTCAAATGCGGTTTGCGCCACGGCAACCGCAATTTGTAGCGAGACTTCTCGGATACGGGTGAGCTTTGGGTACACGGCGCCGCCCGCCAATTCTTCTTCAGTTAAACAATGCGACAGCGTTTGCGCCGCGTTTAAAAACATTTCGTCGCTAATTAATTTGGCTTCTACCGCGACCGCACCCAAACCAATGCCAGGAAATATATAGGCGTTATTGCCTTGGCCGGGGGTTATGGTGCGGTCTCCGTAAACAACGGGCGCAAAGGGGCTGCCGCTGGCAAAAATAACTTTGCCGTCGCTCCATGCGTAGGCTTGTTCGGCGGTGCATTCGGCCTGCGATGTGGGATTAGAAAGCGCAAAAATAATGGGCTTGGGATTGTGCTCGCACATTTTGCGAATTATGCGTTGGTCAAAAGTGCCGGGGCTGCCGGTGGCGCCAATCAACACATCGGGCTTGAGCGCATCAATCGCATCAATAAAGTTGAGTGGCGTATGAACGTGAGCATAGGGCAAGTTGTGCTCCATTAAGTCGTTGCGACCTTGCACCACTAAACCGTGCACATCAATAAACCAAAGCCGTTGTAAGGCTTCTTGTTCGCTCATACCGCTATTCATAAAGGCGACTTTGACTAGATCGGCAATGCCAGTGGCCGCCGAGCCTGCGCCCAAAAACATAATGGTTAAGTCTTTAAAGTTTTTACCTGCTTGTTTACAGCTGGCGTAAACCCCTGCCAAAGCAACGGCGGCGGTGCCTTGAATATCATCGTTAAAACACAGCACTTTATTGCGATAAGCTCTTAACAGCGTGTAGGCGTTGGGGGTTAAAAAGTCTTCAAATTGAATGAGTGCTTTGGGGTAGGCGTCTTGAATAGCCTTAACAAATTCATCGACTAATTCACTGTAAAGCTCGCCGCGAATTCGAGGAATTGGCGTGCCTAAATAAAAAGGATCTTCGCGTAGCGGTTGGTTATTGGTGCCCACGTCCAGCATGACCGGCAAGCAATGCTCGGGCGCGATGCCTGCGCAGGCGGTATAAAGCGCGAGTTTGCCAATGGGAATACCCATGCCGTTGGTGCCTAAATCCCCCAAGCCCAAAATGCGTTCGCCATCGGTAATCACAATCACACGCACGTCTTTTTCGGGCCAATTATCGAGCATTGCGCGAATTTGGCCTTTGTCTCGTGGCGAAATATAAAACCCGCGTGGCTGCCTAAAAATGTGCGCAAATTCGCGGCAGGCTTGGCCAACGGTGGGGGTATAAATAATTGGCATCAGCTCTTCGATGTGATCGATGACCAAGCGATAAAAAAGACTTTCATTGCGGCATAACAGCGAGTGCATAAAAACGTAGCGTTCAATATCGCTTTCTTTTCGGCGCAAATTCGCTAACGCACGTTTTTTGTGGTCTTCCATATCAAATACGGCGGGCGGCAATAAACCGCGCAGGCCTAGCGCATCGCGCTCTTTTAGGCTAAAGGCGGTACCTTTGTTTAATTTAAAATGAGCTAAAAGCTCAAACCCTTTCAGTGTGTCTGCACACATATGATGCTCCTTGGTGGGGCGATTATAAAAAATGAAGGGATCGATTTTGCGTCGATTCAGCCTTTGGAGTATGTCGCCAGTTGGCGAATTTTCCCAATGTCTTATAGCCGATTCACAAAGTATTTTTGTTTGCAGTCTGTTTTAGGACTGCCAAAAAAATTATTGGGGGTAAAGCGTTAATTAATCGCTTGGTTTTGGTGCCTGTTTGCATTTTTTATCATGTACGAGTGCTTATTTTGGTGCGGCGGCTTCTGAGTGATACCTATATTTAACATCAACGCGCTGAGTGAATATCTGGAATTGGGCAATCCAGTAGTAGGGCAGTAATACGAATTAAAGTGAGTTCTTCATCGTTCACCACACCATCGCCATTAATGCATTCAATCAGGGCTTTTAATAAAAGCGGTTTACTGAGGGGTTTAAGTTCGCGTAGTTGTGTAATGGCACTATCTAATTGTTTGATTGATACGATTGTGGTGGCGGGAATCGTCAATTTTAAAGTGGCACTCGCTTTTGCAAGTAAACTGTTGCGCAGCGCAGGCTGGCTTAAGCTCAGCGTGTAGTACAACAAAACGCTCAGTGCATGCTGGCAATCACTTAGGCGTTTATTACTGAGCTGCAAGGACTTTTTACTTACGGGTGTTATTGCAAGCCGGTAAATGCACCACTCAAATAACGTGAATTTAGCATCGGCATTGATTAAATATTTTGCGCATTGTTTAAAGTGTAAAGCCTGTTGTGCCGATTGATCTTGCAGTGCGGGGCTTGCCATTAACAATAAATTAAACGCCGCATTAGCGTTAATGTGAGCAGTGTGCGGCTGAATTTTTTGCAGCGTGCTAAAGGTGTTGGGGTGGGCATTGTGATTTAAATAATCCATTTGCGCCGTGTGATATTGCACGGGTGTGTAATGAATAATTAACGCATAAATTAACGCGCGCGCACTTTGCGCATCGCTAGTGGCGGCTTTAAGTGCCTCGGGTAAATCCTGCAGATCTTTTTTTGCATTGGCGAGATGCTGCGCCGTGGGCTGGCCAACACTCTCAATAATGGCTTGTGCCGTCATAGGTGTAGACAAAGACTCAAATGAATTTTGTGGCGCAAAACCCATGTTGTTGAGGTTCTTATTCGCGTAGGTATTTATGCTGCCATCAGTATTTGTATTGTGGGTATTATTAACCTCCAAGCCCGGTTTTTTTGCGTGCTGCTCGGCTACATAACCTAAGCGCGCAATACGCTCATCCAACGACGGATGGGTCGCTAACCAGCGGTTTAAATAGCTAGGTTTTAAAGCCGAAAAATAAAAGTGATTATAGAGATTGGCATCGCTGGCCTCGATACTGATGTTTTGTTGACCTTCACTAATTTTTTTTAATGCGCCCGCAATGCTTTCGGGGTTGCGGGTAAATTGCACGGCGCTAGCATCGGCTAAAAATTCCCGTTGGCGGCTAACGGCCGCTTTAATTAAATTGCCAAATAAAGTACCGCTATAGCCAATTGCCATAATTAAAAAACCAAAACCGGCCATTTTAGCGTTGGAGTTTTTATTGCTGCTGCCGAGGCTACCACGGTTATTCATTGAAGCAATAAATCGGCCTAATTCACCAATTAATAAAATGCCGTGTAAAAGCGCTACTAAACGCATATTAATTTTCACATCACCAAAATTAATATGACTAAATTCGTGAGCAATAACGCCTTGTAGTTGATCGCGACTTAATTGCGTTAAGGCACCTTCGGTAACGGCCACTACTGTTTGATGGCGATTGTAGCCTGCAGCAAAAGCATTAATGGTGTGATCGGGCAAAACAAACACTTTTGGCACTGGCTGGCCGGAGGCTAACGCCATTTCGGTAACTACGTTTAACAGCTTTTTGTAATCGAGGTTATAGGTTTCGGGGTGCACATGTTTAGCATTAAGCGAGAGCGCCACGCTAATGCCATTACCACCGAGTTGTAAGTTTTTATAAACACTGCCAAGCACCACCAAGCAAAAAGTGCCTAGGGCACTCCACACAAACACATCACTCGTTAAAACAATGCACCAAAAATCTAGCGTGAATATTTTTTGCGCGCCGAGCGTGCCCTCAAAAAAATACCCAAATACAAAGGCGAGCGCCAGCGCTGTAAAAAATACTACGCAAGCCACAGCAATAATAAATAGCGCCAATAGCAGTGTAGAGCGCGAACGAGCTTTGCTTTGGTGTTCAAAAAAGTTCATGTTTTTAGTTTTCAAAAAAGCTTAAGGGGGCGGATTTAAAATGATACTTTAGGTACTGCTTGAATTTGCACTTTGTCGTCAAATTCAAGCAGTGCAGCTTTTTTGTTGTGGCCAAACATGCCTGCAAAAATATTAGCCGGAAAGCTTTCGCGCACAATGTTGTAGCTCATCACGGCATCGTTAAACGCTTGGCGCGCAAAACTTACGCGGTTTTCGGTAGACGATAATTCTTCGGTTAATTGCTGCATATTGGCGCTGGCTTTTAAGTCGGGGTAAGCCTCCATTACCATATTAAAACGGCCCATGGCTTGCCCAAGAATGCGTTCGGCGCCAGCAAGCGCATTTATACTTTCGGCATCGCTGGGATTATTTTTGGCGTTGCTTAATTCGGTGGCGGCATTGTTACGCGCTTTAACGACGGCCTCCAATGTTTCTCTTTCATGTTTTAAATAGGCTTTTGCGGTTTCGACAAGATTGGGGATTAGGTCGTAACGGCGTTTTAATTGCACCTCAATTTGTGCAAAACCATTTTCGAATTGATTTTTAAGTTTGACTAATTGGTTGTAGATAAAAATAAGGTAAACAACTAAAACAATCATAATGCCGAGTGTAATTAAACCTGAAGTGCCCATAACTAATGCTCTGTGAATGATGTGTGGGTGATGTGGCGAGTCTAAGGCGGCGCGGGTGGGCTGCCAAGTTAGTGCGCGTTAGCGCAATGAATTATGTGACACTATGTGACACTATGTTGCAGTCGTGCATTAGTTATTAAGCATCTTGCGCACGCACGCTTAAAAGCTTGTGCCGAAGGCTCCACAGTAAAATAAGACTTGGCATAATCATGACGGCGGTAATGGCAAAAAATAGGGCCCAATTACCGTTTAAAAAATCGACCAATAAGCCACTGTTGCTCGCCAATAATGTACGCCCTAAATTGCCGAGCGAGGCTAATAACGCATATTGTGTGGCCGAAAATTGATGATCACAAAGGTGCGAAATAAATGCCACAAAGGCCACCGTGGCCCATGCAGTGGTAAAACCATCGATAATGACGGTAATGACATAAAGCCATTCGGCGGGCCCGATAATGGCGAGTGCGCAAAATAATAAATTGCTCGCCGCCATGCACAATCCGCTAATGACCAAGCCTTTAAATAAGCCCATTTTGGCATTTAAGAGACCACACGGAATAGCGCAGGCAACCGTCACAAGCCAGGTTAATGTTTTTGAATAACTGGCGATTTGTAGGGTGCTAAAACCAATCTCTTTATAAAAAACTATCGACATGCGGCCTAAAAACGCCTCGCCAATTTTAAACAAAAAGATAAAACTTAATAGTGCTAAAGCCAGCGTCATGCCATTGCGCGCAATAAACGTGCGCAGTGGCAAAATAAGGGTGACGTAAACGCTGTTAATTAACTTATCGGATGTGGATAAAAGAAGGGCTGAAGTTGATTCTGTGTGCACCGGAACATTATTTAATTGGCGTAATAACAGTCCAAAAAGTGCGATTTCTACAGTGATAACAATGGGAATTAGTAGGCTTGATTGCGTGATGGTTGGCGGTAATCCAACACCGATTATGGCCCATAATGCAATTAACCACGGCAATAACATGAGGCCGATTAATGCGTATTTTTGAATGTTATTTTGGCAAATAATCACCGACGCGTTAACTTGAGGCGACTGAGTATTGGATAATGCTGATGCGCTATGAGTGGTGGGAATAACGATGGCGAACGCCACACAACCTAGGGTGATCACACTTAATAATTGATAAATTACGGGCCAGCTCCAACCCATATCCGATAGCGCCAGTGGAATAAAGCCAATGGCTGCATAACCTGTCCACCAACCGCTGGTGGTGGCAGCGGCGGCGGCTGAAATAGAATCGCTTTCGTTTTTGTTAAAGCATTGAATGCGATAGGCATCAATTGCGATGTCTTGGGTGGCCGAGGCAAAGGCTAAAATAAGGCCGATTAAAATTAAGGTTTTGGCCGAATGGCTGGGCGAAAAAAAACTCATCGCAATACAGCACAGCGCAATAATAATTTGGCAAACAATAATCCACGCTTGTTTTTTACCAGCGTTTTTCCAAAGTTTTGGGGCAAAACGATCTACCAAGGGCGCCCATAAAAAATTAAAGGTGTAGGCGGTAAAAATTAAGCCCGCAAAACCAATGGCGCTGCGGCTAATACCGGATTCTTGCAGCCAAAGCGTTAAAGCCGAGCCAATCATTACCCAAGGTAAACCACTAATAATGCCGAGCGCAAAAATACTGGCGATGCGACGATCGCGATAAATCGCTAAGTGCTTGAGCAACATAAAGAGCGGCCTTTGGTGAATTTGTGATATGGCGAGTGCGCTGGGTTGTGGCTTTATTGTTAAAGATTTTGCGGTATTATGCGGCAGTTTTTTAGTTGTCGAGGAGAAAAAATATGAAGAATCTATTGGCTATCACTTTAATCTTGTGCGGCTCGGCGGCTAGCGCTGGCCAGATGACACTCAAAAATGGCGATCAAATTACCGGTGAATTTAAAGCCATTAATGGTAAAAAAGTGATTTGGAATAGCTCTACAGCGGGCGAGCTTAAAATTCTAAAAAGCGATATTGCCGACGTTAAAATCGATAAAGCCTTAAAAATTAATGGCCAGTCACAAGCCTGTTATTGGCAGGGTTTAAAGGGCGCCGATGTTGCGCTGACCTGTAACGATAAGGCGATTACATTGCCTTTTTTGACCTTCGAAGAATTATTGCCTTTTGAAACTCACGCAGCAGACACTCATATTTATAATGGTCGTTTTACGCTTGCAGGTACCCAAACCTCGGGTAACGTTGAGTCGCGTGATTGGTCGGCGGCACTGGAAATTGATTTACGTAATGGCGATTTTCGACACGGCGTTGATGCTAAATACTCGGGTAAATTTGTTGAAAATAAAGACGGTGATCTGGAGGAGGGCATTGCAGTGGCGCCCGCACCGGTGGTGGAATATTACCGCGCGGATTATGGACTGGATTGGTTTTTTGCAGTGCGTTGGTATTTGTTGAGCAAGCTTTCGGCCGAAAAAGACGATGCGACCAGCATTGATTCGCGTTATATCGGCGCGCTCGGTTCGGGTTTTCAGTGGTGGGAAACACCGCGCACAGCGTTAAAATTGGAAGCCAGTGTGTTGCAAACTAAAGAAAACTACGCGTTAACTGAGGACGATATTGCTGATGGCGTTGACGCTAAGCGCGACTTTGCCTCGGGCCAGATCGCGAGCGATTACCGCATTAATTTTAATAACGACATCACCTTGCGCTATCGCATGCAGCTGTCGCAATCGTTTGACGAAAGCAAAGATTGGAATGCCAATGCTGAATTAGGCTTGGGCGCGCCCTTGGGCTTTGGTATTTCGGCCGAGGTGGTTGCGGAATATCTTTACGATAATTTGCCGGCCTTGGCGAGCTTGGAAAAAACCGATACGCGCCTGCGCTTTGGTGTGAGTTACGCGTGGTAATTTGCTGCACAATCTTATTCACATTCACTGATTGAATGTGGCTTAGCGAATGTTTGATGCTTGTTAAGGCTCCTGCGGGGGCCTTAATTTTTTGTAGTGGGGCCAGAAATTTGCCAATTAATGTGAGGGTGCTATGCGGTTTTTAGTTGTTTTTTTGGTGTTAGTGCCAGTGCTGGATTTGGCGCTGATGGGCCATTTTATGGGTTTTTTGAATACCCTACTTTGGGTGGTGGGCTCGGCGTTGCTGGGATGCCTACTTATTCGCAACCAAGGTTTAAATGCACTGCAAGAAGCGCAGCAAAAAACGGCGCGTGGTGAGTTACCGATCACCGAAGTTACCTCTGGATTGTTCTCGGGTTTGGCGGGTTTGCTGCTGATTCACCCCGGCCTTATTACCGATTTAATGGGGCTAGTGTGTTTAGTGCCGTGGTTGCGCTCGGGTTTGGTTTTGTGGTTTTCGAACTCAATATTCAGAAGCATGACGATGCGTGGTTTTAAAGAGGGCATGCCTAATAGCAATGGTTTTAGGGCCAGCAACGACGATAACGTTATTGAGGGCGAATTCCAGTCGATGGATGATTCGGCCAATAATAAAGATGCGGTGCGCAAAGCCATTATTTTTGAGCACTACACTCCAAAAGCGACTGACACCATCGATGATCTCAAAAAATAATAATGTGGGGTGTTGAAATAGCAAAAAGCGCTCCCACTATTGCGTGCACAGTAAAACGCGGGTGTAACTGCCTCGCACACCCCACGCAAGTGGGACTTCAATCGCTGGCTAACGCCTACTTTAGTTAGTAACCCAGAGTTAGTTAGTAACCCAGAGTTAGTTAGTAAGCCAGCAACCTCTTTTTTTGTACTTTTGGAGATACACAGATGAAAATTCGTCCGTTACACGACCGTGTTGTAGTGCGCCGTAATGAAGAAGAGCAAATGAGCGCCGGTGGTATTGTGCTTCCCGGTTCAGCCAAAGAAAAACCCAACCAAGGTGAAGTCGTTGCCATCGGGACTGGCCGCATTTTAGATAATGGCGAATCACGTCCTTTAGATGTAAAAGTGGGAGACAAAATTGTTTTTGGTAAATATGCCGGTAACGACACCATTGAAATTAATGGCGAAGAGCTGATCATCATCAGCGAAACCGACATTAAAGCGGTTATTGAAGCTTAATTAACCCTTATCACACTCATTTCGAACAAGAATAGGAAAAAATATCATGGCAGCTAAAGACGTAAAATTTGGTGACAACGCTCGTCAAAAAATGTTGAAAGGCGTGAACATCCTCGCCGACGCCGTAAAAGCAACCTTAGGCCCCAAAGGCCGTAACGTTGTGATCGAAAAATCATTTGGTGCACCCACCGTGACCAAAGACGGTGTTTCTGTGGCCAAAGAAATCGAGCTGAAAGACAAGTTCGAAAACATGGGCGCACAAATGGTAAAAGAAGTGGCATCACAAGCTTCTGACGAAGCCGGTGACGGCACCACCACTGCAACCGTATTGGCGCAAGCGATTGTGACCGAAGGCTTAAAATCTGTTGCGGCAGGCATGAATCCTATGGATTTAAAACGCGGTATTGATAAAGCCGTTGTTGCTGCTGTTGCGCATATCAAATCTATTTCTAAGCCTTGCGAAGACACCAAGTCAATCGCACAAGTGGGCACCATTTCGGCAAACAGCGACGAGGCCGTTGGTGCCATCATCGCCGAAGCCATGGAAAAAGTAGGCAAAGAAGGCGTTATCACTGTTGAAGAGGGTAGCGGCCTTGAGAACGAACTCGACCTCGTTGAAGGTATGCAGTTTGACCGTGGTTACTTGTCGCCTTACTTCATCAACAACCAAGACAGCATGAGCGTCGAACACGATTCGCCCTACATGTTATTGGTTGATAAAAAAATCTCTAACATCCGCGAATTACTGCCTGTGTTAGAAGCGGTGGCTAAGTCTGGCAAGCCTTTAGTGATTGTTGCCGAAGACGTAGAAGGCGAAGCCTTAGCGACGTTGGTTGTAAACAACATGCGCGGCATTGTTAAAGTGTGCGGCTTGTAAAGCGCCAGGTTTTGGTGACCGTCGTAAAGCCATGTTACAAGACATTGCTACTTTGACTGGAGCTACTGTGATCAGCGAAGAAGTCGGTTTAGATTTAGAAACCGCTACTTTAGAGCACCTTGGTCAAGCTAAACGCATCACCATGTCTAAAGAAAACACCACCATCGTTGATGGCGCTGGCGATACCGATGCGATCAAAGCGCGTGTTGCACAAATTCGCACGCAAATCGAAGACACTTCTTCTGATTACGACCGCGAAAAACTGCAAGAGCGCGTTGCCAAGTTGGCTGGCGGTGTGGCTGTAATTAAAGTGGGCGCCGCCACCGAAATGGAAATGAAAGAGAAAAAAGCACGCGTAGAAGATGCATTGCATGCAACTCGCGCTGCCGTTGAGGAAGGTGTTGTACCTGGCGGTGGTACGGCCTTGTTGCGCGCTGTTGCGGCCTTGGAAAATCTTAAAGGCGACAACGAAGATCAAAACGCGGGTATCGCTATTGCGCGCCGTGCGATGGAAGCACCGCTTCGTCAAATCGTGGCTAACGCGGGCGAAGAAGGTTCTGTTGTTTGTGACAAAGTTAAAGCACAAACCGTGGCTACTTTTGGTTACAACGCCGCAACGGGCGTATACGGCGACATGATCGAAATGGGTATTCTTGACCCCGCTAAAGTAACCCGTACTGCGCTGCAAGCCGCAGCGTCTATTGCTGGTTTGATGATTACCACCGAAGCCATGATCGCTGATTCACCTGAAGACAAACCTGCTGGCGGTGACGCTGGTGGCATGGGCGGAATGGGTGGCATGGGCGGTATGATGTAAGGCTTAGCCCTACAGTGTCCAACCTTTAAAAAACGGCGCTGCAAAGCGCCGTTTTTTTTTGCTTTTTATTTTGATGTGGTAACCATTCAGCATTCCGTCAATATCACACAGAAAATGCAGTTGGGTGGTTGCTTTCGGGGCATTTAAGCGCCGGCCCCAGCATGGATGCGTGGGGGTAGAGCTTTTCCCTTGCATAGGGATATGCAAGATTTAGACTTTGCAGGAGCAAAAAGTCGGGCAGCGCAAAGCCGAGATTGCTTGTCGATAATTCTCCTGCATTATCTTAATGATCTACATCCCTGTAGACCTAGTGGCCCAGAAAATAACCGCGCGACTGCATTTTGGCTCGGTGCTGAATAGTTACAATCGAATAACACAAGCTAACGGGATGATTCTCAGCTCAAGGATATTTGAGCCTGTTTTCAGCGCCTTAAACCGAAAATCGGAGTTGGACCTAAAAGCCAATACCACAAATAAAAACACCTCGCATAGCGAGGTGTTTAGTGAGGTGCGAGATAACACCTATTAATATTTAACGCATTAATGGCTTAGGTTTTCGCCCGAGCCGAGCGCGCAATAATTGCCGCACGGCCAAGACCTATACATAACAACAAAAGCAAACCAAACAGATCAATGCGCCCCATCTTAATAATGGGGGGCTCTTCTACGGGTTTAATGGGCTCCTGAGGGGTATCATCTAGCTCAAGCATGTAACGCACTAGCTGATCCTTTTCGGTGGCGCTTAAGTTTTGCGCATTACCATGGCCTTTAACTTCCAGCGTTTGATGGAGATTTTTTGCCGAGCCATCGTGGAAGTAGGGTGGTGTATTCCACACACCTTTAATCGTAGGTGTATCGAAGCCCGGTAGTGCCTCGCCTAAACGATTACCCGATAACATGGTGGTTGTACCTACATGATGATGAACATTAATAGCGCTATCAGTGTACTCGGGACCTGCGTGGCAAGTTCTGCAATCGAGCCTTTCAAAAATGGCTTTACCTGCTTGCGCCGCAACCGATAAACCACCATCGGCTTTACGGTAAGGGCTATCTTCTACTCGCGCTAAGGACTCGACATAAGCTGCCATTGCATCGAGCTCGTCACTCAATCCTGTTTTGGGATCACCTAATGGCGTTGCCACAGTTCCACGATCATAAGCGGCTTGTTCAATAAAGCCGGTGCCACCAAAAGGACCACGCATATCATGCTCAAAGTCTTGGATTTCATCAAAGTTACCGGTCCAGTGTACGGGGCCATGACCGGTACCTTTGCGGCCTCGCAAGGTAATGGTGTTACGCATACCTTCACCACGATTGGCAAAATCTAATGTTCGACCATCTTCACCCCCATCTAAGTGGCAGGTGGCGCAGCTGATGTAGTGATGTTGGTTCATTTTACGGCTTCTAGAATTGTAAAAAATCTTCTTACCTTGGAGCACTTTAGCCGGTAGTTTTTCATTTGCGACCATAGAGATAATGCCTAATTCGGGTACGAGATTGCCCGTTCCTGCAATCAACTCAGAAGCATCGAATACCGAAATACTGCGTGCAAGGAAGTTGTGTGCATAGAGGCGACCTTGGTTATCTAAAGCCAAAGCCTGTGGCGCATCGCCAGTTTCTAGAACAGCTACCGACTCACCCGAAACCCAGTCAAAAACATGGATTTGATTGTTGCCCTGCAAGGACGTAAAGATTAAATCCCCAAGGGGGCTGAATACACTCGCAGACGGGGAATCTGAATCGTTAAAATCGATACGCGAACCCAAAATATCGGTGCCTGTTAACAAATCAACAGGCGCCAATAATGGACGCACAGTTGAATCAAAGGATGGAACACGGCCATCACTGAACAAGCCGCGCTGGATATTATCTTTCTTGGCGGTAATCCATGCTTTGCTACCATCGGGCGAAATAGTCACGCCAGTCATGTAGTTGGGTAAGCCGCGCGAATGGAACGTGTCATCGGGGTCGTCAACCCCGACACTCCCGAGACCCAAATCAATCGCCAACTCGATGGTGCGCACCAAGGTTAGTGTCGCTGCATTTATATCGTAAAGATGGCCCGCGGTATCGTTTGAAATAAAGCGTGTCACGAGGATGTTCCCACCATCACCCGATACGGCAATAGCGTGCGGCTTAGGCACCGTGCCATCGGCGTCGCGCGGTAACGTAATACGACCCAGCTCTGTACCTGTGGTGCCATCAAGAGCAATAACTTGACCAAGCGCCTGTAAACTCACAAACGCCTTTTTACGATCTGGTGAAAACGTGATGGCAATGGGTTGCGATGCATACTGTAAAGCAATAGTACGCACTAGCTGACCAGACACTGCATTAAGAACACTAATAGACGCATCATCGTGGTTAACTACCCAAATATTATTATCCCCCGCCAATGCTAAGCCGCGCGGATCAGCACCCACTGGCATCTCAAATACTTTTGTGAGTGTCTTTTGATCTAAGGCCGATACCGTGTTGTTATCGGGGTTGACCGTCCATACACGCTCGCGCTGCTCATCAATCCAAAGCTGCGAAGATGACGTAGGGCGATTGGCCGTTAATGGGTGATGAACAATATGGATAATCGAACACTGCTTGGAACCAGCACTGTTGGCGACCGCTAAAGAAATCGGGTAACGACCAGGTGCCGTAAAAATGTGATTGTGTGACGCCGTGGCATTAGGGTATTTCGTTTCTCCGACGGTCCAAGTGTAAGTGGCGTTGGCCTGAGTTTGCGCCATAAAAGTTGTCTGCTCATTAGTTTCGGAGGCGGCTAACTCTAAAATACGGCAGGTCGGGGGCTCAGTTGCCACAGGCATTGGATCTGGTTGTTTTGAGCCTTTAAGTCCAACGCTATCGATATTGGGTCCTGATGTGCCGTTACCCGTCAAAATAACTTCAACGGAAGCATTACTTATCGTCACGGGCAGCGTCACTGTGCGCCATTGATTCCAAGCGGATGTAGCAGGGAATGAGATCAAGCCTAAGTTTACGCTGCCAACCTTAACATTGAGCGTTCGAGCGCCGGTACCGCCGTTTGGCATAAACAATGGAGATTTGATTTTGACCAAGCATTACCTGACTTAACGTACCTTTTAACTCGCCGCCACTAGCAGGGAAATCGGCATAACCACTGCCGCTATAGCCGGTATTTTCAGTGGATGCTGTAACGCCACCGGTAAAAGTCATTTTTTCGGCTTCGGCCATCCAAGGTGAACCAGGGTTGCCAACATTGCCGCTACTACTAGTGCTGCCACCACTACTGGTACCCACACTGCTGTTGTTACCGCTGCCATCAACAATAACCTGGCCGCCGGAGCCCGTTGAACCTGCGGTACCCGTGCTAAATTTAAATACGTAGGCTTTATCGAGGCCGTTGCCGACTAAATCGGTAATGCCTCCTGCTGGTAAATGTAGTTCGTAATTCGTGTTGGGTTTTAGGGTGCCGATAGGGGCAAAATGCACAATGGTATGGTTGATACCGAAATAACCGTTTATCACTGTGCCCGAAGGCATTTCACGCAAAGAAAAAGTGGTTGTATTGACTGATCTCAGATCAATTTGGTCACTAAAAGAAACACCAAGTCGCGACAGTGTCGAGTGATTGCTTGAACCATTTTCAGGGTTGGCATACATCACGCGTGGCGGCTTAGTATCTTTATTTTTGTCATGCACAGCCATAAAGCCACCCCTGTCATGCTCGTCATCGGAGATAAACAATACGTTGCCAATCGGCTGCAGAAAACTGGTCATCTTCTTTTGGGTCTTTAGTGTGCTGATTGACAATTTTACTGACACGCCTTGGCTTAGTGATATCACTCAAATCATATTTATAAATACCGGGATTAGGGCGTGGCGCACCTAAAAATAAGAAGTCATCACCAAAACTCATGTACTCACTCGCTGGACCATTGGCGGTCACGATGTGCTTAATGTTCTTGGGGTCGGTCGTCACATCATAAATGGCCACTTTTTCTTCGCAAAACATCCAGCGGCCATAAAACCAGGTAATGTAGGTTTTACTGGTTGCACAATTGTGAGTGTCAAGTGTGATGGGGGCAGCAGGATTACTAATGTCGAGGGTGACAACGCCATTCGCATCTTTAGGTGCACCAAAAGCCAGTAGGTTACCAATTGGGAACAAGGGCCCAACTTTAATATTTTTCCAATTGCGTGTTGGAATGGCCTCGAATTGAGTAGGGCTTGAAGGGCTTACGGCATCTTTTAAATTACTAATATCTGAAGCATCAACAACATAAATGCCGTTATTTGTAGCGCCGACATAAATATACTTGCCTTGCCACGCCAACCCCCAAATAGCACCATCGACATCACCATATTTAATACCGGGGATATCCTGAGATTTTACGTGTTTTACACCGGCGGCAATATTTGTCACATCCCAAATATCAAAACCTCGACCACCGACAGTGACCATATATTCTTTGCCATCGGGGTACTTAGCAAACGATAAAGTGTGACCCTCTTGCTCCTGATTATATTGATTGGTGATAACACCGGTACGGTAGGGGCTTTGCACTATCTGCAAGACCTTAGGGCTGTAAGGGTCCTGCGCATCGACAAACATATGCGTGCCATTACCCGCTACGGCGATGTAACCGCCATGCCCATGGGGCTGATTTTGAAAACCGGTTCCCGCTTTGCCTTTTACTACTTGGTTGGCTGACAGGAATACATTGCGTTTAATTTGAAATTGATATTTACCCCGTAAAATAAAGGGTATTTCTTCAAAAATAAAAAACCATAATGTATTGATTAATACCGTTTTTTTAGTAGATAAAAAAGAATGAGTAGCCTTATTCAGTAAAGAATCAGGGAAACTCTGATTAGGATATTCAGCAAAAACCTCAAAGGATAAGCTGAGTATAAAACTTACTAGCAAGCAGCGAGCAGTCGTCATATTCATAAATAAGTTTCTCGGCGTTAGTTATTAGAAGTTTTTACGAAGCCGTTATGCATCCGCCGAATCCTTGCAGATCTTTAAACCCTATTTTTTGGTAAGCGCCTATATGGAACTAAGGTTTATTACAAAAAATGCTCGTATAACGGCATTTACGGAAGATATAAGATTAAGTGGTGATTACGACTGTCGTCTATTTTTATTATTATTTTCAGTTAAAAAAATCCCTGCTGTGGAAGCAAGGATCTAAGAAGGGATTATTTATCCTGGAGGGCGCAGTTGAGTGGAAAATGCGTAAGCCCCTGATGCGTATCGCTGGTGTTAAAAACTAGGGCAACCTTATGGGGGTTGCCCTATTTTTTAACTTTTTCTAAACAAGTCAGGGGCTTGTGCCGACATTTGATTGCCCCTAATTTGCTTTTACTTCACATTCAACACTACACGACGATAAGCGGTTAAACTCGGCGAGCCACTATCTTTTAGCGTTAAGATCATGTGAATGCTTTTACCTTTCGCATCAGAGGGTACCTGAACAGTCGCTAATGATGATGTTCCTCCACTAACAGGAACCGTGCCTGTGTAGCTGCTCGGCGCTTTGTAAAATTCCCAAGCGTAATTTAAGTTGTTGCCATCAGGATCTTTTGAGGCTGATGCGTTTAAAACAACAGCTTCACCTGCTTGCACATCCATATACATCACGGACATTCTTTCTTGGCCGTTAAGCACAATAATGGGGTGGTGATTCACCGCTTTATAATTGCTGGTTGTACTCCACTGCATACGCGCTAAGAAGTCGTTATCGTATCCACCATTCCATCTTTTGATTTCATCGCCGGCGTTGCCGAACATGTAATGCGTATTGTAAGCGCCGCTGTTCATGCAGCTCATACCCTTAATATTTGCCGATTTGGTCGCATTGAAGCGGCCACCCCAGCCCCCTTGAGTGATTTTAGAGGGGTCGTTTAAGCCGGGTTGCATTACATGCATAAATGCAGGGGTATCGCCTTCAGGTGCAAATTTGGTATCGGGGAATAACTTCCCTAGAGGCCCAAGAGCTTGGATGCTTTTGTAGTAAGCGCCATTTTTGGCTTGCTGCCAGCTGTAAACGCTGGTAGCGCGAATATAGAGCAAGTTAGGAAAGGTTTGAGCGAGCCAGTTACCTGCCTCATCCTGCCCTAGAATGTCAATAACATGTAGCTTGCTAATAAACTTATCGACTTCGGCTGGTGAGCGCGAATTTTTCACATTCCAAGCCGCTTGTGCCGCTGTGTTACAGCCGCCCCAGCAAGCAACCCAAACGGGGCGCGGGTCGTCTTTATCTACGGCTTTAATGATCATATTGGAGCCTTCACTGTCTTTGCCTTGGCCTACGTCACCCATGCCGTAGCCTTTTTGGCCGTATACCGAGATTGATCGTAAATATTGTGGAGTCGGGAAGTCTCCATGTACTTTTAAGTTGTTATACGACTGCTCATAGGCTTTAAGCTGATTATCTAACTTGGCAAACCCAACGTTATTTTGGGTTTTACGCCAGCAGCTAGTTGTAACGACTAGTCCTTCAATATCGACTGCATCAGACATTACTAATTGGCGAACCAATGATTGCTCGTCGTCAGGGTCAGCAATTAAATCTGTTGTATTGATAATACGGTTTTTATACGAGGTGCCATTAGATGCGCCAACCGATGAATTACTCGCAGAACTTACCGAGGATACTGCTGCGCTACTTGAAGAGATTGAAGGTGTTGAAGAGGTTGCCGCTTGACCATAGGCGAAAGAGCCGCCATCAACTCGGAAAGAGTCAAACTTTGCACCGTCTTCGCGTCTTTGAATTTTGAATATGTAGCTTTGTCCAGCGGTTAACCCAGTCCAAGTGGCGAGAGTTACTTCTTCATAACCTGCGGTTTTAACGTTGTTGAACGTTGCCCAAGCCGTATCTTTACCGTCTAATTTGTAAAAAACGCTATCGTTGGTGGCGTCTGGCAGATTTGCGGTGGCGTAAAGCGTCATTGATGAGGCGGTTGCAACTATGGAATAAAAAAGTTGCCCTGCGCCGTTATCCAATGCTTCTAAATTTTGTCCGCCTTGGTCGGGCCAAACCATAATGGTTCGCCCGTTGTCATTTTGGGATTCAAACGGTTGGACTTGAGATGCCGTATCGTAATTCTCCGCCTCAATAGCGGTGAGCGTTAGAGTGTTTGGCACTGATGATATTGCACTTGAAACACTTGAGCTTGACTTGGCTGAGCTGGGTGTTGATGAGCTCATCATCGCTGCTGAGCTTGAAGACGCAATGCTAGAAACGGCTGCACTTGAGGGCGTCGTCGCGACACTTGATGTCACCACATTGGCCGATGAGACGGTGGCGGCAAGGCTCGAAGAGCCAGTATCTTCGGCCGTACATGCGCTAAGTGCAGCAATAATAAGCCCGAGCGTCAGTGCGCGTGGGATAAGTCTAAGCTGGTAGGGATGCGAGGAATCAACCATATTTTTCTCCGGAGCGTGTATAAAATGAGCGGTTATTTTATCTTTTATTTTTCTTGCTGCTGCGCGGCGGCTAGTAGCCAACTAACCCTGGGCGCCATTCAATATTGTGGCCGTTATAGGAGGGCCACTCAATGTCATGAGGTACACATGTTATCAGCTATCTGGATTACTTTTTGGGCACTGCGTCACCCCTCGAAGCTGATAACAAGAATGTCGCATCGGATGACAATTAAGTGTGATGCCGAGCAAATTACCACCAATATTTAGGGGCTTTTAGCGTCATCCGCGATCGGATATTTATAGGCTTTTATTGCTTTTTTTGGGGGGTATAACGCAACAACCTCCTGCTTTAGCTGGGGGTTGTTGCATTTGATTGTCTGGCGTGCGCTCTACGCCAATTCCAATTCTGCCTGCGGGCTAAAGGTGCTGTTTAAAAAACGTTGCTGTAAGGCGACAAGGTCTTTGGTTGGGCAGCCGCCATGGCTAATCCATTCGCGGGCTAGCTGTTCTTGGGTATCTGTTTGGGCGGCGCCAAAGTTTTCCTGCAGGGCTTTTACTTGGTGCTGCATGCGCAGGTTTTTGTCAGCCGCGGGGCTTTCTTTGCCTGCAAGAATTTCGGCGCGAATGCAGAGTAATTTAAGCGCATTAAGGGTTTGTTGTTCGTTAAACGATTCGGTGCTCTGAATGCGCGCTTTTAATATATCGGCGCATTGTGCAGGCAGTTTTTGCTCGTCGATTTTTGTCATGAGCAGCTCGCGGGTGGCTTCGTCCAGTGGTGTTTGTTCGTTTTGATGGAGTTCGCTATTCAACGTAAAAAGGTCGAGCCAAATTTGCTGTTGGTTTTGGCTGCGATAGTGGGCAATTTTTTGCTCGATGCTTTTAAGGGTTTTTTCGAATTTAAGGTATTCGGCCTTGGGCACTTCGCTGAGCTGGCTGAAGGCTTCTCTGGCTTCGCTAATAACCGAGCCTTGACTTTGCAATTGATGACCCGCTTGTTGTGCTAGCTCGCTAACTTTGCTTATTAGCTCGTTAGCTTGCTGTAGGGTTTGATCTTTTTCGGCGCGCAGTTCGTCAAAAATTTCTTGGCGTTTGGCAAATACTTGGTCGCAGATAGTGCGAAATTGTGTCCACAGTTGTTGTTCGGTTTTGCGGTAGGTGCGGCCGACACTTTTCCACTGGTTTTGCAGGGTTTTAATGTCTTCGGCCGCGACTTTGGGGTCGGTGTGATGGGCGGCTTTTTCGGCCAGTGCAATCAGTTGTTCTTTCTTTTGCCTGCCGTGGTCGTAGGCTTCATTCATTTTGGCGTAGATTTTATCGAGGCCGGCATCAAAGGCCGCTTGAATGTCTTTGTGTTGCTGGCGCGGTACTGGCCAGTAATTTTTCCAGGCTTCTTTGGCGACGACTAAGGTTTGCTCAACGTCCTTCCAAATGGCTTTTTCCCAATTGTAAGCCGCGTAGTATTGCTCGATGTGTTCGATCAAACTGTGGCGTTGCTTGGCGTTTTCTTCGCGTAGTTGAGCCTGTGCGGCAAAGTGTTCTTTGCAGGGTGTAAAGGCTATGTCGGCGGCAGTTTGGAAGGCTTGCCAGAGTGCTTCGTCTTGGTTTTCGCCGCCCTTACAGAGGACTTTCCACTCTTCTTGCAGTTCGTGAATTTTATCGGCGAGATCGTCGGGCGCGAGGCTAGAGTTTTGCAGTTGCGTCATGGTGTCGATCAAGGCTTCTTTTTTGGGCGTGACGGCAAACTGGTGCCAATCGTCAAGCTTGGACATGGTGGCATCGAGTTCTTCGAGCTTGTTGCTAAGTCCTTGGGGGAGGTCGGTTGCGGCAGCGCGTTTTTCGTTGAGCTCGCGGTAAATCCCACGGGCACGACCTACTTGCCCGCTATTGGCGGCGATCATGGCGCGGCGGCTTAAGTCGTTAAGACTACTGATATGCTCTTTACGCTCGGCCTGGGCCGCGTTTTGCTGTGCTTGCCATTGGCTAATCGCGGTTTGAGCCGTGGTCACGGTGTTGCTTTGTAGGTGAGGGAGTTTTTTAGCGGCGGCCAGCAGGGCGGCTAGGTTCTGCTTGCTTTGCAGGGCACTGGCATCATCATTCAAGTTATTAAGATTATCTTGCAGGCTGCCGAGTTGTTGCACTTTGTGCAACAGAGTTTCGATCGTGATTTTGTCTTGCGCAAAGTCTTGTAGGCTTAGTGTCGCCTCGGTATCGAGAGCGTTGAGTTCGATCAGAGCCTCGCGCGCTTCGCTCACTTGTTGTGAAAGGGTGGCAAGGTGGCCATGCAGGCTGTTGGCATCGTCATCGCTGAGGGTGCTGTGTTCGTAAAGTTGCGCAGCTAGCAAGGTGACATCTTGATGTGCGCGGTGCAGGTTGTGGCGCAGTTTTTGGGCGCTTTCTTTGGCTTCGGTTTGGGCGCGAGCCTTGGCAATTTCAGCATCAATGGTGGCTTGGCATTTGGCAATGGCGGCGTCAAAGCGGGCGTTGAGCTCGGCAGTGGCAACGGCGTTATGTTCGGCCCATTCGGTTTCGAGACTGGTAAATTTATGTGTGTAAAGGTGCTCATCAAACGGCTTTTTAGCGTGGCGTTCGGCATCGTTAATAATAATTTCGAGATGGGCGCGCTGCTGGTTGAGGATTTCATCTTCAGCTTTAAAAGCGGCTAATCCTGTTTTAGCGATTTTATAGACGTTTTTATCTTTGCCTTTGGCACCTTTTAACATGGCATCGAGCGCGCTACGCTCGGTCACTTTTTCGGCAGCGGCTTTGCGCACTTGGGCGGTGGCGGCTTCGTTGGCGAGTGTGGCCAGCGCGTGTTGATCGCTAAAGGTCGCTAAGAGTTTGGCGGCGGTGGCGTAGCTGTAACTACATAATTGTAAGGATTGCTCGGTGTTGTCACTGGCGGCGGTCACTTGGTCGAGGGTGATTTCTCCGCTATCGAGCAGTTGCCCAAGGCGTTGGCAGGCGGCGATTTTGCTTTTGCCGTCGCCGTTTTTGGCGTCGTTAATGAGCGCAGGGCCAAAGCCTTGTGGCGGTGCGGTCACTGCAACTTCGACTTTAGGTTTGTTGGCAACAGCTGCTACGGGGCTGGGGGCTTTTTTAAACAAACGGCTAAAAAAGGACATGATCGCACGCTCTCTAAGGTAGGGTTTTAGATTTATTAGACGGTAGGGGCAAAAAGGCGCTTAGCATAATCAATGTGGTTATCAATTGCACGCCAACCACCGTCGGGTGTGGCGGCGTGAGACATTGCGCGGGTATTAAGTTAATGTGCGGCTGCGTATGCTAGCGCGCTATTTTTAACCTATTTTGTGCAGGATTAGCGAGGAGTACCGCAAGTGCCTAAGCAGTCGATTTTTGATGGCGTACGTTTTGATAACTCGTATCAACAATTACCCGCCGAGTTTTACGCCGCGACCATGCCGTCGCGCGCCACGTCACCGAGTTTGTTGGCGTTTAATCAACCACTTGCCGATTATTTGCAGCTTAATAGCGCGGCTTTTAATAGCACGGCTACGCTTGCACACTTAAGTGGCAATGCCGTGCCAGCGCAAACAACACCTATAGCTACGGCTTATGCGGGACATCAATTTGGCCACTTTAACCCGCGTTTGGGCGATGGCCGTGCGTTGTTATTGGGCGAGCTTTTAGCGACCGATGGCCGCCGGTTTGATATTCAATTAAAAGGTGCAGGCGTAACCCCTTATTCGCGCTCGGGTGATGGCCGCTCGGCGTTGGGGCCGGTATTGCGTGAATATGTGGTGAGCGAAGCCATGCACGCGCTCGGCATTAAAACGACCCGTGCGCTGGCCGCCGTTGCAACTGGGCAGGCGGTGTGTCGCCAGCAAACCTTGCCTGGCGCCGTACTCACCCGTGTTGCCAGCAGTCATATTCGCATTGGCACCTTTGAATTTTTTGCACGCCAAGGCGATATGACTAAGGTAAAGGCGCTGGCCGATCATGTGATTGCCCGTCATTATCCCAGTTGCCGTAACGCGCCCAAACCTTATTTGGCGTTATTGCAATCGGTGATGCGTGCGCAAGCCGAGTTGGTGGTCGATTGGTTATCGGTAGGCTTTATTCACGGCGTCATGAATACCGACAATACCAGCATTAGCGGCGAAACCATCGACTACGGTCCTTGTGCTTTTATGGATAGCTACCGCGCCAATACTTTCTATAGCGCTATCGATAGCCATGGACGTTATGCCTACGACCAGCAGCGCGGCATTATTCAGTGGAATTTAGCGCGTTTGGCCGAATGTTTGTTGCGCTTGTTCGATGATGATATTGACCAAGCTGTAAAGCTGGCCGAACAAGCGCTGGCTGATTTTATCGCCCTGTTTGATGCCTTATGGCTTAACAAAATGGCGGCCAAGCTGGGCTTTAGCGAGTTAACGGCAACTGTAGATGCCGAACGAGCTGGCAAGGTTAAGGCTTTAATGTGGGAACTGTTGGTATTAATGGAAAAACACCACGCCGATTTTACGCTGTGTTTTCGCAGCCTTGGCCGCGCGCTGTTGGCGCAAACACCACAACCCTTTTTGACGGTATTTGACGGCGACAAAACGGCGGTAATGCATTGGTATGATCGCTGGCTGGTTTTACTAGAAAATCATGCCGAGAAAACGAATGCCGATTGGCCGAGCATTATCAAAACCCTGCAAACCACTAACCCCGCTATTATTCCGCGCAATTACCACATCGAAAAAATGATCGCCCAAGGACTAGATGGGCGCTTTGAGTTAATTGAAAAACTGATGGATGCCTATAAAAATCCGTTTGATGCCGCGCACGAAAATTCAGATTTAGCGCAGCCACCGGAAGATGGCGGCGCGCATTATCAGACGTTTTGTGGGACTTAATTACAGTTATCGCTATTTTTCTAAAAGCATTTTTGCTGATGATAATTGTGCCAGTAACAACGCCAGCGCTTTACCTCTATGGCTTATGGCGTTTTTTAAGTTTTTGGGTAATTCGGCGGCGGTGCATTGGTGGTCTGGTACCCAAAAATACGGGTCGTAACCAAAACCGCCTTCGCCTTTTGCAATCGAAAGTATTTCGCCCTCCCAGCTACCTTGGCAAATAATAGGGGTTGGGTCTTCGGCGTGCCGCATGTAAACCAATACACATTGGTAGCGCGCTTGGCGCTTGCCTTCGGGTGTTTCTTTTAAGGCGTTAACTAACGCGGCGTTATTGTCTTGGTCGTTGGCATTGGGGCCAGCAAAACGTGCAGAATAAATTCCCGGTGCGCCATTTAAGGCGTCTACTTCAATGCCAGAATCGTCGGCAAGTGCTGGGTGACCACTGTGTTTACAGGCATTGCGCGCTTTAATAATGGCATTTTCTACAAAGCTCAATCCGTCTTCTATAGCCTCCGGTACATCAAACTCGCTTTGGGCTTGCACGTTAAAGCCAATATTGCCGAGTAAATCATTAAATTCCCGCAATTTACCGGCGTTACCACTCGCTAAAACCAGTGTTTTCATTTTCGAGCTCTTTTGTGTGTGACTGACGCCCTCTTTGAAAAAGAGGCTGGGGGATTTTTATTTAAGGTTTTAAGGCTCGATATACATTTTGCGGGTGAATTTTAGCGTGAAGGGTATTGCATCGGGTGGAGTGATCTCGATAACAAAATGCATGACTTCTTCGTTATTGGTTACACGCAATGCGGCAATGCCGTAAATGGCGTCTTGCTCGGTGATGATTTTAAAATCTAAGGCTTTTTGTTGCTGCATTAAATTTTGGCTATAACCGTTTAATTTTGCGGCTATGGCTTGGCCTGTTTTATTTTGCACAGTGATGTTTATTAAGGCTTGGTTTTTTGCGCGCACTAACTCGTAACTTTTGGCAATTTCGGGCTGAACAAAAGTGCTGTTAAAAGCCATATAGTGCACAGTGTAATCGCCAAAAACCTGGGTGCTTTCTTGGTTTAAATCGGCAGCTTTTGCAAAACTCGCCAAGGCCATAATAAAAAATAAACTGCTGTAGATGGCGCGCTGGCTAAAACGTTTTAATAACGACATGAGTGCTCCTGTTTTTCAGTTTTTAGTTTGGGGTTTCAATTTTCAATTTTGGTTTTCAGTTTTGGATTTTAAAATAACGCCGCATTCGCGGTGGTGGGTAAACGGGAATTGATCAAATAAGGCAAACGCCGTGATCTTATGGGTTTGGCTTAGGCTGTGTAAATTATCTAATAAGGTGTCGGGGTTGCAGGAGATATAAACGATATGCTCAAAACGTTGAATTAATTTAACGGTGGCCGCATCCAAGCCTGCGCGCGGCGGATCGACTAATACAGTCGAAAAATCGTAGCTGTTTAAATCAATTTTTTCTAAACGCCGAAATGCACGCACAGCTTCTAAGGCTTGGGTAAATTCTTCGCTCGATAAACGTGCAAATTCAATATTGTTGATATTGTTTCGGGCCATGTTGCGTTTGGCCGAATCGACACTGGTTTTGGAAATTTCGGTCGCTAATACTTTGTTAAACCGCGTCGCTAAAGGCAGGGTGAAATTGCCGTTGCCACAATAAAGCTCTAATAAATCGCCACCATTATTGTGGCTGTGCTCAAAGGCCCAATTCAGCATTTGTGTGCAAATGTGCGCATTGGGCTGGGTAAAGCTGGCTTCTACGTGCTCGTAATGGAATTCCTGATTATTCACAATGAGTGTTTCGTTGACCCAATTTTGTTGCACCAGTATTTTTTGTTTTTTAGCGCGGCCAACAATATGGCAATTTAAACGGTTGGCAACCGCTTCTGCAATTTGCTGCCATTGTTCGTCGAGCGTTTTGTGGTAAATAAGGGTAATGACACATTCGCCGCGTGTGGTTGATAAAAATTCGCACTGGAATAATTTTTTAGCGAGGTGTTCGTGACTATTAATAGCGTCCAGTAAAGGTGCCATCAAATTATTGATGGTGCTGGAGGCGGGTGGGAAGTCTTGGATAATATAAGTTTGTTTGGGTGTGCCCGGCATAAACATAGCGTAATCGGCGCGGTTGCCGTGGTGCCATATTTTAAATTCGGCACGCATACGGTAGCCCGTTGCTGGCGAGGCAAAAACCTCTAACGGCGGTGGATTAAAGACGGCGAATTGTTCGCGGGTTTGTTGAGTTTTTTGTTCGAGTTGTTGCTGGTAGGCGCTGGCGGAATAATCAGTCATTGAGGTCATCGTTTTTTAACAACGTAAATTAAAGTTGTATTTAACCTAAAAACCGCCGTTGAATCACCAAAGTCTGCGCAACCCCTTGACGCGCCTAGTAAACGTTAAAAATTTGAACAACCAATAAGGTTGCCCTGCATTTTTAACCTTCACTATTCACATCAATGGCTTACACATCTTTTTGGCGCTCAACTGAGGTTTTTAGGTTTAAAAATGCCCGCTACGGATTGCCTGGCGGGCATTTAAAAGTGTGTATTAAAGAGGCGATAATTTAACGCATATTAAAAGGATTAAAGTCTTCGCGAATAATGGGCCAGCCACCCAGGGCTTGCCATTTATTGACGATTAAACAAAAAAGTTCGGCGGTTTTTTGGGCATCGTAAGCGGCGGTGTGGGCTTCGCGGTTCGAAAATTCGATCCCCGCGATTTGGCAGGTTTTTGCCAATACGGTATGGCCAAACGCAAGCCCTGCGAGAGTGGCGGTATCAAAACACGAAAACGGATGGAACGGATTGCGTTTGATATTGCAGCGTTCGGCGGCGGCGTTAACAAAACCTAAATCAAAATGCGCATTGTGGCCCACCATAATGGCGCGCTTGCAGTCATATTCTTTGAGCTTTTTGCGAATCAAACTAAAAACATCGTTAAGTGCGTTTTCTTCGTTGACGGCGTTGCGCAGCGCACACTCGAGTTTGATGCCGGTAAAATCCAACGCCGATTGCTCGATGTTGGCACCTTTAAAAGGGTCGACATTAAATGCAATCGTGGTGCCTGGTGTGATAATGCCGTCGTCATCCATATCCAGAGTGACGGCGGCGACTTCCAGTAGCGCATCGGTTTTTGAATTAAAGCCACCGGTCTCAACATCAATAATCACGGGTAAATAGCCGCGAAATCGACTGGCGAAAATGGTGGTTGCTTCGGCTTCTGGGCTACTCACAGGCTGTCCTTAAATCGTTTAACAAATGTTGGTTTGGGTGCAAGCGCTATTTTCATAGATGTTTTTGCATTAACGTTGCACGGTCCACTGCAGAGTTTGGCCTGCTAATAATGGCGTTAAATGACTATCGCCGAGCGCTAATTGTTCGGGCAGCGTCCAAGGTTGTTTAATCAACGTCATGGTTTGGCTATTGCGCGTTAGGCCGTAAAAGTCGGGGCCAAAATGGCTGGCAAAACCTTCGAGCTTGTCGAGTGCGTTAGCATCTTCAAACGCTTGTGCATACAAAGGCATAGCGGCAAACGCGGTGTAGGCACCTGCGCAACCACAGGCCGCTTCTTTTTTATGGGTAGCATGAGGCGCCGAATCGGTGCCTAAAAAGAACTGAGGATTACCACTGGTCGCGGCGTTGATTAACGCTGTTTGATGCTCGCTGCGCTTTAAAATCGGCAGGCAGTAATAGTGCGGCCTAATGCCACCGGCCAACATGTGGTTGCGGTTAAACAACAAGTGATGCGCGGTAATAGTGGCCGCTAGATTGTTGTTATTGTTGTTGCTGCCGTGAGCCTCAACAAAACGTACCGAATCGGCGGTGGTAATGTGCTCTAAAACCACCTTAAGTTGCGGGATGCTGCGTAGCAATGGCGCTAAAGTGCGTTCTAAAAAAACGGCTTCGCGGTCAAAAATATCAATGTGGTTATCGGTCACTTCGCCATGTATCAGCAGCTTTAAATCCTGCTCTGCCATCGTCTCTAATACGGGATAAAGCTTTTGAATGTCGGTGACGCCGGAGTCGGAATTGGTAGTGGCGCCAGCGGGATATAGCTTGCAGGCCACAACGCCTGCGGCTTTGGCGGCGGCAATATCGGCGGCGCTAGTATTGTCGGTAAGGTACAGCACCATTAAAGGCTCAAAACTCGCGCCTACTGGAATCTGCGCAACAATACGTTGTTTGTAGCTGATCGCTTGCGCCGCATTCATGATCGGCGGCACCAAGTTGGGCATTACAATCGCGCGTTTAAACTGCATAGCGGCGTCGGTTACGGTGCGCGCTAGGGCATCGCCATCGCGCAAGTGAATGTGCCAGTCGTCGGGGGCGGTAAGTGTGATTGATTGCGTTGATTGCGTTGATTGCATAGAGGGGCTTTAAAACTCGCAATGGGTTGGTCTTAGCGAAAAACAGCGAATGCTACAGCAAATCAGCCTTAAAGCACAGGCAACTTAGGCCGTTAACCTTACCAAGCAATCCTTATTAAGGTCTTGGTATGTGGATGTTTTGGCTGTGGCTAGGCGCAGTTTGGCCTCAAAGCGCGGGTGGCAAATATTGTGCGAATAGACAAAATAAACAGCGTGCTTCAATGATGCGCTGGCCGCTGTTTTTAACTGGGGTGTTTTTTAATACGCTCTTGCTGAGCGTTATTGCCTTGCCTTGCCGAGCGCTAGAGTTTGCCAATGGCATCGAAGAAAGCAGTTGGCGTTATGAAGGCTCGCGTTATGGCTGCAGCCTTGTCCACGGCGTGCCTTTTTATGGCGATGCGGTTTTTCAAACTCGCGCGGGCGAAAACTCACGTTTTAAACTTAAACCCAAAGCGTCGCGCTTTGAATCTGGCAAGGCGTCTTTAAAACTCAAACCACCCGCTTGGCGCCACAATGTGGAAACCATCGATTTAGGTTATGTCCCTGTCGATAAAGGCTTAAACCCCGTGCAGTTAAATAGCGCTTATACCGAGCGTCTCATGGCCGAATTATTAGCCGGTTACGAGTTAGAGCTGGTGCGCGCGCCTTGGTATGGCGCCGAGGAATCATCCAAGGTAATGATTAGCCCGATTGGTTTTCGGGATGCTTATGCACGTTATTTGGATTGTTTGGCCGATCTACTGCCCGTCAATTTTGATCAGGTTAAGCGTACGGCGGTGTATTTTGGCTCTAATAAATTCGAGCCTTTACCCGCTAGTCAGCTACTTAAGCTCAATAATTTGCTGCGTTACATTCAAACCGATGCCTCGATTAAAGCATTTTATATTGATGGTCATACCGATAGCGTGGGCACGCGTGCCGACAACTATATTCTGGCCGAAAATCGCGCCAAAGAAGTCACGGCTTTTTTAGTGGCCAAAGGCATTAGCGAAGATAAGTTAACGGTGCGCTGGCATGGCGAACGCTACCCTGTGGCAAGCAATGCAACGGTGTCGGGGCGAGCACAAAATCGGCGAGTGACTATCCGTATCGAGCGCGATCCAGCGTTAATCCCAAAAGGGGCAGAGTCTAAAGATGCAGAGCCGAGTGATTCAAAATTTGATGCGGTGACGCATTAATAACAATACCCAGCCAAAAATCGTGAGTTGTGCCGTGGTGATGGGGATATATACCTCGTTGTCCATATCGCGGCCGCCGCCATCGCCTTTTCCTTAAGTGATCAGGTTAGTTGAACTGTTAGGCATTATCTTTCCAAGGCGTTAGTTACAATATCTTTCAAGGGCCGGTGAGGTATCGCTGATATTGAGCTGCAGCTGTCAATACGCTGACACAATCACTAATAGCTATAAAATAATAATAACTATCAGTACCGAGCCTAAATGCAGTCGCGCAGTTATTTTCTGGGCCGCTAGGTTTACATGGATGTAAATCATTAAGGTAATGCAGGAGCAATTACCTACAAGCCATCTATGGGCGCTATACAAGCGCTCTGGATTTTGTGCTCCTGCAAAGTCTACCCCCACGCATCCATGTTGGGGCCGGCGCTTAAATTCCCTGAAAACAACCACTCAAAATAAATAATTCGGATGGATTTTTATGAACAGATTATTAATGATAAGTTTTGCTGTTGTTACGGCGGCGCTTAGCGCTTGCAATGGTGACACAAATCCTAGCAGTTCCAGTATGAGCACTGCGGCTGTATCAAGCACTCGGGTCAGTGTTGTTTCTAGCGCTATAGCAAGCTCTGTAACCGCACCAAGCTCAAGCTCTCGCTCAAGTATTGTGTCGAGCTCATCGGTATCGACTACTGTCAGTAGCCTCTCCGCTGCGTTGGTTTTGCAAGAGCAGCAACCCGGTCTTTGTGTGCCAAATGCTATCAATAATTCTAACGGTGGATATACCGGTAGTGGATACATTGACACCGATGGCGGTGTGGGTGTACGTATCGTTTGGAGTATAAAAGCCGCGCAAAGTAGTCAGTATGCACTGACGATTCGTTACGCTAATGGCACTGCAGCTAGCCGACCATCAGAGTTGGTGATCAACTGGGGGGGGAACGGTAAACACACATTGCCTTTTGCAAGTACCGGCTCTTGGAACACTTGGGCAACCGAGCAAATTAAAGTTGATTTGGTGCAAGGCGATAACGTCATCGAGTTAATTAGCACCGACCAAAACGGTTTGGCGAATATTGACCAGCTAAGTGTGTCGGGTAGCGGGCTAGTACCGGGCGCTTGTGACAACATCGGTCAACTTACCAGCAGTAATGCAAGCGTAAGTTCTGCAATGAGTTCTATCCACTCGCCTTCATCATCGGCCAGCAATAGTTCAGCGGCGGCTAATAACAAGCGTTATCGTTTTATTTGGTCATCAGATTTCCCTCCGATTCCAGTAACTAATAGTGACCCTGATGACGTTCAGTCCATTGTGCGGTTGGCGCTTTACGCCAACGAGCTCGATATAGAAGGTGTGATTGCTTCGGCTGGCACCTATGGCATGGTTGCCAATAAAAAGAACTTTGACACAGTCTGGAATGCTTATGAGAAGGTGCAAGGTAACCTTAAAAAGCATCACCCAAACTACCCCACAGCGGATGCTTTTCGCGCTATTACCTACGAAGGTAAGGGAAATAACAACGGCGTCAGTATTCAGTGGGGCTGCGGTAAACAAAGTGCCGACGTACTAATTGGTACAGGTAAAGACAGTGAAGGCTCTAACGCCATTATTGCCGCCGCCGACAAGCCTGATAGCCGACCATTATGGGTAGGTGTGGCGGGCGGGCCGCGTGAAGTGGCGCAGGCAATTTGGAAGGTGCGTAATACGCGTAGTGATGCAGAAGCCAAAGCCTTTATCGGTAAGCTACGGGTCTTCTTAATTGCTTGTCAGGATGGTACGCATGATTACATTATGAAAACCCCTGGGCTATTTGTTATCGAATCGAAAAAAACCTATTCGGGGTTTTTCTGTGGCGGTCAAAGTAATTGCAATCGCTCGTGGGTTAATCAAAATATTATCGAAAATCATGGCCCCTTAGGTGCTATTTACCCTCCCAGGGGTATAGGTTCCGATGGGGTTTGTGAGGGCGACTCGCCTGCATTTATGCACCTTATAAGTGCCATAAGGGGCATCAATGACCCAGAAAACCCAGCGCAAGCCGGTTGGGGTGGGCAATACAAAAAGGGCAGCGATAATAAATGGCTTGATGGCAGCGGTGCCAGCATGAAAAGTGAACGAGATACCTATCAAAAAGAATTTTCTGAACGCGCCGATTGGATGCTTAAGTAGAAAATTCTGCGGCAATGTAATGCAATACAAAAAAATCGCGCATAGAGGTATGCGCGATTTTTTTATTTGTCTCCTACGCGATTTTTTATATGCTCCTAAAAGATGCATGAGGTTTTTAGGATTACGGCACTAGCTGATTACGGGCCAGTTTTTCGAGGCCGCGAATATTGTCGACGAGGCCGCAGATTCCAGTCACTAAGGCGACACAGACCAAGATATTAGTCGTCGGCCAATGCCGCAATGGGATTAAGGTTGGCGGCTTTGTGGGCGGGGGCGTAACCAAAGACGACACCCACTAATAACGAGGTGGTAAAGGCTAACACCGGCGGTGCGAGTGAGAAGGCGACGCTAATGCCTGTTTGTTGCAATATTAGCGAGACCGCCAACCCCAACCCCACGCCAATGGGCGCCACCAAATAAACACACCATTAAGGCCTCGATATTAAATTGCCGCAAAATATCGGCAGGTTTGGCGCCAGTCGCGATGCGTAGGCCAATTTCGCGGCGGCGTTCGGAGACATTCACCCACATAATATTCATCACCCCAATACCGCCGACCAATAGCGAAATCGCCGCCACCGAGCCCAGCATCCACGTGAGCGTATCTTGGGTGGCGCTAATGGCTTCGATTAAATTAGCGGTATTGCGCACCATAAAATCTTCTTTGCCGTGGCGTTCCATAAGCAAGTCAGTAGCGGCTTGTTCGACCGCGCTAATTTGCTCGGTTGAACTGACTTTAATAATGATGCCGCTTAAAAATGCACGCCCAAAAATTTTGAGTTGGGCGGTGGTGATGGGGATATAAACCTCGTCGTCCATATCGCGGCCGCTACCATCGCCTTTGGCTTTGAGTACCGTTAATTACTTGGTACAAGGTGTTATTTAAAATAACGGTTTTGCCTACTATTGATTCAGCAATACGTAGC
>JAXHOG010000083.1:0-18320 GCA_034519605.1 Marinagarivorans sp.
GGAATATCCATTTTTCGGCTACCCAAATACAATTGCGGTAAAAACTGTGCGAGCAACTCACTTTCTGGCTCGCTTAATTTATTGACCAAAAAATAACTTTTGCTCGCCAGCATACGGCCGTCGCGCACAAATAAAACATGGATGCACGCCTGCTCGGTTTCTAACGCGCACGCCAAAATATCGGCATTACCTTGTCCAGTCTCTACCGTAATTTGGGATTGAATCGTGCGTAACGCGGTGATTTTATCGCGGTAATCGGCGGCCTGCTCAAACAATAATTGCTCGGCTGCCACCTCCATTTTAACCACCAACTCGCCGTGTAATAATTCGCTACGCCCTTCTAAAAATAACTGCGTGTGATGGACGTCGCTGCGATAATCGTCAAGACTAACGGCTTCTACACATGGTCCAGTGCAACGGCCAATTTGATATTGCAAACAGGGGCGTGTGCGATTTTTAAATACGCTGTCTTCACATTGACGCACGCGAAAAGTTTTTTGTAAAAAAGCTAAGCTCTCCCGCACCGCCGCCGCATTGGGAAACGGCCCAAAGTATTTACCTTTTTTCTTTTTGGCGCCACGGTGCAAACTAATGCGCGGATAAGGCTCACCTTCGGACAAATAAATATAAGGGTAAGATTTATCATCCCGCATTAAAATATTGTAAGGCGGCCGCTGCGCTTTAATTAAATTTTGCTCAAGTACTAGCGCTTCTGCTTCATTGGGAGCAACGGTAATTTGAATATTGGCAATGCGTTTAACGAGCGCCTCGGTTTTTGGCGTCAACCCGTTTTTTTGAAAATAACTCGACAGCCTATTTTTAAGGTTTTTGGCTTTACCGACGTACAGTATTTTTCCGCCGTCATCATACATTTGATAAACGCCGGGTTGCGTGGTGAGGTTTTTTAAGAAAATCTTAGCGTCGAAAGGTGCGGGCAACATACAAACCTCAAGGGTATTTATTCGCCACCAAATGTTTCTATATCGAGGATTTTATGTTTAATCGCCAAAATGGTGAGCTCAACATCGCTATTAATATCGAACTTTTCAAAAATGCGATAGCGATAACTATTAATCGTTTTGGGTGCAACATTAAAAGCGTCGGCGATAGCTTGCACTTTATTGCCACTGGCAATCATTATCGCCGTTTGCAATTCGCGCTCGGACAGTAATTCAAATGGCGATTGATTCGTTTGACCATTAAAAGGGCGCAGCGCTATTTGTTGCGCAATGCGGCTATCCATGTGCATCTGGCCTTTAGTCACCTTGCGAACAGCATCAATAATCTCATCAAAGCCCGCCTCTTTGGTGACGTAACCACGGGCGCCAGCTTTTATCAGGCGCTCGGGAAAAAGATCATCCGTTAAACTAGTGACTACAATCACTTTGATATTGGCGTTGTGCGCGATAATCTTGCGTGTCGCCTCAAGCCCGCCAAAACCAGGCATGCGAACATCCATCAGCACAACATCAACCGGCAACGAACGCGCCTTAGCTACAGCGTCCTCACCACTTTTTGCCTCGCCAACGACATTAAATCCGCTCACATCCGCCAGCATGCGCACTATGCCCATACGAACAAGATCGTGATCGTCTGCGACAAGAATATTGGTCACGTTTATTTACCTATCGTTAATTCACCGCAAGCGGGCAACATGCCGCCAAAATTGGCGCGTAATGTATCATCGCGCACCCAGAAAGCCTAGCAACCCGCCAATCGCAAAGGATGCGCAGTATGGCAGAGGCTCGCACACAAGCAGGATGATTCGCCATAGAAAATGCCAAACTAAGACGCTGGTCATACCCACCCAACAACTTCAGCCACAAAAAATTTTCTGCTTCAGCGCCTAACTACCTGCTGGGTTAGCGACCCAATTATTATTCCCCTATTACAAAAGGCAATCACAAAAGGCAATATTAATAAGCGTGTGTAGATTACTGCAGAGCCATGCTAATTGGCGCCACAAAACCAGCATGCGCAATTTTAATAAAACAACAAAAAAATATTAGCCATATTTTTGGCGAAAAAAAATAGGTTTTATGGGATGTTTATGACTGAATGCATTAGCTTTTAATTTTTTAATTAACTTAAAATTTATCTTGTAATGAAATTTAAAATAATGCAGGTAATTACATTTCATTTTTAAAGTATTGGCTATGCTTTGTTTATATTGTAAACCACCACAAGGACAGCCAATGACTTCCGCAAACAACGAAAAAAAAATTATCAAGCGCATTAAAGCAAAACTAAAAGAAGGGGCCTATTTGTATCAAGCGCTCGCCGATGAGGGTATTAACTCCAATCGCTGGTATCGCATTTGTAAAAATCAAAATACCACGGTACCTGGCCCACGCGGAAAAATTGCTATTACTTATACGCCTGAGCGTGTAAAGGATGTTAAAAAGCGTGTGAATAATGGCGAGTTATTAAAAGATGTCGCTAAGGATATGGGCATGGATCCACGCAATTTAGCGCGCTATTGTCGCAACAACGGCATCACGCTATTTAGCAAAAAGGCCTTAGCCGAAAATTATAAAAAACGTGGCGAAGCCATGCGCGGACAAAAACGCAAACCCTATGCGTCACGAAAGGGTGAACCACTCAAAAGACAACAAGTTATCGAGCTATTGGAAAAAGGCAAAGAAGTGGATTACATCGAAGACCATAGCGACGCCAGCCGCCATTATATTTATGCACTACGTAAAGAGTTTATGCAAAGTCACGATATTCGATTATAAATACGCATAAATACGCATATAGTCGGTAAGTAATTCCCTAAAAAATTCGGCAGCAATACAGTGCCGAATTTTTTTAGTACATGCATACCCCTGGCACCTGAGATTTAGATTTAACAAAAAATCTCACATCCTCCCCACAGTAAAGCTATTAGCTTTTTTTATTACTGTTCAGCACCAGCCTAATGCTGTCATTTGGTTATCTTCTGGGCCGCTCTTTTAAACCTAAAAAACGGTATTGTGAGCCTGAAGCTTTTGATCTTTGTACGCCATTGGCTCCGCGTTTTTGTTGGCTATTTTATAACCCGCCAAGCGTCGACATTAAGATGCCAAAGTATTAGAATTGCCGCCGCCTTTTACCGCCTACATTCTAAACGGACTTTTTAAAATATGTTCCAGTCTTCTGGCCCGTCTCAACATGCCGCCTCTTTTTTATCGCTCTTGTTAATGATGTCTTTGTTTGCGCAATCGGCATCGGCGCTTGACTTTATTCCCCCCACTCATTGAACACAACTTAACCAGTGAAAATGTAGCGCCTGGTAGCGATCATCTTGTTACCGCCAAGGTGACGGATGACAACGCTGTTGCCTCGGTTATTTTGCATTACCGCCAAAAAGGCACGCGCGATTTCACCTCGGTCGTGATGAAAAGCCTCGATAACTCATCGCGCTACGAGGCGTTAATTGTAGGCACCGACATTAATTCTGCCGGTATCGAATACTTTTTTGAAGCGGCCGATAGCGCAGGTAATACCATCGAAATGTACCGCAACGACGGCGAGCCTTTTGCTATTGCGGTAGTGAGCCACGAGGTGAGCGTGGTGAATAAAATCAATATTACCGTGCCCGATAACGACTCTAGCCGTTTTCGCACCACCTCAAAAGATACTGCCCCCAAAGCCGAAAAAAGCGGTAACAAAACCTGGCTGTGGATTGGTTTAGGGGTGCTAGCGGCGGTTGTCGTGGCAGGTGCTGCGGGCGGTGGCGGTGGTGGCAGTGCCGACCCTGCGCCCACCACGGGCGATCTCGATATCGCCATTCCTATTCCGGTTAATTGAGTATTTGCAGCCTTATTCGAGCGTTTGCCGATTGAGGCCTGCGCTCAGCTCAATAACCCATCCCATTCAGCATCGTAAATAGAGACGCGTTTTGTTTTAGTTCGCCGCGAGCCGCCAGAGATTAGTGTGATCTCGCCCGTCTGTGCTTTCGGTAAAAACACGCCGTGATTCATTATTTAGCGTTTACATTCAAGGTGATCCCGTGAAATTTACAGCCAAAACACTTGCCGTAACCCTCCTGTGTGCCAGCTTATTAAGTGGTTGCTTTAACCAGAGCGAAAAACAGGAATGGCAGATTGAGCCCGAGGGCGTGCAAAGCAACTTCCCCATGCCGCAAAAAGTGCGCAACAAGGTAGACGCGAGCAACGTGACTGCGCAAGTGAAGGTGGATAACGGCGACTGGATTGCGTTGACTGTGAATAACGGCACGGCGTCCGGCAGTGTGAAAGGCCTTGCCAAGGGCTCGCATACCATTACCGTGCGCTTCTCGTATTCGCTGCACGGTGGCGGCACGCTGGTATTAACGCAGGTGTCGCAGTCCATCAACATTACACCCGGCGCCAGTAATCGTTTAAGCATCAACGAAGATCAATACGACTTTAATTCCTTTGATGACGACCAAGATGGCGTCAACAACGCCGACGAAATTGAGCAGGGCACAGACCCCAAAGATCGCACCGATTTTATTCCTCCCGCCAGCAGCGTGGCGCCAAGCTCTAGCGCGACACTTTCTAGTGTGGCGACACTTTCTAGTGTGGCGACACTTTCTAGTGTGGCGACACTTTCTAGTGTGGCGACACTTTCTAGTGTGGCGACACCTTCTAGTGTGGCGGTATCTTCGGGCGCTGTTGTGGCCTCATCCAGTAAAAGTGCCGCTGAGTCATCATCGTCGGTGGCGCTATCAAGTAGCTCGGCGCCGGTTGCGAGTTCGAGTGAAGCTTCCTCAAGTATTGCGCTGCCGTCTTCAAGCGTTGCGCTATCGTCTTCAAGCGTTGCGCTGTCGTCCTCAAGTGTTGCGCTGTCGTCTTCAAGCGTTGCGCCGTCTTCTTCAAGCGTTGCGCTGCCGTCTTCACAGCGTTGCGCTGTCGTCCTCAAGCGTTGCGCTGCCGCTCTTCAAGCGTTGCGCTGCTCGTTCTTCGCTAAGTGTTGCGCGCTCTTCCTCAAGCGTTGCGCTGTCGTCTTCAAGCGTTGCGCTGTCGTCTTCAAGTGTTGCGCGCTCTTCTTCAAGTGTTGCGCTGTCGTCTTCAAGCGTTGCGCTGTCGTCTTCAAGCGTTGCGCTGTCGTCTTCAAGCGTTGCGCTGTCGTCCTCAAGCGTTGCGCTGCCGTCTTCAAGCGTTGCGCTGTCGTCTTCAAGTGTTGCGCTGTCGTCTTCACGTTCGGCTGAGTCGTCATCGTCTGTAGCCTTATCAAGTAGCTCGGAGTCGGTGTCGAGTAGCTCAATCGCGGCTTCTAGCTCAAGTATGAGCTCTGTTAATACAGTGCCGGTTGCCGTGATAGCGGATGCCGAGGGCATGGTGTTATCCGGCACCGTGTCATTACCCGAAACCGAATACGGCGCGCCCACCCCGAGTACACTCGTGCTACACGCGAGCAATGCCAATGGCGATACCAGTAGTGCGCTCAAATATCAGTGGGCGGTGGTTTCGGATACCTTATCGCTTAAAGATCTCGGTCTCAGTACTGCTGCGCTCACCACCGAAACATTGGCAATCAAGGCGCCAAGCTTAATTGAAAGTGTGAATCTTGCCGTGAGCTTGATGGTGATCGAGGATCGTGAGGGCGGCCAGACCTCCAAGGTCGAGTCGTTGACGGTAAAGATCGATGCTAATAACGATGCGCCCATAGCCATTGCAGGTTATTTACTCGAGGGTAGTGTGACCGAGGCCGAAAGCCTTGCCGTGCAGGTTGGGCAGGTGCTTAATTTGGACGGTTCGTTATCGCGCGACGGGGATGATGGCATCGCGAGTTTTACGTGGAGTATTGTTGATGCTGATGGCACCGAGGCGGCTTTTAGTGCCTCTCCCGTGGGTGTTGCCCGTAGTTTGACGATTCCGAGCGCGCCCGCCGGCGCCAATATTACCCTGCGTTTAACTGTCACCGATCAGGCTGGGCAGGCGACTGCAGCCAACCTTGTGTTGCTGGTTGACCCCAGCGATAACGCACTGCCTGTTGCGAGCGCGGTAGTCATTACTAACCCCGTAAATGAAGGTAGCGAAGGCAACGTGATTCGCAGTACCTCTACCGATGACACCGGCATCGCCAGTTATCAATGGTCGTCGCAACGATCCGGCTATTAGCTTTACCAGTGATGATCGCAAAGATGGGGTGTTTTCGGTGGCAGAACTCGCGATCAATCCTCCCAGTAGCGAGCTTATGGTTACCTTAACGGTTACCGATTTAGCGGGTAAAACGGCATCAACAGACATCGCCGTTAAGGTCACGCTCAAACTGGAACAGCGCGCATTCCTGTTGCAAGTTGACGGTAACCCCGTTGCCAATGGCGATATTGTCAGCACTTACGTTGGCAAACAGCTGGCGCTAACTATTGCCGGTGTAACCGGCGCGGTAAGCCCAGCTAGCTTTTCGTTTGCAAGTGATAACACCGCTGTGGCAACGGTTGCCAAAGGTGGCTTCCAAGATGCGACAGTGAAAGTGGGTGATAGCGTAGGCACTGCCGTCATCACCGTGACCCAAGCGGCCGATAGTGTTTATGCGCAAGCGGTGATGGAATTTACCCTAAGAGCCCAAGCCCTCAAAGACCAAGCATCGCTGCAAATTGTGGGTGACGGGGTTGATTTGGCGACGTTTGCAACCTATGCCAATGGCGTAGAGTTTAAGGTGACCACCACGGGTGGTAGCGGTACTGGTGCGGTTTTTTACGAAAGTACGGATACCAGTGTTGTGACGGTTGACCCCGCTACGGGCGTAGTTAACCCCGGCAACACGGTTGGCACCGCCACCATTACCGCCACAAAAGCATCCGATGGTGAATATGCCGCTACTACAGCAACCTATACCTATACATCAACCTTGGTACCTCAACCTTGGGTTATCGAGATAAAAGACCCCACCACCAACTTAAGTGTGAACGGTACGGTGTTTACAGGAACCAGAGGTACTGTCGAATTTTATGTCAACTTCAACGGGAATACCGTTGATAGCCTTCCGACTACGGGCGCCACAGTGGAGTCGAGTAATCCATTGGTCGCTACTGTTGAGGGCTTCGAAGTTGATCGTCTTGATCAAATTTCGGTAACTTTTGCAGGCGAAGTGGGCGAAACTTCAATAACAGTAACCTACCCAGCAACAGATGTATTTCAAGCGGTCACGGCGTCTTTTACGTATAGGGTTGGTGGTTTGTTGCCTAACACCATGTCTTTTTATGGAGGCGCAGAGATCACCTCAATCACCTGTGATGCAACTTGCGACGCGAGTGACTTAACAATGCAAGGCTTTCAGAATGGCGGTGGTACCGGTGGGCAATTTTCTTTTGTGAGTAGCCAACCGGATGTAGTAGAAATTCAAAGCCCAAATGCAGTCACTGGTAATTTTACGGTTTATGGTAAAAAAGCCGGGCAATCCACCATTACCGCGACCCGTTCGGCGGATGATGTGTATGAGGCGGTGAGTGTGAGTTTTGTGTATACGGTGCCTTTGATAGCCAACACCATGCACTTTTACGACGTCGACGAAGAGGCTCAAATTACGACTATAAACTGTACGGGTGCGTGCTACCCCACATCTGTAACACTCCAGGGCCACAATGAGGGCGGTGGAGGCGGAGGTAAGATCACAGTCATCAGTGACGATCCGTCGATTGCAAAAGTGATGGACTACTCCAGCGCATCTTCGATATTGGCTTCTATTCAAGGTATTAAAGCCGGAACCACCACGATTACGGCGACGCGCACCGCTGATGATATCTATGATGAGGTGGTTATTCGCCTTTCCTATACTGTCACACGCGGCACCACAACCCTTGAGCTCAGAAATATCGACACGAGTAGTGCGCTTCCCGCTACCAGCGAAATGACAATCGGTAGTCCAATGAATGTTGGCTTGACGGTAACTGATAATGCCAATGGCGGTGGGGATGTCGTCGCAGGCGTAGGAACGTTGAATATCTCCAGCAATAACCCCGAGATACTCAGTGTCACCTATGTCGACGGCAGCAATACCGCCCAACTAGTCCCTGTAAGCCCTGGTACAGCCACCATTACCGCGAGACGTGCGGCGGATGATCTTTTTGAAGCGGTGGAGAGGACCTATACGGTGACGGTCAAGGCGTTAGAGCGTCCCTTTATCTTTACCGTAAACGCTGGCCCAACCAGTTCTGCAAGTGACCTAACAATCAAGCTGACCTTGACCGGTGACTTTGTGGTCGATTGGGGGGATGGTACGACCACCGCAAGCTTGGTTCCCCTAGAGCATACTTATGCCGAACCGGGTAAATACACTATCAGTGTGAGTGGTAGTTTCCCCTCGTTAAGCGGTAGTGTCTCCATTGATGGCGGGGGCTTTTTATATGGGCACGCCATAAAGCTGCTGTCTGTTGATCAATGGGGTACGCAGCCATGGACCGATTTGTCCTATGCCTTTTGGCAGGCTTGGAACATGCAAATGCTCGCAACAGATACCCCAAATCTATCTCAGGTGACTTCACTTAACAATATGTTTGAGGGCGCGACTGCCTTTAATCAGGATATATCGAATTGGGATGTATCCAGTGTCACCGACATGTCTGGTATGTTTGATCGCGTGACGCTCTCCCCCCAAAACTATGACGCCATGCTTATCGCCTGGAACACCCTCGGCGTGAGTGGAATTACGTTTTCAGCCGGCAAGAGCCAGTACACCACCGCCTCCGCCAGTGCGCGGCAGGGTTTGATTGATAAGGGATGGATGATTACCGATGGTGGCGCAGTCGCTCCACCACTGGCTTTTGTTGATGTTAATGGTGTTGATGTATCAAATTACGAAACTATGGTTGGAGAAGAGCCGGTTAGATTATTGGTTCAAAACGACGTAAATGCTTCCCAATTAATGTATTCAAGTAGCCATACCCAATTCGCCACAGTGGATCAAAATGGTGTAGTCACACCGGGTAAAAGAGCAGGAACAACCCTTATCATTGTTTCTGGAATCGCAAATGGCCAGACTGTTGCGGCAAAAATCTTATTGAGTGTGTTGGATTACACTGGCGTAAATACATCGGTTGATGGTTTAAAAGTTGATAATTTAATTTCCCAATATTCAGGGCACCCAATACTCAGTTCAAACGGTGCTTATTCGTATTATGCCTATGGAAATTTAATCTTAGAGCAGATGGATGGGGTGCAAAACGAGCTTAAGGTTTATGAGTTCAATGAGGCTGGGCAACCCCTTTATAGGGGAGTTTACTCAAGCTTGGAAAATGAATCCCTCCTGCTCACGAATATGGAAGCTGGAAAAGCAGTGTTTAAGGCTAGATCGCCGAGTGGTGGTGATTATGTAGAGTTGGTCGATTTTAGTGATTTGAGCGCACCTACGCATTTAGCAACCTATTCGGTAGACGATAGCTTTTGCAGTCTCATTTCGAATGACATTCTTTTTACCTCGAGAGGAAAACAAGCGATTAGCTTAGAGGTACCTTATGCAAATAATGCTGTTAAGTATCTACAGGTATCGTCGAATAGCACCAGTTGTTTTGCTAAGGATGGGTTGTTAGTCAACGCCATTGATGACCACGCTTCGGTGCATACAGTTAATAAGGCTCTGGAGCTCAATTTTGTGGCTGAACTACCAGGCATCGCTTGGCCTCTGGCTATTGAGGATGATTTTGTTTTTGGTGCAGGGGATGACTGGCAATTGCGGGTATTCGATATCTCAGACTCTGATATTGGAAATCAAGCGCCTTTAAGTATTTTGGAAGATTACACACTTGATGGGGTTGCCGAGCTCGCTAGAGGTAATACCATGATTGTTCAAAAAAGTACTTCGCAAACAGGTAGAACTTCCGATGTTTTATCGTTTAAAGACCCTAAGAATTTAAAAGTAATTGCTAGCCATAGAGGTGGCAAATTGTATCCTGGTGATGGACGTTACTATTTATCATTCCTCAGTGACAGCAGCACTAATGCTGTATTGCAATCTATTGAATTAAACAGTTTTATGTCGATAAATAATAAATTGAATACGGTAACAACGGGCGCTGCCTTCCATGACTATACCGTTAGCTGGAATGACCAATATGACGTTATCGATTGTGAAAGCAGCGGCGGTAGCTGCGTAATTCTTGAGCAAGACTTTATGAACAAGCAGGCTAGGGTTCGATGGAACCTACCGCAAGCTGCAGGGCAATACGAAATCGTTATTACTGGCGGGACAGATAGCCACTTTTCGGCCGACTATGATCGTATTATCGTGCTTCCGTAAACTGATTGGTAAAGGATGAAATGAGCTATCGTTGGCTCATTTTTAGCGAGACCTTTTAGGTGGGGGATTTATTTAAGGGTTAATTTACTCTTAAATAAACCTCCCCAATCAATGGGTATAAGGCCTTTGCACAAAAGACCAATCAACCAGTGCTTGCTCTTGGTGCGATGCTGTCGTTATTGTGTCAAACAGCACCTAAACGTAATGATTTTTAGTCTTAGTACGTTCGATTGGGCTGCAATTTGCCCGTTGATGGCGAGTGGATCAAGTATGTAGCCTGCCCGCCCACTAAACAGCCAAAATCCCTGTTGCCGATAACCCCCCCCCTTTTACACTGCACAGACGAAAATTAGCACCGATCAACACACAGATATCGCCAGCCCCTATGAATCTACTTGAAGTCAAAGACGCTCTGCCGAAAGGCTTCAAGCTGCATTGGTATGAAATCCAAGGGGTTTTGGGGCGTGGCGGGTTTGGTATTACCTACTTGGCGCGCGATACCAACCTCGATTGTGATGTCGCCATCAAAGAATATTTCCCCGTCGAATACGCCAGCCGTGAGGGCTACACCCAATCCTTAGAGCCGACCACCTCGGAAAACCATACGATTTACGCTTGGGGACTTGAGCGTTTTGTAATTGAGGCGCGCACACTCGCCAAATTTAGCCACAAAAATATTGTACGTGTAACCAGCGTTTTTGATCACAATAAAACCGCTTATATGGTGATGGATCTTGAAGCTGGACTCAGCTTTGCCGATGTGATTGCCGCCAAAACCCGTTTTAATGAGGCCCAGTTAAAACACATACTGGTGGGCCTGATGGACGGTCTTAATTTTGTGCATAGCAAAGGGTTTATCCACCGAGATATTAAACCGGCCAATATTATTTTACGGCCCGATGGCGAACCGGTATTGCTCGATTTTGGCTCGGCGCGGGTGGCATTAAAGCAAACGACCAAACTCACAAGCCTTGTTTCCTTTGGCTATACCCCGTTTGAACAGTACAACGCCAGTAGTGATCAACAAGGTCCATGGACCGATATTTACGCCTTAGCAGGCACCTTTCATTCGTTGTTGCTGGGCACTAAGCCCGCCGAGGCTATGGCACGTGCTTCTGCATTAATGAATGGTCAAGCCGACCCGCAGCTGCCCTTAGTCGATTGCGAGTCTTTGGGTTGCAGCCATAATTTTTTAGCGACACTTGATGCTGGTTTGGCGTTTCGCGTAGATGATCGCCCGCAGAGTGTTGGCGAATGGAAACAAATGCTTTTGGAGGGTGATGCCAATCCTAAAGCGCGCAAAAAAGCTGTGCGTAAAGCGGTTGTTAATGAGCCTACCGTGCTCTTTAAACCTGCAAGTAGCACTAGCATTACCAGTTTGCGTTCTCGCACAGCTCTGCAATCGCAAACACCTTCGCGACTTCTGACCATTGCTGGTGTGATCTTGATTTTATTCTGTGTGGGTGGCGGTTTTTGGTTTTGGCAAAAGGGTTTGATGGGGCTTAATAAGGGTTTGCTGGGGGCTAAGAATGCTCCGGTTGCAAGCGTTACGACTGCACCTTCTAGTCAACCCAATGCGCCCCAGCAAAATCCCCCTTTAACCGAACTTGCCACTACTCCAGCGCAAGTTCCTGCAGTTGCGCCCCAGTCTAACGAGCAAATCCTTGTTGATGCCGAACAGGCACTATCTTCAGAGCAGGCACTATCTTCAGAAACACTATCTTCAGAAACACAGCCTTCAGAAACACAGCTTTTAGAAGAGCAGCTTGCAGAAGAACAGCTCCTAGAAGAAGAGCGTTTAGCGCAGCAGCGACTTGAAGAGCAAAAGCGCTTAGAAACAGAGCAAAGGCGTTTAGAAGAAGAGCGCTTAGCCGAAACCGCTAAGCTGGAGCTGGAAAGACAGCGCCTCGCTGAAGACATCAAGCAGCTTGAAGAGCAAAAGCGTCAGCAGCAGATTGAAGCCGAGCGCGCGGCCTTTTCCCTCGAGGCAAACAGCCTGGTCGCTAATTTTATTGCGGCCTTTGGTCGTAAAGATCACAAATCACTTTTTGCTAACAACGTGATTGCCACCGATAAACAAGAATTTGTAAAACAATTAATGTCGGCTTACGAATCGTTTTCCTTATCCCACACGCCCTTGAATATCAATTACACGGCTAAAACCGCGCAATCAGTTATCTCCATCACCAGTATTCGGGCTGCCAACGGCAATATTGTGAAGCCGGGAGCCGCATGGCGAGATATGCCCGTAAGTATCAAAAAAAGCCCCAGTGGCGCGCTCAAGCTGTATTGGTTGTAACGCTTCCGCTTTAATTATTTCGTAACCGTCTAACTAACCACACCTAGCTTAACCATCCAAGGCAATAAATCCTTCACATCCTCGCCCACTTTTCGCTTCGGCAATTCCGTTAATAAATACTCAATATAGTGGCGCGGCTCCAGGCCATTAACTTTTGCGCTTTCAATGATCGAATATAAATTAGCGCTCGCATTAGCACCGCTGGTGGTGGCGCTAAATAGCCAGTTTTTACGGCCAATCACAAACGGCTTAATAGCGCGCTCGGCGCGATTATTATCGATTGATAGCTGTCCATCTTGTGTGTATGCGATTAATTTAGACCACTGATTGAGCGTATAATTTACTGCTTTACCAATGGCTGAATTGGGCACGACGTGGCTGACGGTTTTATCGAGCCACTGTTTAAATTCATTGAGTAACGGCACCGATAGGTTTTGTCTTATTTCAAAACGCTCAGCATTTGTTTTTGTTTTTAATTGCGACTCAATTCTGTACAGCTTTTGAATGTGCGAAACAGCCCAGTCTGCTCGACCCGATTTGCCTTTTAATTGCGCTTTTTGCGCATCCACAAATTTTCGGCGTGCGTGCGCCATGCAACCTACGAGCGTTGCTTTCGTGCTTTCGTAACCTACGTAACCGTCGACCTGTAAAAAGCCTTTATAGCCACCCAAGTAATTATTCGGGCAGATCGCCGCGCGACTCGGTTGGTAGTCGTAAAGTACGATATTTTTATTCGCTTGGGTGTCGTCTGGGGAATCCGCGCCCGAGCAATACACCCACATGTAGCATTTTTCGCGATCTTCTTGAATGACTTTTACCGGTGTTTCGTCGGCATGAATCGCACCCTGCACTAGGAGGGTGTCTTTTAAGGCTTTTATGACAGGCTCGAATACCGTTGCGCTGCGAATCATCCAATTCGCGAGGGTTTTTCGATTTAATTCAATATCAATTTGTTTGAAAAGAGCTTCTTGACGATAGAGCGGAATCGCGAATTGATATTTATTGCAAATCACTTGCGACAATAAGCTAGGTGTCGCAATACTTTTTGGAATTGGGCTGGCGGGAACCGGTGCAATCACAATCGGCGTGTGGGTATTATTTTTTTCACACTGGCGGCAGCTGTATTTTGGGCGAACAGTGACAATCACGGTCATTTTTGCAGGAATGTATTTCAGTTGCTCGCTGGTTTCTTCGCCGAATTTATGCAGTTCGCCACTGCAGCATGTGCAGACTTTATCGGCGTCATCAATATCAACAATGCGTGTTTCGCGTGGCAACTCTTTAGGTAAAGGTTTGCGGCCGCGCGGTTTTTCTGACTTTTGAGTTTCTATTTTTTCGGGTGTTTCAACGGATTCGATGGCAACGGTGTGATCATCAATCACTTCGGCCTCGTTCATTAATAACTGATGTTGAGGAAAGCTGAGTCTGTGCTTGGCGGGTTGCTATGAATTGTCGATGCAAAATGATTGACTTGTGTTTTATTTTTAAAATTCCAGCTTAAAACTGCATAAATGGATAAAACGTGGTTGTTTTGGGTGGTCTTAGTGCGTGTCGGCGACTTCGCCAACCCGCATTACTCTTTAATGATTTATGACACTCCCTTTCCATCGTTTTTGATAGATCGCTGTAATGTCATCGCCGCTGGTTAAATCTGCACGCCAGATTTAACAACCCCGACTGCCGTCTTTGTTTGTAAAGACCTGTCGAACTAAAAGCACCTCGCGGGCGTAACCTTTTAGCAACCGCGTCGGCGTGTTTTGGATAATGCAATGTTTTATTCGTACAAAGCGGCCTTGTCGTTTGTCTTCTTCGCTTAATGCAATCAGTGATTTTTTTAAGCGGCCACAAAATGTTTTTGCGTAATATGCTAAAATTTTCGACCGCACTAAACCGCTTCAATGGATTTGTGTTTTTAGGGGGGTCATCTCACGCATTATGTTTTGGTGGTGGGTTGTTGCGTGTTTGATATGAAAATTGTACGATTTGGATCACTTCAAAGAACTGGTATGGCAGTATCGCCACTGTAATACAGCGCGTTGAGTAAATTAATTCCGCGACATTGCGCCACTCACGTGATCAAAATGCAGCACATAATGTCGTTCATCGGTATGCTTTTTCTTGGATAGTGTCATCAAAAATTAAACCCCGTGGTTTGTTCGATTTGGCGCACCGTGGTTTCACTTGCCGCCATAAATCTTGTGAGCTGTACTCGTCGGATAAAAACGTGGACACGATCATGGCTAACATCGCCATCGACCATGGCAGAAAGCCCAGTCGGGTGGTTGAAAGGGCTGAGTAAATAATCGGGAGAGTTTAGGTCGGCTTTTTTCATGCGTGCAGGGTAGCAAAATTGGCTGCGGGGTGCGTAACATCAGTTAATAAGTCGAGTTGCTGCGGGGATTTTTCTGACGAGGCGCCAAAGCGCTTAGCTTGCGCCAATTTAAATTGCTCGCGGTAAAACGCCAGCTCTTGTTCGAGCTGGAGATTACGCTCTTTTAAAAGCACAATTTCGGCAAGTAATTCGGGGTGATTTATCATGGCCGTATTTTACCACGGCCTTATTTTTTAATTAATGTGAATTTTCAAAAAATACCGGCTGATGACCAATAATATCGTAACCACTTAGCAGCCAATGCAATTGTTGTTCGTCGAGGATTAATGAGGCGCTGCTGATTTTTTCTGGCCATTTAAATTTGGCTTTCTCCAAGCGTTTATACCACAGCGCAAAACCGGTGTTATCCCAATACAGTATTTTGAGTTTGTCGCGTGCGCGATTGCAAAAAATATACAGCGCGGGATCAAAGGCCGAACGCTCAAGCCCTTGCTCAATAATCATCACTAAGCCATTAATGGATTTACGAAAATCAATCGCATCTTTGTATAAATAAATTCCGGGTGGATCAACAAAGCAGCGCATTAACGAATCGCCTTGATGATATCGGCCAACCACTGCGCAGGTACGCCCGAAGAAATACGCATGGTGGCGGCGCCCGTTATAATCTCAACAATATGTGTGGCGGGTGGCGGTGTTTGGACACGAACAAAAGCCGATGATGCTGATGTAGCCAGCTGATTTTTCCGCAAGCTGAAATATTTAGGATTAATTCCGCGCGCCGCACAAAATGCGGTGGCGGTAAGGTGATGATTTTGCTTGCTCGGCGATAAGTTCGCGCCATTGTGTTTGAGTTAATCTGGCCATTTTTACGCTCCAAGTGAAAACGGCTAGATTAGGGTTTGATTAGATGGGGCGGTAGGTGTGGTTTATTGGACGGTTACATTATTTCTACGTTAAACAGGGTTTAGTCCGCGTGGCTCTCAACCCCCTTTAGTGCTATTGATAGATTTTTACATCGTGAGTTGGATCGCAGCTCCATAAAGGGTCACTATGACTTTTAGTCTTTGTGAAGAGCTTCTCATGGCTTTGCCTGCTAGTTCCTTGAGGTATCGCGCTAGGTTGCTAGACTTGCCGCGGTGGTTAAGTCGCTGCGAATGAGCAGTGCTTTTTTATTTTGGAGACTCAAATGTTAAATTCTTTATTTCAATACGCGGTAAAACCTTATTGGCGTACCGCTGCGGTAGCCGCTTTTGCTGTGACCTTGTCGGCGTGTGTGTCCGAGCCTCAATCGTCAAGTAGCGCCCAAACGACGCAATCTTCCAGCGTAGTGGTAGTGTCGAGCGAAGCCCAAGTTTCAAGTTCGGTGCCTCTCAGCAGTAGTTCGGTGGCTTTGAGCAGTAGCTCGGTTGTGGTTATCAGTTCATCGGTTGTGGCTAGCTCGTCTGTTATTTCAAGCTCATCGGTCGCCTCCAGCTCTTCGGTTGTGCCAAGTTCATCATCCGTGGCTTCTAGCTCAAGTGTTGCAGCGTGTAATGCAACCACTTCTGCGCAATACCTTAAAGGTGAAAATCTATACAAAGGGAATTGTTCATTCTGCCATGGCCCAGTAACAACCAACGGCAAAACAGCTGGCGCTGCAGTTCAAGCTATTGATGTTGCTAAGGCCCCTTACGGTAAGACCAATCAAGCGACCTTGGCCGCTTATATTTCCACCGGTATGAAGGCGTATTTGCCCGCTAGCTGTTCGGGTTCAGAAGCACAATGTGCGGCCGATATTGCGCACTATTTGCAGGTAGCCACTAAAGTCGTTGATCCTTGTGCGCAATCGAGTGCGGCAACAGCTTCTAGCGTGGCAACTACCTCTGGCGGCATTTTGTATGAAGATAATTTTGAATCTCATACCTCAAATGCTAAACCTGTTGCTCCATGGGTGAGTTACCACGATGGTGATCCTGCTCAAATCGCAAATTATGTGCGAATCTCTACAGCGCAATCACAGTCAGGTTCGAAATCCTTAAATATAAAAACAGAAAGTACGGGTTCATTTGCTTACCTCGACTTTAATCCGCGTGATGTTAATGCCGATAAGCTTTATCTGCGCGCTTTCTGGCGTGCCAGCAATGGCTTGGGTGGTTCGGTTAATGGCCACTCCGATATGATTAAACTGGGTAACTTTATCGTCAATGGCAACTTCAACAACAATGCAGGCACTACAGCGATTAAGTACGGCGAGGCCAAAGGTACTGTCGGCATCAACCTACTGGAGCACGGCGATGCAATTTATCCTAAGGGCCCGAGTAATGGTGACGAGAAGTTACCTAAAAACACCTGGGTTTGTTTGGAAATTTTGTTTGATAAAAAACCGGCTAATGCCTATGCCGATACTCTTACTACATGGGTTGATGGCCGAATGGTGAGTGAGATTAAAGCGGCAAATCAAGCAGATTGGGGCGCTGCTTGGCAAAATGGTCCGCCACCTGCCAACTGGTTGGAAAATATTTTTGCAGGGGCTATTAGCTTTGGTTGGCAAACCTATGGCGGTGCTGGCAACGACATCTACTTTGATGATCTGGTGATAGCGACAGAGCGAGTTGGATGTAGCTATATGCCAAGTGGCAGTGGTGCGCGTTAGTCCTTTCCTTAATTAGAATTAGGACATTGCAGTTTGAAAAGCCCTCCGTTTACGGAGGGCTTTTTTGTTTTTCGGGTCTCAGTTTTGGCTGTGCTGAACCTTCTGCGGGATTGGCTTTCAGTTATGATTCGTTTTTTGCGGCGGCCTTCGTGCCGCGCATTGTTATTACCCTGAAAATACATTGAGGAACGCATGAAGATATTGGGTGTTATAGCTTGTTGTTTAAGTCTGGTTTTTGTTTGGAATAGTGAAAATGCGTTGGCTGCCCAGCCGGTCAAGGTTGCTGCAGTAGCGCCGTTGCCTAACCCTGCATGGCCTCAGCCCGACTTAAGCCCAAATGACGCGCGCGCTGTGGAATATTGGGTATTGCCAAACCAACTGCCGGTGCTGCTAATTTCTGACCCAAAAGCCGAAAAAGCCGCTGCTGCGATGGATGTTTATGTGGGCAGTGGTGATGATCCAATGGAGCGCCAAGGACTCGCACACTTTTTAGAACACATGTTATTTTTAGGCACAAAAAAATACCCCAACTCCGAAGACTACCAAGCCTTTATTCAGCAACACGGCGGTAGCCACAATGCCTATACCAGTATTGATCACACCAATTATTTTTTTGATATTAGTGCCGAACAATTAGCGGGCGGCCTTGATCGTTTTGCGCAATTTTTTATTGCGCCTTTATTTAACGAGGAATATGTCGAGCGCGAGCGCAATGCTGTGCATTCGGAATTTAGCGCTAAATTCACCAGCGAATATTATCGCCAAGAGGATGTGCTACGTACCTTAGCCCCCGAAGGTCATCCGCTATCGCATTTTCGCACGGGTAATTTAAGAAGCAATACGTAACA
>JAXHOG010000015.1:0-44267 GCA_034519605.1 Marinagarivorans sp.
CGCAGGCACCCAGTATTACCATGGAGCCCATCACTGTGCTGAGCCTCCGGTAGTGGCATCACCTGCACCAGCACTCCATTGAAACCGCTATCCCCTGCACGCGAGGCGATGACGTTGGCAACGACGTCGAGGTCACGTCAGCATCGACATCGACAACCCCACTCGTCGCCAACCCCTACCGTTCAGCCAAGGTATTAAATAATAATGGCGTTCCAGAGGTTGCGTTGCAGCTGGTCAGCAACGAAGAGCTCAAAGCCATCCACACTAAGAGATCAGCTCATCGCCGATAAGCATCCCGCTTTTGTGCGTGCCGCCGATATTCTAAAAGTAAAGGGCGTTTATCGTGTTTATATGGGCCCTAAATTAGATAAAAATAAGCTCTTAAACGAGCGAGCCCGCAATAGGACGCGCGCTACAAAGTGAAAAAGTATTATTTTGGATATCACACCCACCCAATAGCGCGGATTTTTAGTTAAAGCAATAGGGACTCACCGCACACATAAGAAAATAACGCATTAACCCGTTATGCTGGCGCATTTTTAAGCTTGTTTTTTTGTTTTTCGTATCTCAGGCTAAGGTCATGCGAAAACCTTACTTAACGCCAATTTTTGGTGCCTGCATGGTTATTATGTATGTTTTGCATAAGCTGCGCGTTAGCCCATCATCTTTGCGGCAATAATACTGTTCAACTCGGCGCGGTGACTGCATGATATTGTTAATGGTGATCTCGGCGGTTTCTGGATCTAAATGCAATCTTTCAAACATCTTTGGGGATTGGCTGCGGGGCGTTTAGCGCCTTTCGCCCTGACGCTGCAAGCAGTTGCTCGGCAATAAAATTTAAATTCGCGTAAACGGTATGTTCACCTTGGTAGCTGGGCGTTGTGCTGTTGGCGCAAAGCGATAACGACTTCATTCGGCATATTCCATATTTCCAGTAACCAACTGGTAATTTTGGCAGCTACTCACACCCAATAGATGCTGCTCAACCGCATGGCCTGAATATGGGAGTTGGCTTCAGTATGGCGTGATATGTTGCCGTAATAAGGTTAAGAAAAACATCGGCGAGAATCGAACTCGCCAAAGTGAATTAACAAGCCCGATAAGTAACTCATGCCAAATGCAGGACGATGTTCGCGGGAGATGCTGGTAACCAAACCTTCTATCGCTGCGGCAATGCAGACAGCGTGTTTCCAGTAAGCGGCTACTTGTTTGTCACTCATGATACTGACATTTATGGTTTTACCCAGCGCTAAACCCAACGCTAGGTTAAGTACCATATCAAAACCCAGTACACGCACTATGGCATCGTGCACCGATTTTATTTTGCCGGGTGCCGAGTAATAGGGTGACGCCGCCCAGCTCACAACTTGTGCCGCGAGTGAAGGATCAAGCTCGACAATTTCGGTGAGATCACTGATGTCGGCATCTGGATTAGCGCGTAGTTTGATAATTTTGCGGGCGGTTTCGGGCAATGGCGGTAGTTCGAGTGTGTCTTCTAAACGCTGCTTGATGCGAAGTTGGGTAAAACGCTGTACCGACGCCGAAATTTGCACTTTGTCTGATGCACTATCTTCTGGAAGCTCGGGCGCTTTGCTGCAAATACGGCCTATGTTGGTGGTTTTTACCATGTCGTAAAAATCGTCGCGTTTGACTTCGAGCATTTGCTCCTGATCACCGGTTTCTAACCACAAGGTGCCAAATTCTAATAATGAGCTATCGACTAGCGTAGTGCGGCTATTCCATTGCGGGATTGCGGGCACCGCCGATAAGCCACTTTTTTCCAATATCTCGCGCAGTTCGCTGGCATCTATCGCACGCAAATCCCGGCTGAAGCTCGTACTCACGGCTTCTAAATTTAAAATATGATCCCAAGGCAATAAAATCTGTACTTGGCCTTGGTTGTCTTTTAACAGTAACGATTTAACCAAACAGCCTTGCGGGCTAAATGAACTAGCAGGCTGCTGGGGCAGTGCGTTACGTAACTGATAATGAATATTGTTAGTTTCCAGCATCTGCAAAATATTGGCAGGTAGTGTCACGGTTTCATTCCTCGCTCTGCAATCGGGCATCTCTTTAATTACTATAGTGGTTTGTTTTTTTTAGTCGCGGCCACTGGTCGGAAAGCGTTATAGATTAGTGGTTTTTTTATAGCTTTTTATTTTTTTATTAATGGAAAAACTTTAATTTTTGGCTAAGTTACGGCTGTTTATAAATTTGTAAACAATAGGGTTTTTTGCGTAAAACCCTCCTCATTTTTAAAAATTATAAAAACTATTGGCAGTGTTGTCTGGGTTGTTTTTTTGACGCTTTTTTGTATTTTGTATTTAGCTGTCATTTAATTATCTTGTGGCGGGCTTGGCGCAGGTGGCGCCGCTAGTGCCAGTCTTTGGCGATTAATTGTTTTGCTTTACGCCGGTAAATGACAGGTCGATAACAGGTGGTTTTAGCTGTTCATTTACATAAGCAGCGCACTCTATATTGGCTAGACTTAGATCTGTAGTTAAGGAGAAGCGCATGACGGGTTTTAGCCATAAGAAATTAACTTTTTTAGTCGTCGATGACTTTAATAGTTTTCGCTCGACGGTCACTAGCATGCTGACGTCGCTTGGCGCCTCTCAAGTTGCTATGGCGGGCAATGGTGCCGAGGCTCTGGATGTGTGCCGCCGAAAAAAATTCGATGTTATTTTGTGCGATTACGATTTAGGCCCTGGTAAAAATGGCCAACGCGTATTGGAGTCACTACGACACCATCAGTTAATTGATCGCGAATCGTTATTTGTTTTGATTTCGGCCGATGTATCAAAGCAAGCTGTTATGGCGGCTTACGACTGCACGCCCGACGATTATCTTGCCAAGCCTATTAATGCGCAGATGTTAGATCGTCGCATTGGTCGGTTATTAGATCAGCGGGAAGTTTTACGTCCCGCCTATAAAGCGCTCGAAAATAATGATCCCAATTTAGCCATGGATTTATTAACCAAAATCGTCTTAGCTAAAGGTAAAGCTTCTTTAAGTGCGCAAAAGTTTTTGGGCGAGTTATTTATTGAATACGATCAACTCAATAAAGCTGAAAAGTTATATCTGCATGTGTTGGAAACCAAGCCATTAGATTGGGCTAAATTAGGCTTGGCTTATGTGCAGCAGGCGCGCGGAAATTACGAAAAAGCGGGTGAAGTTTTTGCCGCATTATCACAAGAAAACCCGCTCTATTTACCGGCCTATGATGGCATGGCCAGCAATTGGTATTTACGTAATAACGCGGCCAATTTACAAGGAGCTATCGAAAAATCGGTTTCGGTTTCGCCCATGTCTATTTTGAGGCAAAAAAATCTGGCAAATATTGCCGAAAAAAATGGCGATATTCCCACGGCACTCAAAGCTTTAAGAGAATGCCATCGCTTAGGTAGAGAAAGCTGCCACGGCAGCTGGGATGATGCCTATCAATTCGGCATGACGACCGCCTCCGCGACGGTGCTTATTGCCACCGAAGAAAAAAATCTTCCCGATGAAGCCTTAAAGATATTAAAAGAAGCGACTAATTTTTTTGGTATGCCGCCCGAAAAAATGCTGTGTATGCAGTTTTTACAGGGGCGCTTACAGTTTTTGGCAAAAAATAAAGCGGCCGGTATCGCCGCTATAGAAAAAGCCGAAGTGATGTATGCGCGCGAAATACAAAATATCGATACCGATATTGCCCGTATTAAAGCCTTGCACACTATTGGTTGCTCCGAAAAAGCCGATGAGCTAACGCATTCTTTAATACATTTATATGCCTACGATCAAGAGGCGCTAGAAAAACTCGATGCTTTATTGGGTGAGCCAGTCAGTGAGGCTAATCGCATTTTGGTAGCGCAGATTAATCGTGAGGGTATTGAGCTTTATAATCGTGGTTTGTTTGATGACTCGCTGGCCTGTTTTGATCGAGCAAGAATTTTATTCCCTAAACATGCGGGTATTCAGCTTAATATTATTCAGGCACTTATTGGTAAAATTAAAGGCGGCGATAAAAATGAACGCTTGCAACTAGAAGTTGAAGAAAATTTATTGGTATTAGAGAAAACCATCGACGAAGGTCATGCACAATACGCGCGTTATAAAAAACTAAGTACTATGCTGAAGTGAGACGATAAAATGCTTGAACCAAAATCTTTAGATTTTTCGACTGTTTTAGCCTCCAGCGTGCACGACATGAAAAATTCGGTCAGCATGTTAATTGCTTCACTCGAGGAAGTATTGGCCGAAATCCCAAAGCAAAATCCTGTGCAAGCCGAGCAAGTCAATAGCCTGCACTACGAGGCTTCGCGCATTAATAATGAGCTTGTGCAATTGCTGTCGATTTATCGCTTGCAACAAAAACATTTATTTATGGTTATAGATCAACATTACGTAGGCGATGTTTTAGAAGACCAAGTTGCACGTAATTACCCACTCATTAAAAGCCGAGGTATTACCTTGACCGTTAATTGTGATGACGCGTTAGAGGCTTATTTTGATGCCGATTTAATAGGTAATGTGGTGCAAAATATTTTAGTCAATGGTTGCCGATACACCAAAAGTAAATTGCAACTTAACGCCTCAATGAATGAGGGTTTTTTATGTATAAGCATCGCCGATGATGGCGATGGTTTTCCCGAAAGTATGCTGGATTTTTCGGATGAGAAAAAATTCGGCAGTGGCCACAGCACCCATTTAGGTCTCTATTTCGCCAGCCTTATCGCTTCTATGCACACATCACCACGCGGCACAGGCCGCATTGTTTTACGTAACGGCGAGCCTTTGGGTGGCGGAGTTTTTGAATTGTATATTCCGAATTAACTTGGCGCGCCGCAGGTTTTTTAATTGCAGCCGATAAATATATTAAAAACGCTACCGATAATTTATTTGACCTCAACCAAAAGCAAAAACAATTTCAATTAAATAATGCCTTTATCAGCGTTGAATTAGTGCCCAGCACCCGCCCGCCTCGCGCTTATGAATTGTTTATTACACGGCATGGAAGGCTATGACGAAGGCGTAGTGCATTTAGGTAATGCGCTGGGCGATGTAGGTAAAAGTTTAAACAAGGTGGATGTCGTACTTGCTGGGGTGAGGGCGCTCGAATTGAAGGTGATTGGTCATTAACCGATGAAGTCGCCGAAAAAATATGGAAAATTCCCGCTGGCGCATGTTCACCCGCGATTACGGCTGAATGTTTGTAAAAAAATAGCGGTTTTGGGTGTGGAAATCAAGTAACTGAAAGCGTATTACGCATACCCGCGCTCATGCCCGCACTATTGCTTTGCGAGACACCAGTACGACATTACTCACCTATATTTGCTCCAAGGTTTTCATTGATACAAACAAGCGCATTGGATCGTCAGTGAGTGGATCAAACAGCTCAAAACGCTGATAAAATCCCAATGCGTCATCATCCAATACATCCAAAATAAGCCCGAATGCGGGCAGGCCAGCGTGGTGTAACGCTACCGCCTTGCGAAGTGCATAAATCAGTGCTTTTCCTCCGAGCCCCACCCCTTTAAAGCGCGCATCCACCGCTAGGCGCGCCATTAAAATCACAGGAACGGGATAGCAGGGCAAGCTTTGCTTGGTGGGTATTTGCGCACGCGTCACGCTGCTGGTCGTCAACGTAAAATAGGCTGCAATCGGTGCTTTGGTGGACGCCGTAACTTCCGGCAACACATAGGTTCGACTAAGGCCAAGCTTGCTATGTTTTTCCGCGAACTTAGCAAGAAAGGTATTCATGATGGGCTTACCGCAATCAAAGCCCTTAAGATCGTGTACACCTTTGCTCGCGGCCACAAAAGCCTGCTCCAGTGGCAATTAAAATCCCTCGCCATCAAGCAACTTCGCGGTCGCAATAATTTTTTCACTGGGTACTTTTGCGGTTTCACACACCTTTATAAAGTAATCAAAGTGCTCGTTGGCCAGCGCTATCTCGTTTTGAGCTTTGAGGCGCTGAGGAGCATCATTGCGTACCAGATGCGCTAGATAGTCGGTCAAGCTGTATCCACCCGCTAAAGCGGCACGCTCCGCCAAAGCCTTCAAATCTGCAGGAAAACGAGCCTCTATACGTTCAGCTTTTACTGTCATGTGATGACTCCAATACTTTTATCCTAGAAACCTCAGTTGAGCGCCAAAAAAAGATGTGTAAGCCCTGATGTGGATAGTGAGTGTTAAAAATGCTACGGGCAACCTTATTGGTTGTTCAAATTTTTAACGTTTGCTAGGCGCGTCAAGGGGTTGCGCAGACTTTGGTGATTCAACGGCGGTTTCTAGGTTTATATGAGCACATAATAGCATACGGTATAATGCCGTACAAACGTGCAGCTACACAATCAACCTAAAAACCGCAGTCCAGCCCGCCAATTTCCATCATTAGCGTAAAACCACACCCCGAATATCACTTTGGATCAGGTTAATAACGCCACAATATTGAGAGGGGTTTTTGGCGTTGTTTTTTGCTTAAAAAATTCGGCGATGATTCCCAATAAATGTCGCCATGCCTCCTGCGGTTTTAACTGCGGAGCAATCGCTTTTAACTCACCAAAAATCATGCCCAGTCGTTGGTACGCTTGCGCCAATTTGTGGGTGTGGCTATGCAAGCTCGTGAGCGTGATCATTCTTTTTGAACTGTGTGTCGTTAAACGCCCGATGCTACTTAATAATAATGGCCGGCTTGTTATCGCTTCGTGATGCAAATCGGGAATCGCTAAACGCACATACAATGTCCACCAATTATAAATGAGCGCAATAATGCGTGACATTAAGCGACAGCTCGCTACATCACGGGTCGTAAATCCGCTCCAGCCCCACTGATTTTTTAATTCATCAAAGTTATTTTCACAATCAGCTCGGTCGCGATAATGCTGAAAGACAGCGACTAATTCGTCTTCACGATCTGTCACCAAAACAGAATATTCGAATAATTTAATATCTTCTGGCTCATCAATAAATGAGAGCTGTTGATAATCTTGCTGAGTTTTTTCGATACCGACTATTGTGCTCGGTTTTAATTGTCGCCGAAAAATAATCACGCGGCGGGGATTATCCCAACCTTGCAGTTGTAGGTGATCTTCTTTACCTTCCCATCCTTTATGTATTTTCTTCCAGCAGCCTAAAGCATGATGTTTATGCAGTAATTTCAGCACATTGGGCGTCTTTTTGAGTTTAAACAAATAAGACTGTCCGATACTTTCCAGATCGCGCATCACATTGTCGGTGCCAAAACCAATATCACCCCGAACGAAAACGGGGCGATGTTCGGTGGGCATTTTTTGCAGTAACTGCATTAATTCGGGCAGACTGTAATTGGAGTGGGATTGATTTCCGGCTTTTACTTCCACCTCTAAAATCAAACGTAAATTCGCCATCATATAGGTGTGGTAAGTGTGCGAAGGACGCCCAGGTTTTTGAGGATTGTAGCCAACCTCCGCACTTTCTTGATGTCCGAAAAGAGTGGCTTAACGGTAGTATCAATATCTAAAATCCAAGGCGTATTAAAAAGGGGTTCGCAGCAATCGAATAAATTATTTTGCAACCATTCAACACCTTTTTCTGCATCCATTTTTTTTGGGCGCTTGAGAGTTGTAATCACTTTTTTGCAGTGGGGATTAATTGTCTTTGTGAGTGTGAATATGCGGAGCGTTGTGGCAGATAATAGATAATAATAGGCAGTGGTTTTGGGTGATTTTGTGGGTGGTTAATGGCAGCTTTTAATATAACGGTTTTTTAAAAATGATAAAGGGGCGGGGCGGGGGGGCTGGGGGGGGGGGTTAACGGTAGTATCAATATCTAAACCAAGGCGTATTAAAAGGGGTTCGCAGCAATCGAATAAATTATTTTGCACGCCATTCAACACCTTTTTCTGCATCCATTTTTTTAATGGCGCGCCTTGCAGAGTCATCGCTAATCACTTTTTTCATGCCCAATAACGGCGGATTAACATTGTCATTGGTGAGTGTCGCAATATGCGCGTAGCGTTTGTGGCCAGATAATATCGATAATAATAGCGAACCCAGTACATCGGTTTTACTGGGTGCATTATTGCTGGCGTAGGTTAATGGACAGCTATTTACCCAATCATCAAAACGTGAACTTATTTTTAAAAATTGAATAAAAAAAGGAAGCTGCCCCATTGGGGTCACGGGTGAATCCGGCGCCCATTCGATATGAATTTTACCGTCGTAAGTGTCTACGCTGGTGGGCTGCAGGCTGGCCGTTGTGGGCGTCGATGATGGCTCACCTTTTGGGTGACTGGAAACTTGTGGGGTTTTCATGGCAACCTGCTGTTTTTGTTGGGGTTTTAGTGTATCAGAGGTTTTTAACTGCGGTATTTAGGTTGAAGGGATTAAAACGTGCAAAATTGCGCTTAGCTAAGCTTTATGTTATATTTATATATAACATAAATAGCAGGGAATAATCATGCACACAACAAATCTGCGTAAAGTGGGCGGCTCGGTGATGCTGGCAGTACCGCCAGCTTTTTTAGAGCAGTTGCACCTACAAGCGGGCGCCACGGTTGGGCTGGCTGTTGATCACGGTTGTTTGGTCGTCAATCCCAATCCTCGCCCTCGTTATACGCTGGAAGAGTTACTGGCCGCTTCGGATTATTCGCAGTCACCTGCACCCGAGGAGCGCGAATGGGTTGATGCCCCCGCTGTTGGCAGAGAACTTCTATGAACCGTGGGGATATTTACCTAGTTTCACTGGATCCAACATTAGGCCATGAACAAAGCGGCAGTCGCCCTGTATTAATTGTATCGCCTACCGTTTTTAATCATGCCACTCAGCTGCCCGTAATATGCCCCATCACCACAGGCGGGGCATTTGCCAGTCGGTTAGGTTTTGCGGTATCTATAACCGGCATAAATACAACCGGTATAGTACGTTGCGATCAGCCGCGCGTGATTGATCTTTCAGCACGCGACGCTCACAAGGTTGATACGCTGCCAGCCAATATCATGGACGACGTATTGGCAAAAGTGTCAACGCTGTTTGAATAGCAAGATCGGCTTGATGGCTAGTAAGGGATGTGCAAGTAATTACCGCAAGCACCTTACCCATACGCTTACCCTCAGAAAATGGGGATAAGGTCATAAGGCTAGCCACACTGGGTTTCACTTTGCTCAAAAAAAATCTCCCTTACATTCACCACCTTTAACATTCACCACTTTCAAAAAAGTCCCTATCTATGAGCCGTGTACATTTAACCCAACATCTCAGTTTCGACATCACCATCAGCGAGCACTTTTCCTTTCAGCCTTTACCGGAATTCGCCATCGAAGAAAACGTCATTTGTTTTTGGGACGCCGAGCAAGCCAATTTTATTATTTCTGCCGATGAGCAACCCGCCTACGCCACCCACCAAGAACATTGGCAAGAACTCGGCGAATCGCTCGTCAAAGAATTTGGCCCCATCAGCGTTACCGAAGAAGGCACCTACAGCACCGACAACGATGTACCCGTCAGCTACAAACTCTTTCGCACTGGCGAAGGCGACGATACCTCGACACTTATTTATCACCTCATTAGCAATAAACGCGCGTCTTACTGGGTTATTGCCTCGCTGCTTTTTTGTGCCGAACCGGAAGGCGTAAATCCAATTATCATGGAGCTAATGGCAACGGCGCGCGTGCAATAAAGCGCATCGTTTAAGGGCAACAATCGCCACGTTTATTAGAAATTGAAGAGGCTAGCGAATTAACCGAATAGACAAAGTCGGCCGAAAATACTGTACTGCGCATCCAATAATGAGCGATGAAATTATCCGTACTGGCCAATACCAACGTCTCGCAGTAGTCATCGACATATTATTGAGGCACAATGTGCAGCGTGTATTTGTAACCCTGTTTGGCGTGATTGAGGGCAAGCGCGGCATATTTCGACGGCTACCAAAATCCTTAGACGCAAAGTGATAATGCCCCGTAATTAGGTAGTTAGCCCAAGTACAGTGCTTATCAATTAAGCCTAAAACGTCATCGCAGGTCGCATTGATTACAATTTTGGCTTTTAACATCCCCATTAAAAGACGAGTGGCGCAGCTTTCTACGCCAGAATTAACCCACAATATTGACTAGCCCACAAAACCATTTTTTTATTTTCGCTTTTTTTAAAAAATCCGCACAGCATCACTGTTTAGGTAAATCCGTTATATATGATCGCCACCTGTTAGTGTCGTAAACAATCCTAGTGAGAAAACTTATGAAAATTTTGAATGCCCCCAGTCTTTGCCTGCTATCGCTTGCTCTTTCCGGCTGTTATGGAGGTGATCGTGCCAAATACGATCACGATCACGACGTGCACCACCAAAACGACAGCTCTGCTGTAGTTACCACCAGCTCTGCTGTAGTTACCACCAGCTCTGCTGTAGTTACCACCAGCTCTGCTGTAGTTACCACCAGCTCTGCTGTAGAAATGATCAGCTCTTCGAGCTCTGCCATTGTAATATCCTCTATCGCTAATTCTTCAAGCTCTAGCGTTGCCTCTTCGTCTGAGGTGCCTTCTGTCTCCAGCTCTAGCGTTGCCTCTTCGTCTTCTGTCGCCAGCTCTGCTAGCTCGGCCATCAATATTGAAGCTCTTAGCTTTAACGAAGCATTAACTGAAACTAAACAAATTAAGACAGATTCCTTTGCTGATCTTGGTACGGCATTAATTGGCTTGATTGATAAAGACGCATTCGACACGTTTTATATGGGCCTAATTGCCGCAGGTTTAGATAAGGACGCCATCGCTATTGCCGTCGGTCCTTTAAGTAAGGTAGGCCAGGCCATTGGAGCTGATTTTGTCACACAGATAACCGGCGAAGCTATAATTGCTGCACCTGAAGGAATTCAGATAAATCCTATGTCTAACCTTATTGGTGATGAGGGTCGTGAATATGTTTATAGCGTTAATCAAACCATTGACGATGTTAAGGTTGTACTTAAATTAGCGTTGCTCTTCGAAGATACAGGGCCAACAATCGCCACACTAACTGGCGGCGTCAAAGGCTACAACGTAGGATTACACGGTTTGAAAGTAGTGGTTAACGAGATGAGTATGACTACAAACCGAGCCACAGTGACACTTGATACAACTACGTCTGTGGTTGCCTCTTTCCCAAGACTCTCAGCTAGAGTTGTGCTCGCTGCAGATGGTAAAACGTTATTGGGCGCTACCATAATCTCAAAAAATAGAACAAACGTAACAGGCCCAACTGCGATACTTGATTTAAAAGTTAAGGCGGTTACTGGCAAAGTTGGTGTTACTGCCAATGCTGGCGGTACTATAGGAGAGCTAAATGCAGAGCTGCTCGATTTGACAGCAGGCGCTTCAGACATTACTGTGACGACACCAAATGTCACTGTCAAAATGCAGGGTATTCAAATGTAAAATTTAATGGGTCCGCGAGCGGTGCATATCAAACCTATGCAAACGCTGGTGGGCTTATTAACCTAAAAGATTAAACTCAATAAAAAACCCCGCACTGCGGGGTTTTTTATTGCCAACTTAAAAATCGATATTTTAGGTTTTAGGGGGGGGGCAACCGAGGGTTTTAGGGTAAACGACAGGCATAAAAAAACCCAGAATAATCGCCTGTTAAAACGCTTATTCTGGGTTTTCTTATTTAAGTTTTTACACTTAAAAGCTAGGCTCTCGTAGACCTAAAATTGGTAGCGGGGGCTGGATTCGAACCAACGACCTTCGGGTTATGAGCCCGACGAGCTACCAGGCTGCTCCACCCCGCACCAGTATCACAAGGGCTGCGGCCTTGTGAGGTTGCGCATTTTAGGGGACTAAGTCCTGCGCGTCAACATTTATAAAAAACCAATAAAATGAAGAACTTACGTAGGTTTTTTTACATATACGACAGGCATAAAAAAGCCCAGAATAATCGTCTTTTAAAACGCTTATTCTGGGCTTTCTTATTTGGGTTCTGGTAAACCTAAAGATTGGTAGCGGGGGCTGGATTTGAACCAACGACCTTCGGGTTATGAGCCCGACGAGCTACCAGGCTGCTCCACCCCGCACCAGTATCACAAGGGCCATGCCCTTGTGAGGTTGCGCATTCTATTGATCAAAGCTACACGCGTCAACTCTTTATTTTGAGATTATGTCAATCAATAGCCGTAGCCTAAAGCGCATTGCGTAAACCCAATGCACGCGGGTGCGGCTGCAGGTAAATTTGCTGACGAACATAGTCACTGGCGTAGTGATCGAGGTAATGGCTTAACAGTTTCATGGGCACAGCCAAGGGCACTTGATGATTTCGGTATTCCTCAATCGAGGCCGCTAATTCACGCCGAAAATCACTCGGCACCGTATCCTTTAAATAACCCAACAAATGATAAAGCGTATTGCTGTGGCCGCGGTGATTAGGCGCTTTTCGGGTGCCCGCCATTAACTCACGGACATACTCCTGCCAAACCTTAGTAATAGCACCAACCCCTGCTTTAGCGACCAACTGCCCCAACTGTTTGTAGAGTTTTTGACTGTAAGACATCACAAAAAACTTTAGCTGCGAATGAAAGGCCACGAGCTTCGCCGCACTTATTCCCTCAGCCTCAATTAGCTTTAAACGATGATAAACATACACTCGGGCAATAAAATTCTCCCTTAATACCGCATCATTCAAACGCCCTTCCTCTTCGACCGGCAAATTGGGATTGGCCGCCACCAATGCCGCCGCAAAAATCCCCGCGCGTTTTTTAGGGTGCACGCCTGTTGAGGTATACACCTTGGCGCTATACAAACCACAACTCGGCGAGTCCTTCATAAAAATATAACCACTCAGATTAGCCCCCATTTTGGCGCGGTCCTGGCTGTAGCTCGTCAATGCTGCGGTGACATTTAAACTGGCGTTATCAGAACCAATAACATCTGGCCGCTCAAAATCTCCATGCAAACGAATCGCCGGACGAGGGACGCCCAAACCTATAGCCACCTCAGGGCACTCAGCGGTAAAGTCAAAGTAAGGTGCGAGATCGTGCAGGCAGAACAACGAACGCTTATGGCCGCCGTTATAGCGCACTTCCTGCCCCATCAAACATGCCGACACGCCAACGGGGATTTTTTGATCAAACAGTGATTGCATAAAAACCTCTATCGATAGACACCAATAATTTACGCCAGAATATCGCCAGCCGATCACCCATAAACGAAAAAACCGAGGACAATCCTCGGTTTTTTTATTGATCTACGCACGACGAACAACTTAAATAGGTTGGCCGCCGTAGTTGGACTCTGGACGCTTTGGTGGATCAGCCATTACGTTTGCCTCAACCGACTGAATTTTACCGCCACGCGCTAAAAAAGCTTCGACATCGGCATCAAGTTGCGCACGTATGCGATTGCGCGCTATTAGGTCTGCACCCTCAGCACCTGCATCAGGAACAAAGCTCGAAAGCTCTACATCATCAGCACTGGCCGCATCATCAGCTACATCATCATCGTCATAATCATCACTCATAGCATCACCTACATTTTCTATTGACGTTAAATATGACGCATAGTGCGCCAACAAAAAGCATTAAAAGACAACGTGTCTTATTGTTGTGTATTTATAGATGACTGTCATCAGCCTAGCCAATAATGAAGCGATATTTCTTAGGCTTTTTTGCGCTAGCTAACGCTGTGTTTTGACGTGTTTGCTATTTAGCTTCCATAAACTCAACTTAAAACACATAAACGAAAAATAACAGACGAAAAAAAAGACCCTGCGTGGGCCTTTTTTACACTCTTTTTTAAACCGCATCAACACCGGTTTCGCCGGTGCGAATGCGCACTATTTCTTCGAGTGGCTGGATAAAAATCTTACCATCACCGATTTTTCCGGTTTGCGCAGCTTGGGTAATCGCCTCTACCGCTTTGTCGACGATATCATCAGACACTGCCATCTCTATTTTTACTTTCGGCAAAAAGTCCACAACATACTCAGCGCCACGGTAAAGCTCAGTATGACCTTTTTGACGACCAAAACCTTTAACTTCGGTCACGGTCATGCCTTGCACGCCGATTTCCGAAAGCGCGTTGCGAACATCATCAAGCTTAAAGGGCTTAACAACAGCAGTAATGAGTTTCATGGGTTTTACCTTTTTCAGTTGTCTAGTAACGGTTGTAAGTATCAATGCCTTACGGCACTGACTCTCTGCTTTCGCAATCTACAGCAGCCATTGTACTTATGGCAAATTTAGGCAATAAAAAAGGCGGCTTAGTGTCCTAAGCCGCCTTTTTATACAGGGTTTGCCCAGCAAACATTGTAACTTACAATGAGTAACTGCTATTTACTGCACTACTTGTTAGTGAATTCTGGGTAAGCTTCCATGCCACACTCGGCAATGTCCACACCCTCAAACTCTTCTTCTTCGCTCACACGAATACCAATCACTGCTTTAATAATCAGCCAAGCAATTAAGCTAGTACCAAATACCCAAACAAATATCGTTAAGGCACCCACGATTTGACCGACAAAGCTAGCCTCGCCTTTAGTAATTGGCACTAACATCAGGCCCAACAAGCCCACCACACCGTGTACAGATATAGCGCCGACTGGATCATCAATTTTGAGCTTCTCCAATGTAAGGACAGCAACAAATACGAGTACGCCACCCATCATGCCAAACATAGTGGCCTGTAAAGGTGTTGGTGTTGAAGGTTCTGCAGTAATCGCTACCAAGCCGGCCAGTGCACCGTTAAGCGCCATTGTTAAGTCAGCTTTGCCAAACCAAATACGTGCCACTAATAACGCGGCCACTAAGCCGCCAGCTGCTGCGGCATTGGTATTCATAAAGACAACAGCAACCGAGTTAGCGCTTTCTACACTCGCGGTTGCTAATACCGAGCCACCGTTAAAGCCAAACCAACCCATCCACAAGATAAACATACCCAAGGTTGCCAAAGGTAAGTTAGAGCCTGGAATTGCATTGGCAGCGCCATTAGGGCCATATTTACCTTTACGGGCACCCAACACTAATACACCCGATAATGCTGCCGCAGCACCTGCGAGATGGACAATGCCCGAACCTGCAAAGTCAGAAAAACCTAAGTCCTTCAAGCTGTACAGACCAAACACAGGATTACCACCCCACGTCCAACTACCTTCCATTGGGTAAATAAAACCCGTCATAACGACAGCAAAAGCCAAGAAAGACCACAACTTCATACGCTCGGCCACGGCGCCCGATACAATCGACATAGCTGTCGCGACAAACACTACTTGGAAGAAAAAGTCAGCTGAAGGCGCATATTTTGCCGCCTCTGCCGCACCAGTAACACCGTCGGCAGTAATGCCCGTTAAAAAGAAGGTTTTGCCATACATAATGGCGTAACCGCAGACGAGATACATGATGCACGCAATCGCGTAAAGCACGGCGTTTTTGGTGAGAATTTCGGTGGTGTTCTTAGCGCGAACAAGGCCGGATTCGAGCATGGCAAAGCCCGCTGCCATCCACATAACGAGTGCACCACAGATTAAAAAATAAAAGGTATCTAGGGCGTACTGTAATTCAAAAATACTGTTTTCCATTGTAGGTCTCCGGAAACGTCTAATTACAGGGCGTCTTCGCCGGTTTCACCGGTGCGAATACGGACAACTTGCTCAAGAGAGGAAACAAAAATTTTTCCATCTCCAATTTTGCCACTGTGGGCGGCCTTACTAATAGCTTCGACTACCGAATCAACTTGACCATCAGCAACCGCGACTTCTAATTTAGTTTTGGGTAAAAAATCCACAACATACTCGGCACCACGGTAGAGTTCGGTGTGACCTTTTTGGCGACCAAAACCTTTCACTTCAGTAACAGTAATGCCCTGTACACCAATATCAGAAAGCGCTTCGCGTACAGCATCAAGTTTGAAAGGCTTGATAACAGCAGTAATTAATTTCATCGGACTGCTCCTAGTAGATTGCAGGCGGTGCTGCAGTGATAAAAAAGGCTGCGTACAAGCGTGCGCAGCCCATAGAAAAATTACTCACCTAAAGGCATTGTGTAAGAAACTACGAATTTCATGTCGTCGGCTTCAGTTTCGTCAGCAATAAATTGGCTAACAGTGAAAGACAGATTGTCGTTATAGGCGTAACTCACATTCAAGTGAACTGGGCTGCAAGAATCGCTTGTTTCATCAGCAGAGCAACCACCAGTTGGGCCATCAGATACATTAGGCGCATCAGAATGCATGCCAACCAACACAGAGAACGCACCTATACTAGCGCCCAAGGTGTAGTACATATAATCGCCAGAACTATTGCCTTTACCTACGGGGATGTAAGCATTAAAAGAAACTGGGCCGTAACCCAATGTCACAACCGCATCACTCCAGTCAGTGAAGTCAGTTTCACCATCTTTATCATAACCACTGCCTGTAGGGTAGTTATAACTCCAAAGGCTTGCACCATAGGAGAAGTCACCTACAGAACCGCCATAACCCGCATACAAATCGTATTCGGTTCCGGCGGCCGCATCCCCTGAAGAACCCCAAATGCCGCCGTAAAAACCAGCCGCACTTACGTTTAAATCACCAAATACTGCTGGCGTGCCACGCCCCAAGTCAGAACCGCGCCACAAGTAAGTGCTTGCCACACCCACAGACGCGCCAACTTCTGGCGCTGCAAAAGCAGGAGCCATAAAACCTGCTGATAACACAGCAGCCACAGATGAAGCCAATAAGGTTTTAGATACTTTCATAATGTTTTCTCCAAGTTTGATAGCAAAAATATTGTTTTAACCTCTAGCTGTACTGAGCACAACCGCTGTAAGCCAGCTATTGCAGATAGCTTGCCAACTAGATAATTTTGATAAAAATCAACAGTTTATAAAATAATAAAAAATTGCAATAAAGTACAAAGCATAACGAGAGCCCCATATTAAGGCAATAATATGCACCACATGAATACAAAGGCTTGATTTGGTGCAATGCGCGAGATGTTGGCGTAGGGAACCACAATGGACGGAAGAAAAAAGGGGAAATAGATTATGGAGGGCAAAAAAAAACGCCTGCAAGCAGGCGTTTTTTAATTTTTATTGGCGTTATTTTCGATCTAACTCGAGCAATCGAATACGAGCTTCTAGTTTTTGAGTTAAAAGATCCAGTTCTTTGACCTTTTGCTCAAGGCTTAGAGGGGGAGCTTCATGCTGGGGCGTATCAACAACAGCTTCTTCATCTACCCCTTCAGTGATGCGGCGAATATCTAAGCTACCATTAACGCCCGAAGTGCCAGCACGCCCCTCTTTACCCTGTTTACCATCGCCGCCCGCCGCAACCCAATTGCGAGAGGCTTTATCGGCATAGTGGCCTGATGTGCCTACGCCGGCCAAACCCGCTTGCCCGCCTTTACCGCGTAAACCACCCGAAATTTTTACTTCGATGCTATTGGTTAAGTCGGTTGTCATGTTATTGGCTAAGGTGTAATGAAAACGGAACGACCCTCCTTTGCCGCCATCACCACCATCACCGCCATCACCAGCAGATCCGCCAGCAGCCTCACAACCCGATAAGTTAGGGATATTTTGGCCGTCGCCACCCAAACCGCCTCGACCGCCATAACCACCACTCAAGTCAACTTTGACACTGCCAAAGCTTTCGATACCCAATGACCAGTAAATACCAGAACCATTCGCACCGCTAACCCCTTGCTGGCCTGCACCACCTGCTTTGCCTTGCGCGCAATCGCTCGCTTCGCGATGGGATATACCATTCGCGCCATCGCGGCCCGCAGTGCCGCTACCTATAATCACCACATCAAAACCTACGGTAGCTTTTTTAGCACTCACAACCCAAAGATCAACGCCGTTAGCAATTTTGATTTGGGCTTTATCGTCGATGATTAATTCATCCAAGCTTAAGTTAGCTTGGCTGGCGTCAATAATATAAGGCGCACCCGCTTTGATATGTAAATCAGCTGCTGCAGCGCTTAATGAGAATGCGGGGATACCTAGTGCTGACAAACAGGCGTAGAGAGCTAATCGTTTCACGGTAGATTCCTGTATTTTTTTATGAATAGAAACAATCGATATTCACTAAGCATAGCGGCTTAGTTAAAAAGGTCAGGGGGCGTACGGCACAGCACCACCCGACAAGGCTATTGAGTATACATGAGCCCCCATAAGCAAGGCAGGGCAATTTAGCTTTTACACGATGCCGTCACACCTCACCCAGCCCTTTAACCTGATAAGCAATTTTATGAACACCCACAAAAAACCCGCCGAAGCGGGTCATTAAGAAAATTGCCGAGAGCCGATAAGTAACCTTAGGCCTTAATTTTTGCCATGGTTTTGGCAGCAATATCGGTAATAGCTTGCCAGTTTTGCGCATCAACTGCAGTCTTAGGCACTAACCAAGAGCCGCCCACACAAGCTACGTTCGGCAACGCGAGATAATCAGTAAAATCGTCGATGGTTAAACCGCCTGTTGGACAAAAAGTCACTTGCGGTAAGGGGCCATTAATAGACTTTAATAAAGGTAAACCGCCCACCGCCGTAGCAGGAAACAGCTTAAAGCACGATAAACCCAACTCCATGCCGCGCAGAACTTCTGAGCAAGTAGCAACACCTGGTAGTAATTTTACCCCGCACTCTAACGACTTACGCACCAGTGCTTCGGTCATGCCGGGCGATACAGCAAAATCAACACCGATTTCTGCCATTTGCTCGACGTGACGCTCATTAACCAAAGTGCCCGCGCCCACGATTAATTCGGGGCACGCCAGTTTAATTTCTTTAATGCACTCAATGGCAACGGGGGTACGTAAAGTAATTTCTACGGCTTTGATACCGCCGGCCGCTAATGCTTTGGCTACAGGCACGGCGTCTGCTACGCGATCTAAAACGATAACGGGCATTACACCAATTGGGGCAAGGTACTCTTTTGTAATTGTCATGGACTTAACCTTATTTAAAATCGATAAATTGGTTGAACACACTAGCGCCATCTTGCGAGCGATCGGCTAGCAAACGGAAACCCCCAAATAAATTGCGGCCCAGATCATGAGTCTGGATGGGCTGCATTGCCACCTCTCGGCTGGCAAGCTCTTCTTCACTGACTTTTAGCTCAACCACACCCGCCTCAGCATCAAAATAAATCACATCGCCGGTCTGTACCTTGGCCAACAAGCCACCATAAAGCGCTTCGGGCGACATATGAATGGCCGACGGCACCTTGCCCGATGCGCCTGACATACGGCCATCAGTCACTAATGCCACTTTGAATCCTCTGTCTTGCAACAAACCCAAAGGTGGCGTCATTTTATGCAGCTCGGGCATGCCGTTGGCACGCGGGCCTTGAAAGCGAACCACAGCAATAAAATCGCGTTCTAGCTCACCACGCTTAAAGGCTGAAATAACATCGTCTTGCGAATCAAACACAATACAAGGCGCTTCTAACACACGAAACTCAGGCGCGACAGCCGAAATTTTAATAACGCCCTGGCCCAAATTACCCGATAACAGGCGCAAACCACCTTCGGTGTCAAAAGGCGCAGAGGCGGGCCGTAAGACGGTATCGTCTTTAGAATCACCAGCACGCTCAAGCCAGACGGCATTACCTTTTTCATCAAGCGAAGGAATTTTCTCGTAACTATCCAGCCCTTCGCCCATGATGTTTTTAACATTTTCGTTAAGCATGCCCGCCAGGCGTAGCTCTTTAATCAAATACGCCATGCCGCCGACTTCATGAAAGCGGTTTACATCGGCTTCGCCATTAGGATAAACGCGAGCAATTAAAGGCACCGCACGCGAGAGTTCATCCATATCTTCCCACGTCAAAATAATGCCCGACGCGCGCGCCATAGCCACTAAGTGCATGGTGTGATTGGTGGAGCCCCCAGTCGCTAACAAGCCGACTACCGCATTGACGTAGGATTCTTCAGTCAGTACTTCGTAAACGGGCGTGTAGTTACCCGCCACCAAAGTGCTTTGAATTAAACGCTCAATCGCAGCGCGCGTAAGCGGGTCGCGCAAGGGATCATTCGGCGCCACAAACGACGAACCCGGTAATTGCACGCCAAGCATTTCAACCAGCATTTGATTGCTGTTAGCCGTGCCATAAAAAGTACAAGTACCCGGGCTGTGATAAGACTTACTTTCGACTTCCAGCAAGCGTTCATCACCAACTTCGCCAGCGGCGTACTGCTGCCTGACCTTGGCTTTTTCTTTGTTAGAAATGCCTGAAGACATCGGGCCGGCAGGAATAAAAACCGCAGGCAAGTGGCCAAAAGTCGCTGCCGCAATCACCATGCCGGGCACAATTTTGTCGCACACACCCAAAAAGGCATTGCCATCAAACATGTTATGGCTAAGGCCTACAGCCGCCGACATCGCAACAATTTCACGACTGAACAAGCTGAGTTCCATACCCGCCAAACCTTGCGTTACACCATCACACATAGCCGGTACGCCACCCGCGATTTGAGCGGTACTGCCCATAGCGCGTGCAGTTTCTTTGATGATGTCAGGGTAAGTCTCGTAGGGTTGATGAGCAGACAACATATCGTTGTAGGCCGTTGTGATACTAATATTCGCGCTTTGCATCAAACGAATCGTGTTTTTATCTTCGCCTGAGCATGCCGCATAGGCATGCGCCAAGTTGCCACAAGATAGTCGCTTTTTGGGCGGTTGCTCGTCCATGGTGCGTTTCATGGCAGCAATGTAGGGTTGGCGCAGGTGCTTGCTACGCTCGATGATGCGTGCGGTGACCGCTTGGATAACAGTGTTCACTCAATAAGCTCCAGTGTAAGGGCGAAAAGAAGCCATTACTGACTTCGCAATATATTGATCTAACTATTCTTAGCGACAAACATGCCAGCTTAGCGGCTGGCATGTCTCGATGATGTGTACCACTTAATAATAACGAGGCATTGAAAAAATCAGTGCCACTTACGCCCATCGCGGGCCATAAAATCGTCTGACTCTTGAGGGCCTTTGCTGCCCGACTCGTAACCAACGACATGATGTTCAGTTTTTGCCCACGCCTCGCGCATAGCATCAATCCATGTCCACGCCGCCGCCACTTCGGGCTCGCTCACAAACAAGGTTTGATCATTGCGGATCACATCAAACAACAAGCGCGAGTAAGCATCGTGTTTTTTGGCTTTAGAGTTATCAGCAAAGGACAAATCTAAAGTGCGATCTTCGAGCGGTACTCGCGCATCCAAACCGGCTTTTTTATTTTTCATGCGAATGCGAATGCCTTCATCGGGCTGCAAATGAATAATCAACTGATTCCCGCAATTCGCGGTTAATTGATCATTAAACAATCGGCTACTGTTTTGCTTGAACTGCACAACAATTTCACCGTGACGCTTATCTAAACGCTTGCCGGTACGCAAATAAATCGGTGTGCCCGACCAACGGAAGTTTTGAATGTGCGCTTTAATGGCCACGTAGGTTTCTACATCGCTTGAACGCCCCAAACTTTCCTCTTCTTGTAGGTAACCAACCGCCGACTTACCTTCAACAATACCCGCACGGTACTGACCACGCACGGTAGTTTCTTTTACATTGCTGGCGTTAATAGGCTGTAAACACTTAAGGATTTTCAGTTTTTCGGTACGCACACAATCGGCGTCCAGCGTCGCGGGCGGCTCCATACACAGCAAACACAATACTTGCAGCAAATGGTTTTGCACCATATCGCGAATAGCGCCAGTTTCTTCATAAAAATCCCAGCGATTACCGCAACCTACCGTTTCGCTCACGGTGATTTGAATGTGCTCGATATTGCGATGATTCCATATCGGCTCAAAAATATCGTTAGCAAAACGCAGCGCCAATAAGTTTTGAACCGACTCTTTACCAAGATAATGATCGATACGGAAAATCTGGCTTTCTTTGAAGACACGACTAAATTCTTTATCTATCTCGAGGAAGGTTTCTTTGCTATTGCCGAGTGGTTTTTCAACCACAATACGGGTGCTTTCACCCGACAAGCCTGCACCTTCTAGCGCGGTACAAATTTTACCAAAAATGCTGGGCGGCACGGCCAAATACACAATCAAACTGGCGCCGGGCGTCAGGTGTTCGTTTTTAATGCGGGTAAATTCTTCAGGATTAGTCGAGTCACCCTGCACATAATGTAAGCAAGGCGCAAATTGATCCCAAATATCATCGTTGTACAAACTACCGGTATTGGCTTGCAGCCACTCTTTCACTTTGTAAATAAACGCATCGCGCTCACGAGCCGAGCGCGCCATACCAAAAATTTTGGTGTTTTCTGGCATACATCCATTGAGTGTCAAATAGTAAAGAGATGGGTATAACTTGCGAAGCGCTAAATCACCATCGCCGCCTACAATCAAGATGTCAGTATTCATAGCCGTACGCACCTATGTTAAATACAGTGATAAGAGTGAATTCACCCTATTTTTATGGGGATTTTATGGAGAGTCCGCCGCTGACTAACGAACATGAGGCGGCGTCCATAAAACGCTAAAAAGCAATTTTACGCGCCGCATTTGTACAATTCCAGACGCCACCCAAAAGCCGCTTAATATATGCCAAAGTCTTGCTAATAATGGGGTTTTGTTTTCTGCGGAGCCTACAAAGCGGGCGGTATTGTAGAGGTGGATTGGTTGCATTTTCAACTGTGATTACGGATAATCCGCGCACTTTAGCGACTATAGCCCTATAAAACCCCGCAATAAATACTGGTCCAAAGCCGTATGACTAGTGAATAATGGTCGAAAAGACTGTTAGTGGCTATAACCAACCCAGCAAATTTAAAACCCGACGAAACACTGCAAATGCAGTATTGGCGTTTGATTCCTCTAATTCCATTCAACTTAACTAGGATTCCCACATGACTCGTATTGCTATTAACGGTTTTGGTCGCATTGGTCGCAACGTATTGCGCGCGCTCTACGAAAGAAACCTTCAGAGCGAAATTCAAATCGTTGCCATCAACGATTTAGGCTCACCAGAAATTAATGCGCACTTATTAAAGTACGACACCGTGCACGGCACCTTTGGTTTTGATGTCGAATCATCAAGCGAAAGCATCACCGTTAATGGCGATGTCATCAAAATTACCGCCGAGCGCAACCCGGCTAACTTACCCTGGAAAGAGCTTGGCGTTGATGTTGTATTTGAATGTACCGGTTTATTCACATCAAAAGACAAGGCGTCTGCACACATTGCGGCGGGCGCCAAAAAAGTGCTCATTTCTGCACCCGGCACCGATGTTGATCTGACCGTTGTTTACGGCGTAAACCACGACAAAATTACCGCTGATCAAACCGTATTTTCTAACGCCTCATGCACTACCAACTGTTTAGCGCCTTTAGCGGCCGCACTTCACGATACCGTTGGTATTGTGTGCGGATTAGTGAACACGGTTCACTCCTTCACCAACGATCAAAACATCACTGATGCTTACCACACTGACATGTACCGCGCTCGCGCGGCTGGCCACTCATTGATTCCCACCAAAACCGGTGCTGCAGCGGCTATTGGCTTAGTAATCCCCGCCCTTAAAGGCAAGCTGGACGGCTTAGCGATTCGTGTTCCCACCATTAACGTATCGTTACTCGACCTCACCTTTACCGCTGGCCGCGACACCACTGTAGAAGAAATCAACAAGATCGTAACCGAAGCCGCCAATACTCGCTTTAACGGTGTATTACACGTTAGCACCGTGCCGCTGGTATCGGTTGACTTCAACCATAACAACGCTTCAAGTATTTTTGATGCCACGCAAACACGCGTTATTGGCGGCACCCAAGTAAAAGTATTGGCTTGGTACGACAACGAGTGGGGCTTCTCAAACCGCATGCTCGACACCACCCGCGCAATTATGGGCGCTTAATTCTTCAGAGTTTAAACCGCCCATAAAAAAGGCCCGCAAATATGCGGGCCTTTTTTATGGGTGTTAACACCGAACACGATTCAACGGCGCTTAAACAATAGGGACTTTGCGCTCAACTTTAGTCTTTTGTAAAACCAGAATATGCTCAAAAAAGTTAGGCGCCATGCCTGGCTTCATAATAAAACTGTTTTGATAACTGGCATCACCCAAGATTTTAAGCAAGCGTATCGCCGTTAAAGGTGGCTGAGTACTGCAATAATCCTCTACCTGCGGCAAATACAGCGTGCAGGTATCCTTTATGTAGTAACGATCCGGCGTTGTCGGCTGGGTATAACCGGCGTAAATAACGACGTGAATCTTGGTGTCTTTGTGCATGTGCGGTAATAAGCGCTGCTTTAAGGCGAGCAACTGCTCTTGCGTACAATAGCCCAATAAGCCCCACGCAAAAATCACATCAAATTTTTCATCCGCATCACAATGCAAAAAATTCGGGGCGCTGAGAATATCAGCGGCCGAAATATCGTTACGCAAATCATTGAACAACTCGGCAAAAACAACGTGATTACTAAAGTTATGATAAAACTCGCGATTAGACTCGATATTCGCACCCAGATCTAAAATGCGCGGCGCCTCAATATGTGATAGATGCTCACACAAAGTTTCCAGCGCATACGAGCGATGCACATTGCCCACGGTTGGACGCACAGCAACTGATGGCAACTCCATTTTAGAGGCATGGCGCTTAATATTTTTTTTACTGGGCATAAAACGCAGCACATCCTCACACACGCCGTCAGGCATACCACTTTGTTGGCTAAAGCTGGTATCGAGATGGTAAAACGGCATGTGACGCAATAAATCGGGCAATGAATTAGCCTTGTAATCGCTTTGCATTACCGCAAAAGCTTGGCACTTCACTTCGTGCTCACTCACAATTTGAAATTGCGACAGTGCCGCTGGCGCCTCGTAAAGATAACGAATACTGTGCAAAATACTTTGATCGTGACAAAACGCGCTTAGCTTGGTGAGCAGCCACTTAATGCTGTTTAAATCTAAATAATTAAATAAATCCCACGCCAAGACCACATCGAATTTTTCGTGGCTGCGAAAACTACTTAAGTAACCGTCGAGATATTTGCAGATGGAGGCGGGGTTGCGCTTTTCTGGGTCGGTCACCCATTGATCTGAAATAAACTGACTAATATTTTCGAACCTCACCGTACAGCCTTTGCGCATAAAAAAATTAAAGCTAGCGGCTGAGGCAGAACCCAAATCGAGCACTCGGCGACTCGTGTTTTGGCTGAGCGCCTTAGCAACAAAGGTAATACCCGGATAACGATGCGTCTGCATAAGTGCAGCGCCAGAAGCATTTAACATGGTTAACTCTCAAGGGAATCACCCAGAATAATTCTGGGCGATTTAATTGACCAGAAGGACGGTCATTGGCCAGATGAGGCCTAACCGGTGTTGCGCATGCCCGCCGAAATACCTGTCATGGTCACTTTTAGCGCACGCTCCAAATCGGGGCTAATACTACCCGCCTTACGCTCTCTTTTTAAGAGCTCAACCTGTAAAAAGTTAAGTGGGTCGATGTAGGGCTTACGTACTTTTAGGGTTTGTTGCAGAGCACGATCATGATCCAACAACTGATTTTGCCCCTTAATGCGCAAAATCAACACACTTAATGCTACAAGATCGCCACGCAACTGCTTACCCAAAGGTCGAACTTCTGGAGGAACCAACTGGCTTTCATAGTGGGCACATACATCCAAATCGGCTTTACCCAACACCATTTCCAGCAAGTCCATAAAGCTCGCAAAGAATGGCCAATCATTGAGCATTTGGTGCAGTAATTCTGGATTATTGGCCAATGCAAACTCAAGCGCCTGCCCGGTGCCCAGCCACGCGGGCAAGTTTAAACGCACTTGCGTCCAAGCAAAAATCCAAGGAATCGCACGTAAACTCTCAACCCCCCCCGAAGATTTACGCTTAGCCGGACGGCTGCCCAAGGCCAATTTACTCAGCTCTTGCTCAGGCGTTAAGCTTCTGAAATAGGTTACAAAATCGGGGTGACCACGCACTATGCCACGGTAAGCTTCCAAGCTGTGCTTAGACATTTCTTCGATCATGTCGCGCCATTCTTGTTTAGGTGCCGCCGCCGGATCGAGCGTAGCGCGCAAAGTCGCTGCCACATAAGTTGAAAGACTGGTAAACGCCACACGACGACGACCAAACTTGTAGCGAATCATCTCGCCCTGCTCGGTCACACGGATAACACCTTTCACCGAACCCGGAGGCTGCGATGCCATGGCTTTTTCAACAGGGCCGCCGCCGCGACCTACTGTGCCGCCACGGCCATGGAACAATACCAACTTAACGTCATATTTTGTCGCTAAGCTCACCAACTGCTCTTGCGCTTTATATTGCGCCCAAGTGGCTGCCAACTTCCCCGCATCTTTGGCCGAATCTGAGTAACCAATCATCACTGTTTGTGCGCCAGCCGTGTAGGTTTGATACCAGTGCAATTGCCACAAACGGTTCATCACGCTGGGCGCGCGATCCAGATCGGCAAGGGTTTCAAACAGCGGAACAACCGGCATATTCCAGGTCATATTGTTTTCTTTGAGCAGCAAGGCCACAGCCAATACGTCGGAGGGTTGTTGCGCCATCGAAATAATGTATTGCGACAAGGCTTCGCGAGGTTGCTCGGCAATCACACGGCAGGTATCCAGCACCTCTTGCGAATCGGCACTTACCGGCCACTTTTGGGGCAACAATGGGCGCTTACTTTGCAATTGCTCTAATAAAAAGCTTTGGCGCTGATCTTCATCCCATGATAAATAACTGCCCAGATCCAAATACTGAGTCAGCTCGTCCAGCACCTTGATGTGGCGCTCGCCATCCTGGCGAATATCCAGCGGCACCAAATTAATACCAAAACAATTTAAACGGCGAATGGTATCAAGCAGTGGGCCGTTGGCAATTTCGTCCAAGTTGTGACTGCACAATGAGCGATGACAAAGCTCGAGCGTGGACAACACTTGTTCGCAACGCGTAAATAATGTATCGACAGCAATATGCGTCTCTTTGCCACGCAATTTGGCATCGGTCCATGCCAGTGTATTTTCCAGCATGCTGATCACCGGCATTAACACTTCGCGGTAGGGTGTTTTGGTGGTGGTCGTTAAACGGCCCGTTAATTCTGCACTCGCGGCACTCATACTTAAATCGCCTGCGAGGCTTTTTAAATCTTTAAGGTAAAGGCTCGCCGCCATCCAGCGCCCGAGCATGACGACCTTAGCCGTCACATCGTGAGTCACATTTGGGTTGCCATCACGGTCGCCACCCATCCACGAATAAAACGCAAACGGCGCCGCATTAAGCGGCAAACCACGCCCTAAACGTTTGCGTGCTAAACGGTCTAAATGATTAATAAACTCCGGCACTGCGCGCCACAAACTGCTCTCTATAACCGCAAAACCCCAACGCGCCTCATCGATAGCCGTGGGGCGCTCGTTACGAATTTCGTCGGTGGTCCAAATTTCTTCAATTAAACGGCTTAAATCGGTACGGGTTTGTTCTATTTCTTGAGGCAATAAATCGGTGCGGCGCAAATCGCTAAGACTATCGGCAATTTTGTCGTATTTGTGAATCAGCGTACGGCGGCTAACTTCCGTCGGGTGTGCGGTAAGTACCAACTCAATCTTCAAACCATCAATCACTTCGGCGAGTTTGTCTTTGCCGACTAAATCAACTTGCTCGATCAAAATAGCGTCTAAATGATCGCCCGAAACAGCCTCAATGCTCGAACTATATTCTTGATCGGCAATATTGGCTAAATTCAAAAATTGATTAAATGAACGGGCGATCGGTAAAACTTCGGCATCTTCAACTTCGTTTAAAAGCGCCAACAAAGGGCCATCGTTGGTGGCATTAATTTGCTTGCCCAAAGTGCGGATATCTTCGACCTTTTTAAAAACTTTTGGGCCTTCATGCTTTAACAGGGTATTGCCTAATAGCTCGCCCAGTAAACGAACATTATCACGCAATGAATTAGGGAGACGCGTCATATTTACCTCAGTTAAAAAATATTGGTGGCGGCATTCTATCACTGCAATTGCCACAAACCGCAACGGCAGACCTAGCGAATCAAAAACTTAATGGCCGATATAAAAACAACCTTTAGGTGCGCGCACTATCATTTTGCACCGCTTCACAGCAAAGATTTAGATAATTAACAGCCGCCTATAGCGCCTCTAAGGCCCTCACTAACAGCGACACACCAACGATTAAGGTTAAGGTTTCAAAGATTCGCTTAATAAAGCGATTCCCCTTAGCAATAGCGAGATGCGCACCCAAATAGCCTCCAAGCAACGAACCTGCCAACAGCGCAGGCAACCAAGCCCAATAAGGCGACTGTGCAAAACTCAAGGTGATTGCACCCGCACCATTCCAAAAAAAACCCACCAAAATCATGGTGTAAGCCAGCGCTTGTTTGTAATCCAAACCAAACCAGCGAACTAACCACAAGGTAACAAACAAACCCGTGCCCGAAGTTAACGAACCATTTAAAACACCAATTAAAAACAATACCAAACCACCAACGACATAGCCCCAGCGGCTTCGATTTTTGGGGTCCGCAGACTGCCCCAGGCTCGCATTAAATAGCGAATAAACACCTAAACCAATCGTTAACAAACCCAATAATAATTGCGCCGCGAACTCGGGCAAATGCAATACCCACAAAGCACCACAAACAACCCCGGGCAATCCCACCGCCAAAATAAATACCGCAAAACGCCACTGCACATGGCCACTACCCAAATGCTTGATACTGGCGCCAATCCCTAGCGCTACCGAGGCAATTTTGTGTGTAGCCAATGCCACAGCAAAGGGCAAGCCCAAAAAAATTAACGCCGGCAATTGCAATAAACCCGCCCCACCACCGGCCAAAGACGACAACACATTGGCCACCAGTGAAATCACAAATAACAACAATTGCTCTAACATTTTAAAATCTCAAAGTAGCTATCACTATCACTTATACACACTCAAAAAAAAACGCCCGAAGGCGTTTTTAGCTTTTTAGCAAAGATGCAGCAGCTATAAAGTGCCGTATCCAGACACTCACTTAAGCTTGTGCGAGGCGGCGACGCTCTTGCAAATCGCGTTCAATTTCACCCATGCGCTGGGTATTTAAGGGGTAAAACACTAATAAGGCGACCGCCGCAAAAGAGAAAATAGCAGGAATCCAGCTCATCAAGTTCACCATGCCTTCTTTGGCTTGCGAAATTGTATCGGGATCGGTACCCACATAACCGTAAGAAGCCAACACCAACAACACCAAGGCACCGGCAAAACCACCGCCCATTTTCTGGATAAAAGTACCCGCCGAATAAAGCAAGCCAGTTGCACGACGGCCATTTTTCCACTCAGAATAATCGGCAGTATCGCCCAACATACTAAACACCAATACGGGCATAAAGGCTGCAAAAAATTCAGCCGTGACGCCCAAGGTAAATACCAAAGTTACATCGCCAGGCTTAACAAAATAAATACCGCAAGTAATGATGCCACTCGCAATCAACGAGATCGCAAACAGCATTTTCTTACCAAGCCAATTGGTTAAATAACCGGCAATAATCGCAGCGAACATAGACACTACGGTCGTCGCGAAAAAGAACTTACCCCCTAAAGAGGCATCGCCCATGTAATGCGTAAAGTAGTAAGCCACCGTACCAAAACGAATGCCGTTGTAGAACATGGTGAACAGACCTAAACCTAAAATCATCAACCAGGGCTTATTGGTTAAAAGATCAATAAAATCGCGCTGAGATTGCGTAGTTTCAGTTTCAGGCTTTTTGATGAATCCTCGCAAAAAAACAACCGTCGCACTAATCACAACCGCAAAAACAATACCACTGAGCAAATCTTGCTGTACAAAAAACCACGACATAGCACCAAGGGGAATACACATAACCGCGATACTTTTAAACATCTCACCATAGCCCGACTGTAAAGACTCATCTTTGGGTGGCTCAACACGCTCTTTAGTGGTGAAAAAGGTAATCGTACATAAAATAATCAACAGCGCCGCAAACACATAAAAGGTTTGCTGGTAACCCTTTACGTCATCGCCCTGGCCAAAATAAGCAACCATGTCGGGGGTAAAGCTCATTACCAAAACACCGCCACAAAAAGCACCCGCAAAACGGTAGCCCGACAGCACCGTGCGCTCGGTATGGCTGGGGGTCATTACGCCCATTAATGCAGAATAAGGCACGTTATTCACGGTATAGGCCAGCGTTAAACCAATGTAGGTAAAGTAAGCCCAGACTAATTTCATCGTGGGGCTAATATCCGGTGCGGTAAACGCCAACACCATAAATAGCGCTAAAACAGGCGCCGACCAAATAATCCAAGGACGAAAACGCCCATGACGTGAAGTCGTGCGATCGGCAATCATGCCCATAATAATATCGGTAATACCGTCGGATAAGCGCACCAACAAAAGCAACGTAGCCGCCGCAATCGCCGAAATTCCCAGAGTATCGGTATAAAAAACCGCAATGTAGGCCAAAGCACCACGCCAAACCAAATTAGCGGCGGCATCGCCCATTGCATAGCCGCTCTTTTCTAAAAAAGAGAGCTTATGAGAAGCTGCTGAAGACATTTGTCTACCTCAATGATTATTTTTAATTATTGTGTCCTGCGCAAAAAGCAGAAATTAAAGATTCCCTTTAGCCACTCGCATCAAGCGACTAGAGATCATCCCTCGTGGTCAAAAAGACGCGGCACAATAGCACACGCACCTAAAATCGATAAAGCCTGATGTGAGTGCGCTGTGATTGGGTTATTGGGGCAAATTAAAACGTCACCATTCGACACACAATCAAGCTTCGCAAGGCCCTGTAGGCAGCGAAGGCAACGCGCACAACTGTTTAATCACAGGGCAATCGGCCGCCTCGGCAAAGCTCATATTGGTAATATCACCTTGACGCAAATTAATTTCGGCGGGGCTGCCCGCGCCCTTCACCACAATCACGTCATATTTAGCTTGCAGCCGTGCGTGCGCCGCTAAAACATAAGGTAATAAAAAAACCCGCGTTAACCTTGCAAGGTCAACGCGGGTTTTTTACAAACATTTAGGCCTTACGGTATTTAATTCAGCACTTTACCCAAATTAAGCAATTGCGTTTCACCGCTGTTATCGTCAATACCGTCGTTGTCGTTAACAATAAACACTTTGCCGCTGGGTGTTACGGCTAAGCCTTCGATTTTCTCGGGCACCATACCCGCAGGTAATTTTAAATCATCCAATAAATCGCGCACTAAGGTTTTAGTAATTACTTGCTCATTTGTCACAGAGGCTAAATTGATTTTATATAAACGCTTAATCGCCGCATCAAAACCCGCTTTATTATCACGCTCTATCACTAAAAATTCGCCATTACCCAATGCTGTTAAATCCGATAACCCTACCCAACCCTTAGCTTGCGATGCTACTGCATCGAGCGAATAAAAAACAAACTGCCAGGTTTTTTCCGTCAAATCATAAATGCCAACGCGCGGGTTTTTATCATCAATCCATGCACGCTGAAAAACCACATAAAGCTTACCGGCATCCTCAGCAACGCCCTCAAAACCAAAGCGTATTTGCTTGGCATTAATGGCCTCGGGCAATCGAATGACCTGCTCAATCACGCCGTCAGCATTAGTCTTAAAAATTAAATTTTCCGATAAAATTGGGCGATCAGCTTCACCTTGAGTGCCGTTACCTTCAGAGGCCACCCAAAAACCACCATCACTGGCCAGTGCAATCCCTTCGGGATCGATGTTCACAGTTTTATCGCTGTTAATTAAGGCCGCTAAATCCAATTTATCAAAAGTACTCGCACGTAAATTATCTGTTTTAACCAAATCGGGAAGCATCAAACCAGCAAATACACCATTGCTATCCTTAATGGCCGTAGCCGCTGTTAATTTGGCGGGAGCGGTACTGGTATCCAGCGTGAAAATTCGATTGCTTGCATAAAAACTATCTTCAATCGCATAAAGAATATTTTCACTTTTTGAAGCCGATAAGCCCGACATCGCACTCCAGCTAATCGGCGCACCATCGCCATTATCAACGGATTCGATGGTGGGGTAAGCCGCCGAATTTTCGTCCATATAATAAATATTTACCGCACCACGTAAATTTACTTCGCGGTCATCTACCTCGCTGGCCACCACCAATAAATTGCGGTCAGGTATTACGGTCGAACCTTCTGGCCCTGCACTCGCTGGCAATATTTGTTTAAATTTTGGCTGCACAGGATTCGACACATCAAACATAAAAATAAGATTGGCGCGTTCGGCGTTTACAAATAAATAGGGCGTATTGTTGAATATGCCATAGGTGATATTTTCAGGCTCTACGCCTTTTTTACCTGCACGCTTTTCGGGGTAATGACCAAAGCGTACGGCAAGCTGCTCAAGCAGATTACCAGAATCCCAAACTAACTCACCCGCTTTGCTAAAAATAGAAAAGCCACGGCTACCACCGACCAAATCGCCTTCGTTAGCGGTAGCAAAATAATCGTTACCCAACCATGCAACACCATCAGGTTCACGCGGTATCGCATCAAGGCTTTCAGTTAATGCAATCTTCCCAGGTTTATTAGTGGTGGCATTAATAGCCACCAAATCGACCGCGCCAGCACTAACACTTTTTTGGATGGCGCCATTTTTTAAATTAATTAAGGCAATGTGATTATTTTCTTGCAGCGTTAATACCGCTACATCGTCACTATTAATAGCAACATACTCTGGCTCTGGATCAGAGGCATATTGCAGTCCATCTAAACCTGTTAATTCCACTTTTCGCACCGACCAATTTTCTACTTTTTCGGCAACATCAATAATCGATAAATATCCCGCAGGAAATTGCGGTAACAGGCCATCATTTAAATCTTCATCGCGCTCATTTTCTATGGCCACAGCAATGTATTTACCCGATGGACTCACAGCCACAGAATCCGGCTGGCCGCCCAACGCAATGCGACGCACAATGGTTTTAGTCGCAATATCAACCACAACTAAATCACCCGACCTATTCACATAGTCAGCCGAAGTATTTACCCCAACCACGGCGTAATTTCCCAGAACAGCAACCGATGTAGGTTCGCCACCCATAACCAAAGTGCCACCTTTTTTAGGTTGACTCGCGACACGGATATCCACAAAACCAATTTTATTTTGTGGGCTATCGGTATAAATCAAGGTGTTGCCATCTTTTGATGCCGCTACAATTTCTGCCACCGTGGTTTCATCGGTATTACATACGGGCGAAATTTGTTCGCAGGTAAAAAAAGTAGCGACGCGATTAAATTGCATAGGCTCTGAAGCGGCTACTTTTTTATCGTCATCACTGCATCCAGACAATACAGAAATGGATAAACTTACCGCGAGAGCGAGGGACGTTTTATTAAAAATCATGGTTAACTCCGAACAGAAATGAAGCGCTCAAAAAAATAAAACTTAATGAACACACAAGAATACGGAGCCACGTTGTACAGCGAGAAGATGAATAGTCAGTGACATATTTGTGGCATTCTTGTTAACCTGCAAACACCTTTTTTATCGCTGAGCGATTAATTCATCAGTAGCGCAAACTAAAGCGCAGGGCGATATGCCACAGACTTTGCGATACCAGCGCAACAATTCATCCCCTTAATACATCTGTCACAATTCACTTTTACCCTTCACCAAGACCATAAAACCATGCACTATCCATTACAAATTACCGCGACACTCAGCCAACAACTACAAAACCTTTGGCAATACGATGCCAACGCTAAACTTTTAGACATAACGGCTTTTGGCGATTTTTTTATTGAACTGAGCGATGGCACAATTTACTTATACAGCCTGACTGACGGCCACATTATTGAAGCTACCGAATTGATCGACGAATTTGGCTTACCGCCAGTCAACCTCGACCTTGGAGATGAGTGGTACCAATTAAGTGCGCAATCTTTATTAAAGTCACAAAACAGAGCGCTCACAGAAGGGCAGTGTTTTGCTTTTATCACACCACTCTTTATTGATGACAACCCAGGCCTCTACGGCCCAGAAAATATCGAAGCGATCTCTATTCTTGAGTATCACCAACGCTTGCAACCGATAATCGGCAAAAAAATCCCTTGATGCCCATCAAGCAAGCTTACGTGATTTTAAATTCAGCTACTGGCTAATTCTCCGTAAAAAACGCCGTTGGGTGGTTATTTTCATGGATTTACTACTTGGTTGGCTGACAGGAATACATTGGTATAATTTGAAATAGATATACCCCGAAAAAAAAGGGATATCTTCAAAAAAAAAAAACAAAAAAGAATGGATTGATACCGATTTTAGTAAGTGCTGGCCCCAGCATGGAAGCGTAGGGTAGCAACCTCGCGGCCCAGAAAATAACCGCGCGACTGCATTTAGGCTAGGTGGTGAATAGTTAGGTTTTATTTAAAAATAGAAGGAATTCAAAAAATTAGGAGGGCGAGGTAGCGTGGAATAATTTTAAACAAAAAATTCCAGCAAGGTGTAATGCGCTTATTTTTAAGTCTAGCGCAGTAGAATTCCACCGCCCTCAAAAAAATAAAAAATAATTGTTTTTTTACTTGGCATTCTATTTTTTTTGAATCATAGTCAGGCCAACCAAATCATTTTGGCATTAGCAATTTAGATCCATTACTCACTGTTTTATCCTAACGGCTATTCGGAGAAAATAATCTATGGCTAGACGAGCAAGCGCGAAACGATACACTAACCACTCTTCTAATTCACACAAAGAGTCGCATCATTCACAGCGCCCACAACGTCGAAAAGGCGGCGCAGTACAAGGGCAAGAAACCGCAGAAATCTTTGAGTTAAATGCCCGCAAAAGTATTTCTACCGCCTACTGCCCACGGCATGATGAGCGCCCGCTAACGCCTCGCACCACCGCACAAAAAAACTACATCAATGCCATTAAAAATAACTGCCTCACTTTTGGCATCGGGCCTGCGGGCACGGGTAAAAGTTATTGCGCTGGCGCACTCGCGGCCGAAGCGATGTTAAACGGCCAAATAGAGCGCATCATTATCACCCGTCCTGCGGTAGAAGCAGGCGAAAGTCTCGGCTTTTTACCGGGTGATATCGACGAAAAATTTGATGCTTATATCGACGCCTTCCGCGAAATTCTCAGCGAACGCCTTGGCGCGGGCACCGTTAAATACCTTATGCGGCACGGACGCATAGTCGCGGCACCATTGGCCTACATGCGTGGACGCACCTTTGGTGAAGATACTTTTGTGATATTGGACGAAGCTCAAAACACCTCGCCCGCACAAATGAAGATGTTTTTAACCCGCATTGGCGAAAACTGTAAAGTCGTTATTAATGGCGATATTAAACAAAGCGACATCAAAGGCCCCAACGGTCTTGCCGATGCCGTCGAGCGTTTACGCGGGCTTAAAAGCGTGCACATTCATGAATTTGATCGCGACGATATTGTGCGCAGCGGTTTAGTTCGCGATGTGATTGATCGCTATGAATGCTAATACCCCCTAAAACTCCAACTTCACTTCTCCCCTAAAAGGCCGTCATCGCGGCCTTTTTCTTTTTATGCCGTTTTTGAGGCTCTCTCATTCCTGCACATAAAACATAAAATCTATTACAACCATTAATACAATTAATTTTATCAATCGAATGCGGCACACCTATAATCATCACACGCAAAGGCAGCCAAGCATTGAGCGGCCTCTCATCATCACCTATCGCAACAAACAATGGAGAATCACCATGGCTACAGTTCCTAACGTTACCTTTAAAACCCGTGTACGCGATGCCAGTATTGCGCACGTGCTAAACAAGGCGTGAATATTCGATTTAATACCGACGTCGAGCGCATCGAAAAACTCGCCAATGGCGATTTATCCTTAACACTCAATAACGGCGAAAACATCACCGCGCAGGCAGTACTTTTTGCCACCGGCCGCAAACCCAAAATGGAACAATTATTGGCCGATGGTTTAGAGCTGACACTCACTAAAAGCCAACACATAAAAGTGAACGACACCTTCCAAACCTCGATCCCAAGCATTTATGCCGTAGGCGATGTGACCGGAGGCATGGAATTAACACCCGTTGCTTTAAAGAAGGTATGACGCTGGCCAAACATCTCTACAACAACCAGCCTTGCGTGATGGATTACAGCAATATTGCAACCGCCGTATTTTGCCAACCCAATATTGGAACCGTGGGCATGAGCGAAGAAAAAGCGCGGGAAACCTACCCCAATATTAAAAAATACCGCAGCGAGTTTAAAGCCTTAAAACACACGCTGAGTGGCTCGGACGAGCGCACCTTAATGAAATTATTAGTGGATGGCGACACCGACAAAATAGTGGGCGCACACATGGTAGGGCAAGACGCCGGCGAAATTATGCAGGGGTTAGCCATTGCCATTAAAGCGGGCGCAACTAAAACTATTTTTGATGCCACCATCGGCATCCACCCCACCGCCGCCGAAGAATTTGTGACTATGCGTAGTGAAGTAAAAGACTAAAAATATTCATCTTCCACCAAAAACAAAAAACCACTGGGCCGATGGGCGCAGTGGTTTTTTTCGCCTAGTTCACATAATATATCAGCTATGAATCCGGCCTTTTTCCACCCAAAACATAATCATTAACGCCAATAAACACAGCACAAAAAATCCAGCGGCAATGGGAATTAACGTGTTGTTATACATTTGGCCAATGAGGGTGCCAATCGTCATCGACAAAATCGACGAGCTAGCGCCAATCACCGCCGAGGCAATACCCGCCACATGGCCCATAGGCTCCATCGCCATGGCATTCACATTGCCAAACAAAAAACCAAAACAAAAAAACAAAGCCGAGGCATAAATTACAAACATCCACAGGCGAATATCCACTACCCAATGCAAAGCTAAAAAGACCAACGACAATACCGCAATCGTTAAAATGGCATAAAACGAAATTAATTTAGTGCCAAACTTTTCAACAATACGGGAATTGACCATCGATGAAAAACCCAACACCAGCGATAAGCCCCCAAAGTACGCAATAAACATTTCGCCCTGATCAAACTGCACCTGAAAAATCTGCCGTGACGAATTTAAATAGCCAATAAAAGCCCCAAAAAACAAACCCGAACACAGGGTATAACCCACCGTAATCCGGTTGCTAACCACTTCTTTAAAGCCCTCAAAAAAACCTTTAGCCGTAAAAGGTATGCGCCGCTCTTTGGGCAGCGTCTCTTTTAAACGCAGCGCAATCCAGACCAAAACAAATAAAGCATAAACAAAATACAATACAAAAATTGCCTGCCAGCTCCACAGCATTAAAATGCCCTGCCCCAGCGCGGGTGCAATGGCGGGTACTAACATAAAAATCATCATCACCAGCGACATTAAGCGCGCCATTTGCGCACCCTTAAACATATCCCGCACCAGCGAAACTGACGAAATATACGGCCCCGCAACTCCCAAGCCCTGTATTAGGCGACCCGCCATTAACCACTCAAACGTCGGCGCAAAATAACAAGTTAATGTACCCACTAAATACAAGGCAAAACCACTAAACAATACGGGCTTACGGCCAAACGCATCGGACATAGGGCCGCACACGACCTGCCCAATAGCCATCCCCAAAAATATTAAACTAATTAAAAGCTGAGTATGGTTTTCGCTTGCTGCTTGTAAGTCGGTGCCAATAATGCCCAATGCCGGTAACAAAGCATCAATAGTAATAGCCACAATCGACATCAGCATGGCCACTAAAACCGTAAATTCTTTTGCGCCAATGCCTGACGACGTATTCATTGTTTTTAACATAATAACCAACAATCCCACTCGAAGATAAAAAATACCCCCATTAAAATACAAATACTCAAGGGTAAAACCGGCGGGAATATTACAACACAAGCCAATAGCACCCTAAAACAAAATCAATCAAGATTCGCGGATTCCAGTCGCTAACGCGATACATTGAATTTTGACGGCCAGTGGGCGAAGCAGGGGTCGCCCTCGCGCCTGCTTTAATAAGTTGTCTTAGTATTTTACCGTTCGCCATTGCAGCACCCTTGAAGCACAGCTCTTAATTTTTTCTAATCATGCACTTTCTGTGGTTTGACAAAATAGTTGTAAACAAAAAGGGGGGGGAATTGGCTTTTTTTGAGCATTTTTGCACCGCAAATAACAAAATAGTTTTAAATTAAATTTCCTCACCGAAATTCTCTCAGTCAAAAAAAGTAACAAAATAATTCTAAACTGTGCTGACTGCTTTGTGTTTGAGCTATTCGATAGCCCATAGCTCTGTATCCGCGCAGCCGTTTATCCCACATCCGTAACAAAGCAGGGTGCCCGCTATCCAATTTTTACGGCCAATTACAAAAGGCTTAATGGCGCGCTCGGCGCGATTATTATCGATTGATAGCTGTCCATCTTGTGTGTATGCGATTAATTTAGACCACTGATTCAATGTGTAGCTTACGGCTTTACCAATAGCTGAATTGGGCACGACATGCGTGACGGTTTTATCGAGCCACGCTTTAAATTCATTGAGTAACGGTACCGATAGGTTTTTTCTTATTTCAAAACGCTCAGCCATCGTTTTTGTTTTTAATTGTGACTCTATTTTGTACAGCTTTTGAATATGCGAAACCGCCCAATCTGCTCGGCCCGATTTGCCTTTTAATTGCGCTTTTTGCGCATCCACACAGGTTTTTGCTCCTGCAAAACCTGCATACCATACTTCCTGTATATAAAATTTTCGGCGTGCGTGCGCCATGCAACCTACGAGCGTTGCTTTCGTGCTTTCGTAACCTACGTAACCGTCGACCTGTAAAAAGCCTTTATAGCCACCCAAGTAATTATTCGGGCAGCTCGCCGCGCGACTCGGTTGGTAGTCGTAAAGTACGATGTTTTTGTTCGCTTGGGTGTCGCCTGGGGAATCCGCGCCCGAGCAATACACCCACATGTAGCATTTTTCGCGATCTTCTTGAATGACGTTTACCGGTGTTTCGTCGGCATGAATCGCACCCTGCACTAGGAGGGTGTCTTTTAAGGCTTTTATGACAGGCTCGAACACAGTTGCGCTGCGAATCATCCAATTCGCGAGGGTTTTTCGATTTAATTCAATGTCGATTTGTTTGAAGAGGGCTTCTTGACGATAGAGCGGAATCGCGAATTGATATTTATTGCAAATGACTTGCGACAATAAGCTGGGTGTCGCAATACTTTTTGGGATTGGGCTGGCGGGAACCGGTGCAATCACAATCGGCGTGTGGGTATTATTTTTTTCACACTGGCGGCAGCTGTATTTTGGGCGAACAGTGACAATCACGGTCATTTTTGCCGGAATGTATTTCAGTTGCTCGCTGGTTTCTTCGCCGAATTTATGCAGTTCGCCACTGCAGCATGTGCAGACTTTATCGGCGTCATCAATATCAACAATGCGTGTTTCGCGTGGCAACTCTTTAGGTAAAGGTTTGCGGCCGCGCGGTTTTTCTGACTTTTGAGTTTCTATTTTTTCGGGTATTTCAACGGATTCGGTGGCAACGGTGTGATCATCGATCACTTCAGCCTCGTTCATTAATAAGTCGAGTTGCTGCGGGGATTTTTCTGACGAGGCGCCAAAGCGCTTAGCTTGCGCCAATTTAAATTGCTCGCGGTAAAACGCCAGCTCTTGTTCGAGCTGGAGATTACGCTCTTTTAAAAGCACAATTTCGGCAAGTAATTCGGGGTGATTTATCATGGCCGTATTTTACCACGGCCTTATTTTTAATTATGTTAAATAAATAATTTTTTATATTATAATTCCGAATGAAAAATGACGCTAGACAATTATCAAAGAAAATAAAATAGCTACGAAAAATAGTGTAGCGTGTGCTGGATGGTGAAAAAGCGGCTGCGGTTGCTCGTAGCTATGGTCTTGGCGACCGAACAATATATGTTTGGATGAAAAAATATAGAGAAGAAGGATTTGATGGCCTTGAGCCCATTGAACGAACAGGAAGAAATCGAAAATTATCTGATGTTGAGGAGCAGGAAGTTAAGCGGTGGATATTGGGTGGCGATCCGCGTCAACATGGTTTTGATTTTGGCTTATGGACGCGTCAAATAGTTTCAAATTTAATTGCGGATCGTTTCGGTATTGATTTATCAGTTACATCGACAGGTGAATTACTTCATCGATTAGATTTAACGCCGCAAAAACATTGCGCAGAGCTTATGAGCGTGATGAGGAAGCGGTTGCAGAGTGGAAAGAAAAAGAATACCAGAAATTCTAAAAGAAGCTAAAAAAAAGGTGCAAACATCTTTTGGTTGGATGAAGCATCGATCCGATCAGACGATCCATTACAGCGAACATGGGGCCTAAAAGGTCAAACACCTGTTGTCAAAAAAGCGGTCAGCGAAAAGAATTAATGTATTTCGGCATTTCGAATAGTGGTGGTTTTTGGTTCCGTTCTTAGGTAGTTTTAATGCTGATAAATTATTTGTGCTTAAAAGATTTTTTAAAAGGAGAAAAAAACAGTATTTATAATTAAGATGGTATCCGGTGAAAAGCAAAAAAGTTAAAGATTTCATAAAGAAAACGAAACAAGATAAAGCTGTTTTGCTCCCCCATATGCACCTGATTTAAATCCTGATGAGCTGTTTGGAATCAGATGCGTAATATAGGGACATCAAAAAAGCCACTTAAAAAAGGGAATCATTAATTAATAGGCCTCGATTTGGAGTAATTAAAAAAATAAAAATGTTAAGTCTTTTTAATGAATCAAATGTACGCTTTGCTGCCGCCTAGGTAGTAATGTGAATTTTCAAAAAATACCGGCTGATGACCAATAATATCGTAACCACTTAGCAGCCAATGCAATTGTTGTTCGTCGATGATTAATGAGGCGCTGCTGATTTTTTCTGGCCATTTAAATTTGGCTTTCTCCAAGCGTTTATACCACAGCGCAAAACCGGTGTTATCCCAATACAGTATTTTGAGTTTGTCGCGTGCGCGATTGCAAAAAATATACAGCGCGGGATCAAAGGCCGAACGCTCAAGCCCTTGCTCAATAATCATCACTAAGCCATTAATGGATTTACGAAAATCAATTGCATCTTTGTATAAATAAATTCCGGGTGGATCAACAAAGCAGCGCATTAACGAATCGCCTTGATGATATCGGCCAACCACTGCGCAGGTACGCCCAAAGAAATACGCATGGTGGCGGCGCCCGTTATAATCTCAACAATATGTGTGGCGGGTGGCGGTGTTTGGACACGAACAAAAGCCGATGATGCTGATGTAGCCAGCTGATTTTTCCGCAAGCTGAAATATTTAGGATTAATTCCGCGCGCCGCACAAAATGCGGTGGCGGTCAGTGATGATTGGGCTTGCTCGGCGATGAGTTCGCGCCATTGTGTTTGAGTTAATCTAGCCATTTTTACGCTCCACGTGAAAACGGCTAGATTAGGGTTTGATTAGATGGGGCGGTAGGTGTGGTTTATTGGACGGTTACGTTTAAACTCAAAAAAACGCCAAATGTACTGAAATTACTGCATAAACATCATGCTTTAGGCTGCTGGAAGAAAATACATAAAGGATGGGAAGGTAAAGAAGATCACCTACAACTGCAAGGCTGGGATACTCCCCGCCGCGTGATTATTTTTCGGCGACAATTAAAACCGAGCACAATAGTCGGTATCGAAAAAACTCAGCAAGATTATCAACAGCTCTCATTTATTGATGAGCCAGAAGATATTAAATTATTCGAATATTCTGTTTTGGTGACAGATCGTGAAGACGAATTAGTCGCTGTCTTTCAGCATTATCGCGACCGAGCTGATTGTGAAAATAACTTTGATGAATTAAAAAAATCAGTGGGGCTGGAGCGGATTTACGACCCGTGATGTAGCGAGCTGTCGCTTAATGTCACGCATTATTGCGCTCATTTATAATTGGTGGACATTGTATGTGCGTTTAGCGATTCCCGATTTGCATCACGAAGCGATAACAAGCCGGCCATTATTATTAAGTAGCATCGGGCGTTTAACGACACACAGTTCAAAAAGAATGATCACGCTCACGAGCTTGCATAGCCACACCCACAAATTGGCGCAAGCGTACCAACGACTGGGCATGATTTTTGGTGAGTTAAAAGCGATTGCTCCGCAGTTAAAACCGCAGGAGGCATGGCGACATTTATTGGGAATCATCGCCGAATTTTTTAAGCAAAAAACAACGCCAAAAACCCCTCTCAATATTGTGGCGTTATTAACCTGATCCAAAGTGATATTCGGGGTGTGGTTTTACGCTAATGATGGAAATTGGCGGACTGGACTGCGGTTTTTAGGTTTATTAACTGCATTTAAAAAAATCAATGCGCCTAAGCGCCACCCGATTGCACACTGTACATATCCCACATCGGCAAAAAGATGCCTAACGCTAAAATAGCCACAAAAACGGCCATCACAATAATTAAAATCGGCTCGATTTTAGCGCTCAGATTTTTTAAATCGTAATCCACTTCGCGCTCATAAAAATCGGCGACTTCAACTAACAAGTTTTCTACTTGACCACTCTCCTCGCCCACCGCAATCATTTGCAATACTAAAGGTGAAAACATATTAGTGGCCACATGGGTGCGAATTAAACTTTCGCCACGCTCGACGCCACGGCGAATTGAATCAATTTTTTGCGCAAGAAAAGGATTGTCGATGGCGTGCGCACACAATGTTAAAGCCTGATTCACCGGCACACCTGCATTCAACATTAACGCCAAACTACGGGAATAACGCGCCATCATTGCACGCGCAATAGTTTCACCTATTAAAGGCGCCTTTAATTTATACGCCCCCCATATTAAGGATCCTTTAGGATGCTTAACAAAATAATAAAACCCACCCAGCATTAGCGCTATAACAATCAGCATTAACCACCAGTAATTAATAAAAACATACGATGTGTTAATTAATATGCGTGTCACGAGCGGTAGCGTCGCGTCGTATTTGGCAAACATCTCGGCAAATTTAGGCACAACAAAAACGTTGACGATAGTGATAGCTACAGCTAGAGCAACAAGCACAAACGAAGGATAACGAATAGCCGACTTAATACTTTTACGGGTCTCTTCGTCGCGTGCAATATAAAATGATAACTGCTGAAAAACGGCATCCAAATTACCACTACTTTCGCCCACATTAATCATGCTAATAAATAAATGATTAAACACTTTTTCATGTTTAGATAAAGACAAAGACAACGACATACCGCTTTCTAATTTATCGGCAACATCATGCAAAACATCACGAAGATACTCATTGCGAATACTGGCCGCCAACCCTCTAAGGCCTCGCACCAAAGGAATACTCGATTTGGTAATAGTGTACATTTGGCGACAAAACATAATTAGCTCAACCGTTTTAACGCGGTTGGCGCCCAAATAAATATTGAGCTTGCGCCCCGCCGACATCGCAATGCTCACTTCGTCAATATTCACCGGTGTTACGCCACGCGTTTGCAACTGCAACGCAACGGCCTCCGCACTTACAGCCTCTACGCTACCGGTAATTGCCACGCCTTGCTGACTACGACCAAAAAACTTAAAAGCGGTTCCATTTGCATGAGCGCCATGCAATCGGCCAGTTTCGAGGCCCTGTATTCGGCGTTTTCGCGCATGCACGTGCAGAAAACGTGGGACGGCATCATGAACGCGCCGGTAGCGCTGGACGACATCAAGTTCTGGCCGAAATAAGCAGGGGCGGCATTCAAGTCGCTGTTCACTGGTGACGGCCACCGGCGTGATGCTGGTGCTGGGAATCTCGCACAGTCCCAAACTTCTGCTGGCCTGGCCCATCCTTTTGGGCGTGGGCATCACCTTCAGCTGCATCGCGCTGATCTTCAACGCGCTGGCCAACGGCTACGACTTCTTTACCTACTACTTCACGTTGTTCCTCACCCCCATGACTTTCTTGAGCGGCGTTCTCCCGCTGGGAGCGCTGCTCGTGCTGGTACGCGTAGTGGCGGATTGGTTGCCGCTGTCCAATGCCGGTGGCGCTGGTGCGCCCGCTGTTCCTGACCAATGGCCACAGGACGCCTTGCGCCCTGCCTTGGTACTGCTGACCTACGCCGCGGCGTCCTTCTGGCTCGCCCCGGCGCTCACCCGCAAGCGCTTCCGCGCAAGCCCCCCTGTTCCACGTCTGTGGAATTCCCTTTTAAATTGTGTGCGATTTAATTTTGAGCAATACTTCATCCATGCCACGTACCGACACCCACACACAGAAGGGGCCCAATCCGGCCCAACTGCTCGACAACCAGCTGTGCTTTGCCTTGTATTCGGCTTCGTTGGCCAGACCAGGTTCTACAAAACCGCTGCTGGACGCACTCGAACTCACCTACCCGCAGTACCTCGTTTTGCTGGTGCTGAAAGCGACGACATCAGCGTGTCCGGCTCTGGGC
>JAXHOG010000088.1:0-20894 GCA_034519605.1 Marinagarivorans sp.
CCTTTGGCGTTAAGCGTTGTTGCACTTGAGGGCGGCCATTCAAAGGGCACTTTGAGTAATTCGCGCCCGCCGACTTCGCGGGCAGCTTCCACCACTAGCGTGTAATTGCCCTTGGCCAAATCACCGAGCGGGTCTTTGCCTTGGCTAAAGACCAAACTGTGCTCGCCTACTGCACGGGTCGCACTGGTAATACCATCAATCGGGAAGCTCAAACTACGGCCCGTACGGCGCCACCATTGGCGCATATCTTTTAGCCATTCTTGGCCTTTGTTTTCTTTCATCTCGGTGTCGTACCACACCGCCAAATTGGCGGCCACGGCATTGGATTCGTCCTCAATCCACACCGCCACATAGGGGCGATGGTATTCGGCTACCTCTAAACGTGGGATTTCCACCGTCACTTTTAAATCGCTCGCGGCCGCTGGCAAAGCCAACAAAGCGGCGGCCAACACTATTGCTTGACGCATTTTTATCTCCTAAAAACCTTAATGAACAAACAAAACAATCAAAATTAACGGCACCACAAAACCCAGCGCCACCATCGGCCATGTGCTCGGGCGATTACCCGCATAACGCTGTAATAACCACAGTCCGGTTAGGCAAAACACAATGCAGGCCACCGAAAACACATCAATAAACCAAAACCACGCGGTGCCGGTATTGCGGCCTTTGTGCAGGTCGTTGAAGTAAGAAATCCAGCCGCGGTCAGTTTTTTCGTAGAGTAAATCACCACTCGCCAAATCAATCGACAACCACGCATCGCCGCCTGGGCGGGGTAACGAGATATAAATTTCATCGTCGCTCCACTCGGCGCGCTGGCTGGCCGCGATATAAATGCCCTGCTCTGTATCTAGCCACGCCAGCAATGTGGCAGGCAGCCGCGCTTTGTCTTCTTGGGGCCGATGATCGGGCTGCTCACGCGGCAAAAGCGCCTCCGGCACAATCGTTTCCACTGTGGTAATGACGGGTTTAACCTTAATTTGTGAGGCATGGTTAAGGGTGATACCGGTAATGGAAAACAACAGCATGCCAATAAGGCACACCGCCGAACTGATCCAATGCCACTGCCTTAGGCTACCTAAATAGAGTTTTGCCAAGGGGTTGTTTTCCCAGCTCAAAGTGCGTGAATAAAAAGGCGCAACGCCCTATCGAGGGATAAAACGCTACGCAAACGGAGCTTTAAAAAAAAATAGCACCACAAAAAATGACAGAGGTCATTTACCGCAATTGATGCAGGTTGAAACCACACGGCTCGACATCAACTCGAGTGCAAGACACTCCTATTACATAGACCGTGCTGATCGATGCATCGCAATGCAAATGATAATATATATCATTTGCATTTATGTCAACACGGGTAAGGTACTAAAAAAATGGTGTCTGGGTGGGAAGCTCAAAAACAGAGTCAATAACGAAAGGGGTAACGGCAAGCTAACCGCCAATATTGCAGTCTTGGCAAAGGCAATCGAGTTCTAGCTGGGGGCTTTTAAGAAAATAACCGGCATCGGCCACGCTGCTTTTGAGCACATCAATAATGGTAGTGCTAATGCCAATTTCTTTAACGCTGCCACATTCGCGGCAAATTAAAAACTGCGGGACTTCGTGGGCGTGGCTGCAGCTAATGTGCGAACAGGCTACGTACTTGTTGGCGGAATAGAGCTTATGGACGAGGTTTTCACCCTCTAAAAAATCCAAAATACGGTACACCGACATAGGCGGCATCACCTCGCTATGATTATCGCGAACATAGTTGACGATATCGTAGGCCGACATGGCTTTTTGCGTGGTGAGCAACGCCGTGAGGATTTTTTTGCGTTTATCGGTCAAGCGCCCACCGGCCTTACTGCAAGTGTGCTCGGCGTTGTGCAAGGTTTTGTTGATGTCCATGGCGACTCCAAAATAGCAATATGGCCGCAACTGGCCAATAAAAACAGGGCCGCAACTGGCCAATAAAAACGGGGCCCTAAGCGGCAAATAAAAACAGCGCGGTATTATAGGGGGCGTAGCTGGTTATTGGGTTTTATAAAGGGTTATTGAGTTTTATAAGTGCTTGTTGGGTTTTATGGCTTTAATGATGAGGATCATTGTGTCGACGATTGAGAGAGGCAGGTTTTATCTTGTCACTTTGATCGTGCGCATTGTTCAGCATTAAGGCGCACAAGGCGGTAAATTCCAACGGTCGACTAAAATAGTAACCTTGATATTGATAACAATTCAGCTTATTAAGGCAATCAAACTCCTCAAAGGTCTCTACCCCTTCGGCAACCACATTAAGGCCCAAGCTGTTGGCCAGCGCAATAATGGTTTCGACAATAGCGCGGTTGCCGGCATCACGGTTGGCATTGCGCACAAAGGCTTGGTCTATTTTGAGGGTTTTAATCGGAAAACGATTCAAGTACGACAACGACGAATAGCCCGTACCAAAATCATCAATAGAGACATCAATCCCCTGTGCTTGCAGGGCCGATATATTGTCGCGGGTAGTATTAATATTGGTGATTAACGCACTTTCGGTCAGCTCAATACCGAGCATTTGCGGGGTGATGGCGGCGTGTGTGATGATTTTGAGCAGCTCTTGCACGTAGTTAGGCTGGTTAAACTGGATGGCGCTGACATTGACCGAAACTTTTTTAAAGCTTGGCGGTAGCGGTAGTTTTTGCAGCGTGTGAATGTGCGCGCAGGCTTCGCGCATAATCCAGTGGCCCAGCTCAATCATTAACCCTGTTTCTTCGGCGACCGGAATAAAATGCGCCGGCGAAACCTCCTTGCCGTTACGATCTTTCCAGCGTATTAGTGCCTCGGCTCCCAATATTTGCCCGTTGTGGTCGTATTGCGGTTGGTAGACCATTCTAAAATCGGCGCAGGTTTTAATCGCCATTTGCAGCTCTTTTTCGACTTGCAAGCGAATGTCCAAGTCGGCCGACATGCGATCTTCATAGAATACAGCGGTATTTTGCCCTTGCGCTTTAGCGATATACATCGCGGTATCGGCGTTGCGCAGTAGTCGCTCGGCGTTAGTACCGTGCTCTGGAAATAAGGCGACGCCGATACTGGGTGAAACCTGCAGTAAATGCTCGCCCGCGTGTATCGAGTGGGCAAAAATATCACGAATTTTTTCCAGCACATTCGCCACTACGCGCTGTAATTCATCCTCGCCTGCTTTAATTTTGCTTAATACAACCACAAATTCATCTCCGCCCAAACGGGCGACTATATCTTCTCTGCGAATAGTGTTTTGCAGCGCTTGTGCGACGGCTTTTAATAATTCATCGCCCACCAAATGGCCGAGCGTGTCGTTTATTGCTTTAAAACGGTCGAGGTCGATAAACAACAATGCACCTTGCAAGCCCTGGCTTTCGCCATCGTCAAGCTCACGCTGCAACACCTCCATTAATGCACGCCGATTGGGCAAGAGGGTTAAATCATCGTGATGTAGCTGAAAAACAATACGGCTTTCGGCCGCTTTACAGGCCTCGATGGTAATCAATAACTGCTCGTGTTCTAAAGAAGCCTGACAGCTGATGGCTAAACGCTTAAAAATAGGTACCAGTAATTCTAAATACACCGGTAAAAGCGGCCTGTATTTACGCCGCAAAGCAATAAAACCAATGGTGTCGAGCGGGTAGAGATAGAGGTACTCTTTATGTTGCTCGCAGTAATGCTCGATTAAAGGTTGGAGCTGGTGCTGGGGTTGGAGCGGGTGCTGGGGTTGGAGCGGCTGTTGAAGATCGAGTGGTGGCTGAAGCAATAGAGTGTATAAACGCTGTATGTCTTCAAGATCGCTGGCGCGCATGTCGGGAATACTAAAAACGTCATCCAGCGGCCGCGAGTGCTGCATGCTGTCACCGTCTTCCAGCACTTGCTCGCGATACAGATGAACACTAATCCCCGCTAACCCTAAGCGATTAAGGCATACCATAGCAAAGGCGCGCAACATGGGCTTTAAGCGAATATCCAAACCAATGGCCATACCCAGCTCATGTTGAATCGCGATAAGTGCCAGCGTTCCGACCATAAAAAATCCTTGCGTTTATTAGCGGCGCACGTTTTTTGAATAACATGTTTTGAATAACATGCCGCTTAAAACCTCATGTTAAAAAACTACTATTACCGTCGATTTATTCAGTAGCTCGATGGGCCCACAGCCAGTGGATGCGATCTCCCCTAGCGACAAAGCCCCCACTAATAAGGTATCGGGATGATCAAACTGGCCGAGGACAGCGGCTAATTGCTGTGGGTATTGATCCTTTAAAAACGTCCGGCGACTGATGCAATCAAACAAAAAGGCGGTGGGTGCATTGTCTGTAACAGGTCTTGCACTCAAGGCCGTACGCGCCGCCTTAGCCGATGCAGCAATAAGATTTTCAGGCTCGCCACTCAGCAGATAAACCATAGCGTTAGGCGGTACCTCACCCACACACACTAAGGCATTGCCATCGAGCGTAATGGGGTCGCGCACCAGTAAGTCGCCATCGGCATTAATAATACCTAAGGGGTAGTTTTGGCTTATTTCACTAAACGCTTGGTTGTCAAAACGGGCATCGCAATTGTGCTCGACGGCCTCGCGATACACGCCAAACGCGGGCTTGTAGTTTAACGACTGTACCTGATTGCCTTGCGCTTGAGTCACTAAAAAAGGCCCCGCAAAAATCTCCCAGCCATGAGCAACACCCAGATAACAGACCGCCGGCAATAACATCAACATTGCGCTGTCCGTGATAATGCCTGCAGCCGAAAACAGGCAAGGCGTAGAGGTGAAACTGAGTGAACCCGCCCCTGCCCCTACCGCTCGGGAATCCGAGCCAGAATCAAGATTAGAGTAGAGCGCCTCTAACAGGTTTTCGATATTGCTGGACAAACCATCGACCATCACCATTACCGTGGGGTTTTGCGTACTATCAAACCCGCAATCGTGTAACTGCTGATGCCAATCTGTTTTGGGATTGGCGGGTAGCGCTATGCAATGTATTTCAATTGGAATACGCAAACCCACCAGCAATACGCCAGTGCTTAATAACTGATCACCATAGATAATCTGAGGAAAAACACCGCCAAAAACGGGCAACTCTAATGCGCGCAACCATAAATTCCAGTCGGCAGTTGTCAGGCCGTTATCTTCGCAGGCTAACACCATCAAGCTTTGCGCACCGGCCGCTATCAACTCGGCAAGCTGTGTTTGCAACGTCGTTACACTAGGTTCAACGCACAATAATGTTTTGATCGCTATAGACATTTTTACTTTTACACCCTTGTTTTTTTAAATGGCAATCCTGCATTTCCCCTTAAGTCTAGCCATAAGCTGTTTACATACCCCTTTTTTATGTAGCTATCTTTTTATGGAGCTATCTTCGACTTAAAGCACCTAACTAGTGTGCATGCTCTCCCGCAATTCCCGCCCAAGTCACCGACTTGGGCGGGCATAAAATTGAATTGATTTTTTGGATCACGTCCTGCAGGACGTGATGGTTTACATCCCTGTAAACCGGTTAAGCATTGCTCTGAAGGTTAGGACTAAAACTCGCCCCTCATGCCCAAGCTAATATTACGCCCCGGTTTTGGGGTGAGGTTTTTGAGGAAGGAGCTGTGCACGCGGGCCTCGGTATTGGTGAGGTTTTCACCTTTAATAAACAACTCCAGCGTTTGCTTTGCCAGCGGCAAACGGTAGCTCACACTGGTATCCAGCTCGGTGTAACCGTCGGTTGCGGTTTCCAGTGCGGCGATATTGTCTTGCGTTTGATAACGACTAAAGCTGACATTCGCGCTCCATTGCTGCCATTGGTAATCGCCGCGCGCGCCAACGCGTAAAGGCGGCGTGCGTGCGAGATTTCCGCCGTCTTTGAGTTTGGCGTGTACCGTATCGCCAAACACTGTGGCTTTAAAGGCCGGGGTTATTTGCCACAAAAATTGCGCCTCAAGCCCGTGCAAAATGGCATCGGCAGAGGTAAAGACATATACAGGCAACTCGTCGCTGTGCTCTTCAGCAGCATCGTGATCGTGCTCCTCTTCGGCGTGCTCGTGCCCGCTGTCGGCAAACAGTCCGGTCGCGCTTTGGTCGTAGTAGTTATCAATTTGGTTGTAAAAGGCATTTAAGATAAAACCAAAATCGCCCTCGTGTTTGCGCAGGGTTAAGTCGATATTGTTGGCCGTTTCCAGCTCGAGGGCGTTGTTATGAATATCAAAATGTGGCTCGCCTTCATCGTGCAAGTCAAACAGCGCGCCCACCTCGTAGCTGCCTGTGCCAATGTGCGGCCCAAACGACAACAGCTCGGCGGCCGATGGCGCGCGTTGCGAATGGGTTAATGCCACGCCAAGGTTGTAGCCCGGCCTAAAATCCCACACGGCACCCGCCGATACACTCACTGGCGTAAAAGTGTGCTCGGCACCGTAAACTCGCGTGCTCCCCGTGTGTGCGTGTTCGTCCTCTTCATCTTCATGCTCTTCATGTTCCTCGTGACCGTGCAATTCAAGCTCAGGTAACAAGAGGTTATCGGCCTCCAAGGTGCTGCGCTCGATGCGCGCACCGAGCTGAATCAATACTGGCCCAAAGTGACGCTCTTCCATTATCGCCAAGGCAAAACTCTCGGTTTCCGAGGGCGGTGTAAAGGCCTCTTCGCCATCGGCTTTAAAGTCAGTGTTTTTGTAATGCAGCACCACGCCGCCGCGCCAATCGGCAAAGGGTTGATGCAAAACATCCACCCGTAGCTCGGCGGTTTGATTGTTAAATACCGTGCCTACCCTGCCGTTTTCGATCTCGGCGTGTTGGTAGTCTGTATAGCCTAAACGGGTATTGATGGCGCGCAACCATGGCCGATTAAAGTCCAGCTCGCTGGCGATTTGATAACGGTCTTGTTTGAGGTCGGCATACACGCTTTCGGGCGCGTCCTCATGGCCATTTTCGGCCTCTTCATGGCCATGGCTGTGGCCGGGAATACCGTATTCGCGGTCGAGCCTGCCCACCGAAAATCCCACATAACCCTTATCCAGTAAATAGCTAGAGCCCAGCGTAAACCCTTGCGATTGCTCAGCACTGTTGGCAACGCGATGCTCGCCATCGGGCTCATCAGTATCCGGCGCAACCGGCACTTTATAGTCATCGGAATCGCGCCAAAAACCATCGAGGTGCATGGCCACATTGCCGGTACCGGTATTAAGGTTAAACGCGCCGGACTTTTGGGTATTCACGCTTTCGTTGTTAAACAACCATTCGCCTCGAGTTTGGGCATCGCTGGGCACGCGTTTATCGACCACATTCACGACGCCACCTATAGCACCGCTGCCAAAAAACAGCGTGGCGGGGCCGCGCAATATTTCCACTTGCTCGGCGGTAGAGACTTCGGAGGCGACGGCATGGTCTGGCCCTACGCGCGAGGCATCACTGGCGTCCATGCTGTTTTGGGCGATCAATACGCGTGGGCCACTAAGGCCGCGAATAATCGGCGTGCTGGCGACATTGCCGTGGAAGTTGGTATGCACACCCACCTCGCCTGCGAGCGAATCGCCCAAGGTATCGGCTTGGCGATTACGCAATTCTCGGCCGCTTAATACGGCTATGGGCTGCGCCGATTCAATAACCGAGGCATGTAACGGTATGCCAATCACATCGACTTGTTCGATGATGCTGCGGGTTAATACGACCTTTAAGGGCGCTGCCGAATCGCCGTGTAGGTGCAGCACTTTGTGGCTGTAGCCTTCGGCGTAAATATGGAGTTCGTCCACTGGCCCTTGTTCGGCGGCAAACTGGCCCTCTGCGTTGGTCTTTAAGGTTGTTTTACTGTCGATAATGTCAACTGACGCATTGGCAATGGGGCGGCCATTACTATCAATAATATAGCCAGAAAGTGCATGCGCTTGGCTGCTTAACAAGGCGATGCTGGCGGTAAGAATGTGGGACTTCATGGGGACTCCAAAAGGGTAAAACTGTTATTTTCAAAAAGTTAATCGTTTTATCTTGGTGCTCTAGAGCACACTTACTTCGAATTATTTATATCCAGTGCTGGGCACTGCCGATATTTTTTTCTGACACGCTCAAGCCATCCATGGGCGCTCCTCATGCGCTCCCGGCGCAAGAAGGGTCAGAAAAAAACACCGTCAGCACCCTTGTCATCATCCGCTGGCTGGCATCAGCTAATCACCTCATTCCCACGCTCTGCGTGGGAATGCATAACTCACCATCAGGCCGCACTCGCCTCTTCCTGCGCTTCTTCCTGCGCTTCTTCCCAAACGGGAAACGGATCACTCAGCGTGCGCCAATACTCTTGGCCTTCGTCGGTTTCGGCATCGTTTAATAAACAGGCATCTAGCTGCGCAATGACTTGCGCGGCATTTAAACCTTGGCCAATAAACACCAACTCTTGGCGGCAATCGCCAAAGGGCTCTTGCCAAAACTCTTGTATGGTCGCGAGGCTTTCGGGGTCTTGGGGTCAGTATTCTTCGGGCATCGCCACCCAAAACTGCCCGGCCACACCGTAGCGCGCAATGCCACCGGCTTGGTTCCACTGACCCACAAACTCGGGGCGAGTGGCTAACCAAAAATAGCCCTTAGAGCGAATCAGCTTGCCTTCAATATTTTTACTGTGCAAAAAATCAAAAAACTTTTGCGGGTGAAACGGTTTGCGGGCGCGGTAAATAAAACTGCTGATGCCGTACTCTTCGGTTTCAGGCACTTCTTCGCCGCGCAGGGTTTTTAACCAGCCAGGGGATTGTTCGGCTTTTTCAAAACTGAATTTGCCCGTGTCCAACACTTCGGCAATATCGACTTGGCCATTTTTACTGGTAATCAACGTGGCGTCGGGGTTGAGGCTGCGCAGCACCGCCAGTGTTTTATCAATATGGCGCTGGCTGACAAGGTCGGTTTTGCTCAGCACAATCACATTGGCAAACTCGACTTGGTCTACCAATAAATCGGCCACGGTGCGCTCGTCTTCATCGCCTAGGCTATTTTGTAAATAAGCGTTCTCGGGCCGGTCTTGCAAATACTCGGCGGCATTAAAGTCGCTTAAAAAATTGGCGGCATCTACTACCGTTACCAAGGTATCCAGTGCCGCAACATCACCCAAACTTTTGCCGTCTTCATCGGTAAAGGTGAAGGTTTCGGCAATGGGCATGGGCTCGGAGATACCCGTGGACTATATCAATAAATAATCAAAGCGGCCCTCGTTTGCCAGCTTGCGCACTTCGATCAATAAATCCTCACGCAGGGTGCAGCAAATGCAGCCGTTACTCATCTCTACCAGTTTTTCTTGGCTACGGTTAAGGGCTACGTCTTTTTGCACGGTGGCGGCATCAATATTGATTTCGCTCATATCATTAACAATCACCGCCACCCGCAAACCGGCGCGGTTATTGAGGATGTGATTTAACAGCGTGGTTTTACCCGCGCCTAAATAACCGGATAAAACAGTAACGGGTAAATGTGTAGGCATGGTGTGGCTCCTCAAAAAGATGGCGATATGATATACCGTATCATTTTAAGGTCAAGTGCCAAATTGAATGACAATAGAATTCATTTCGCGCCTACCCAACCTCCCGATTAAGCCTCGACGTACCCTACCCCGACCTTTATAGTACGCGCCCTTTAGCCACCTGCTTTTACTGGACGCTTACTGTGCTTTCTACCGCAAATATCACCATGCAATTCGGCGCTAAGCCGCTGTTCGAAAACATCTCCGTTAAATTTGGCGACGGCAACCGTTACGGTTTGATTGGCGCCAATGGTTGCGGTAAATCTACCTTTATGAAGATTCTCGATGGCTCGCTTACGCCCAGCGCGGGAAACGTGATGATCACGCCCAACGAGCGCGTGGGTAAATTGCACCAAGATCAGTTTGCGTTTGAAGAATACAGCGTGGTCGATACCGTGATTATGGGCCACGCCGAATTGTGGGCGGTAAAACAAGAGCGCGACCGCATTTACGCGCTGCCCGAAATGAGCGAAGAAGACGGCATGCGTGTGGCCGACTTAGAAACCGAATTTGCCGAGATGGATGGTTACAGCGCCGAAAGCCGCGCCGGCGAGATTTTATTGGGTGCGGGCATTGAGCTAGGTTTGCATTACGGTTTGATGAGCGGCGTCGCGCCCGGTTGGAAGCTTCGAGTGCTGTTAGCGCAGGCGCTGTTTTCTGACCCCGATATTTTGCTGCTCGACGAGCCCACCAACAACTTGGATATCCACACCATTCATTGGTTGGAAACCGTACTCAACGAACGCAAAAGCACCATGATCATCATTTCGCATGATCGCCATTTTTTAAATTCCGTGTGTACCCACATGGCCGATATTGACTACGGCGATATTCGCATTTACCCCGGCACCTATGATGATTTCATGATTGCCTCGACCCAAGTGCAAGAGCGCATGCAGTCGGAAAACGCCAAAAAGAAAGTGCAAATGGCCGATTTACAACAATTTGTGAGCCGCTTTTCGGCCAACGCCTCTAAAGCCAAACAGGCCACCTCACGCGCAAAACAGCTGGCTAAAATCCAGCTGGATGACATCAAACCATCAAGCCGTGTTAGCCCTTATATTCGCTTTAAACAAGATAAAAAATTGCATCGTCAGGCGGTAGTTATTGAAAACCTCAGCCACGGTTTTGATGACGGCATATTATTTAAAAATGGCAATTTAATTTTAGAAGCCGGCTCGCGCTTGGCGGTAATCGGCGAAAACGGCGCCGGTAAAACCACCTTGCTGCGCTGTTTAATTAACGATTACGCACCCAATGCGGGCCGCATTCAATGGGCCGAAAGCGCCACCATTGGCTACTGTCCACAAGACAGTACTCACATGTTTGCCAGCGACTTAAACCTGTTCGACTGGATGAGCCAATGGCGCAAACCCAGCCACGATGACCAAATTGTGCGCGCAACTTTGGGCCGCTTATTGTTCTCGTCGGACGACTTTTTAAAGAAAGTCAAAGTCTGCTCGGGTGGTGAAAAAAACCGCCTGTTGTTTGGCATGTTAATGATGCAAGACACCAATGTGATGGTGATGGACGAACCCACTAACCACTTGGATATGGAAGCCATCGAAGCGCTTAACCTAGCGCTAGAGAACTACGACGGCACCTTAATTTTTGTCAGTCACGATCGTGAATTTGTCTCTTCACTCGCGACCCGCATTATCGAAATTAAAGGCAATAGCTTGGTGGATTTCCAAGGTACTTATGAGGAATATTTAGCGAGCCAAGCGCTGGAAGGTTAAAACTAAGCCTCTAGCCTAAACTACTAACCAGCCCCTTTTGCTCGGGGGTTGGTTATTGGTTTAAGTGAATTTGGGCGAGCTGTCTATTAATTGCCCCGTCGCCACCAAGGCTTGCAGCCCTTAACACCAAAGGTGTAGGCTCTCCTGAGTTTTCATAGCATCTGGCACTCATTTTTTAACACTCTGATTTTTTAACCCTATGCATTCACTCCGCCGCCAAGTCTTAACCCTGCTGCTGATGACGACCTTTATGGTGCAGTCGATGGTGGCGGTGGCTATGCCTTGCAAAATGATGGGTGCTAATTCCACACCAGCCATAAGCCAGCCAGCACCAACGCCCAATACCGCAGAACATTCGGGCATGAGCCACTGCAAGCAGCACGCTCAAAACACCCTTAAACAGATCCAAAAAACCGACAATAAAACCACCCAAGCTAACCACGATTGCTGCAAAACTATGGGCCATTGCGGGGGCGGCGCGCTGCCCGCTTTAGGCTACAAATTCACACTGAATATTGCCCCCGCAAGCTCTGGCATCGCCATTTATTACACACGTAATCCCCTCTCAACCCCCCTTTCTAGCCTCTATCGCCCACCCATCATTGCCTAACACAGGCAAGTTGCGCCTGTAATTTACGCTAGGGGTTAGGGCTTTTTTTATCGATAACACCACTGTTTTTGATGATCACTGCGACCTGCCCACGTTTTTTTACTTCCAATAGTTGGAGACGGGTATGTACAACACTCAATCGCGCCACCGCTTTGCGCGGGGGCTTGGCTTTTTTGTGGGGATTGTTGTGGTTTTTTGTGTGGGGATGGTTATCGGCATCTGGATGAAGACTCAGGGATACTTAAACCATAACGAACTCAAGGCCGAAAACGTCACAGACTCGGCCACGGTCGAGCCCAAAATTTTATATTGGTACGACCCTATGGTGCCCGCGCAGCATTTTGATCAGCCGGGTAAATCGCCGTTTATGGATATGGAGTTGGTACCCAAATATGCCGAATCCACTGCGTCAGGCGATGCGCAAGCGGGCGTAAAAATTAATGCCGCTATGGTGCAAAACCTCGGGATGCGTACAGCCAAGGTACAGCGCTTACCTATTAGCACGCGGCTTGAGGCAACCGGAACCCTGCAATTTAACGAGCGCCATCAAGCGGTATTGCAATTGCGTGCCGCTGGCTTTGTCGACAAAGTCTGGCCGCTGGCAATGGGAGATGTCATTGAACAAGGCCAGCCGATTGCACAATTGCAAATACCCGAATGGCTGGATGCGCAAAATGAGCTGTTATCGCAGCCCGCTAAGGATAACCGCCATCGCTTAAAAACCCTGCGTGCGCGTCTGCAATTACTCGGCATGCCAGCGGATGTTATTGCCAAAATCGAACGCACGCGCCAGCCAGAAACCCAGATGACGCTCATCGCGCCGTTTAGTGGTGTTATTACCGAGCTACCGATTAAAACCGGTATGGCGCTGGCCAGTGGCGCCACTCTCGCGCGCATTAATGGGCTAGAAACGCTCTGGCTGACGGCCTCAATTCCCGAGGCATTAGCGGGGTATTTATCGCCCAATAGCCTCGCGCGGTTTTATTCCAACAACCCTCAAGAGCCCGTATTGCAAGGCGAGCTTGAGGCGATATTACCCACCATCAACCCCAACAATGGCACCTTAAGCGCGCGCATAGTGGTGAATAACACCGCCCAGCCACGTAAACCCGGCAGCAGCGGGCGCGTAGAGCTGCGCGCCCTTAGCGAAACCAGCGGATTATTTGTGCCGACCGAAGCGGTAATACGTACCGGTAAGCAAGCTTGGGTGATGCTGGCATTGGCAAATGGCCAGTTTCGCCCTGTAACCGTGACGCTTGGGCAGGATATAGACAAACTCACCTTAATAGTGGCTGGCTTAGAAGAAGGTCAAGAGGTCGTCGCTAGTGGGCAATTCTTGTTGGATTCCGAGGCCAGCTTATTAGGCTTAACGCCCATCACCGAGGAGCCAATGCGGAACAAACATAACCATAGTGAGCACATGCAACCTATGCAGCACGAGCAGCACATGCAGCACGAGCAACCTATTGGGGGCAGTCATCATGATTAGTCGATTAATCCACCTGTCGGTACACCATCGTTTATGGGTTGTACTGGCGGCGCTGGTATTTGCAGGCTGGGGCGTTTGGGCGGTTAAAACAACGGCTATTGATGCCCTGCCCGACCTTTCGGATGTACAAGTCATTATCCGTACCAGCTATCCCGGCCAAGCGCCGCAACTGGTAGAAAATCAGGTGACTTATCCGCTTTCGAGCAAAATGCTCTCGGTGCCGGGCGCCAAAACTGTGCGCGGTTATTCGATGTTTGGCGATAGTTTTGTGTACGTCTTATTTGATGACGATACCGACCTTTACTGGGCGCGCTCGCGGGTATTGGAGTCTTTAAGCCAAATGCAAAGCCAGCTACCCAAGGGCGCAACACCCACACTCGGGCCAGATGCCACCGGTGTGGGCTGGATATTTCAATATGCATTGGTCGATAAAACCGGCCAGCACGACCTCGCCCAATTGCGCAGCTTACAAGACTGGTTTTTACGATTTGAACTCGCGCCCCTGCCCGATGTTGCCGAAGTCGCCGCCATTGGCGGTATGGTCAAGCAGTATCAAATCGTACTGGACCCTGTGCGTCTTGCCGCGCTCGGGATCTCGCACGAAGTTGTTCTCACCGCGCTCGCACAAGCCAACCAAGAAACCGGTGGCGGTGTTTTATTGGCAGGCGAAGCCGAACTAATGGTGCGTGCCAGTGGCTATTTGCAATCTTTAGATGACTTTAAACAAATCCCGCTTGGGCTAGTGGATGGCGCCCCGATTACGCTCGATGCCGTTGCAAACATTCAGCTAGGGCCAGAAATGCGGCGCGGCATTGCCGAGCTGGATGGCGAAGGTGAAGTGACCGGCGGCATTGTTATCCTGCGCTCCGGCGGCAATGCACGCGCAACAATTACGGCCATCAAAACAAAATTAACTAAGTTACAAGCTAGCCTTCCCGCCGGTGTTGAAATCGTCACCACCTACGACCGCAGCCTCTTGATTGATCGCGCCATTACCCATTTAAGCCACAAACTACTGCAAGAATTTTTAGTGGTGGCGCTGGTTTGTGCGCTTTTTTTGGGGCATTGGCGCTCGGCTTTGGTGGCTATAGTCGCCTTACCGCTAGGCGTACTCGCGGCATTTACGCTCATGCGCTACCAAGGTATTAATGCCAACATCATGTCTTTAGGCGGCATTGCCATTGCCATAGGCGCGATGGTAGACGCCGCCATAGTGATGATTGAAAACGCCCACAAACATCTAGAGCGCTGGCAAGCGCAACACCCCAATAAAATCCTCAGCGGCGAGCCACGCTGGGAAGTGATTACCCGCGCCGCCGCCGAGGTTGGGCCAGCGCTGTTTTTTTCGCTATTGATTGTGACCCTCTCTTTTATCCCTATTTTTACCTTAGAGGCACAAGAAGGCCGCTTATTTGGCCCCTTAGCTTTAACTAAAACCTACGCCATGGCCGTGGCGGCAGGGCTTTCCATTACCCTCGTGCCTGTGCTTATGGGTTTTTGGATTCGAGGCAATATCCCTCACGAACACGCCAACCCGCTTAACCGCTGGCTGATTAAACTCTATCGCCCTGTGTTGGCCGCTAGCCTTCGCCACCCTTACGCGGTTATGGGTGGCGCAGTGCTAATACTCTTAAGTTGCGCGTGGCCCTTGCAACGTTTAGGTGGCGAATTTTTACCGCCACTCGATGAAGGAGACCTGCTGTATATGCCCAGCGCGTTGCCGGGGTTATCGGCACAACAAGCCAGCCAGTTGCTGCAACAAACCGACCGATTAATTAAAACTCTTCCCGAGGTGGCGCGCGTGTTTGGTAAAGCTGGTCGCAGCGACAGTGCCACCGACCCTGCCCCGCTAGAAATGTTTGAAACCACCATTCAATTTAAACCCCGCAACCAATGGCGCGCCGGTATGACACCCGCAAAATTGATGGCCGAATTGGATGAACGAGTAAAAGTGCCGGGGCTGGCCAATATCTGGATTCCGCCCATCCGCAATCGTATTGATATGCTAGCCACAGGCATTAAAAGCCCCATCGGTGTGAAAGTCGCTGGCGATTCGCTGACCGATATCGACGATATTGCGCAACAGATTGCAAAGGCGGCTAAAGCCGTTGCGGGCGTTTCATCGGCGGTGGCCGAGCGTTTAGGCGCTGGTCGCTATCTTGATATTCACTTTAATCGCCAAGCACTCGCCCGTTACGGGCTGAGTATTGCGCAAGCTCAAACCGTGGTAAGCCAGCTTATAGGAGGTGCCAATGTTGGCGAAGTGATAGACGGGCGCGCACGCTACCCCATTAATGTGCGCTACCCGCGCGACTGGCGCGATAGCATGAGCAAATTGCACGATTTACCGCTTATCACACCGCTTGGCCATCAAATTACCCTTAGCGCCATTGCCGATATTGCGCTCCGCCAAGGCCCCAGCATGCTCAAAAGTGAAAACGCCCGCCCTACCGCTATTGTGTATATCGACGTACGCGATCGCGATTTGGTCGCCACAGTGGCCGACATTCAGAACACTATTAACCAACAAATACTATTGCCCGCCGGCGTGAGCATCGCCTATGCAGGCCAGTTTGAATTTATGGCCCGTGCCCAAGCGCGCCTGCAATGGATAATTCCCATGACGCTGGTGATTATTTTTGCGTTGTTATGGCTGTGTTTTACCCGCTTAGATGAGGCACTAGTGATTATGGCCACTTTACCTTTTGCCCTTAGCGGCGGCGTTTGGCTGTTGTACATCATGGATTTCCACCTCTCGGTGGCTACCGCTGTAGGTTTTATTGCGCTGGCTGGGGTATCGGCCGAATTCGGCGTGATCATGCTGCTGTATTTAAAACAAGCTTGGCAGCAGCGCCTTACCGAAGGCTTAACCGAGCAAAAAGATTTACTCGATGCCATTCAAGAAGGCGCTGTCTTACGCATTCGACCCAAAATGATGACGGTAACCGTGATTGTTGCGGGCTTGCTGCCGTTATTTTTTGGCGATGGCGCAGGCTCAGAAATCATGAGCCGCATCGCCGCGCCCATGGTAGGAGGCATGATCACCGCGCCGTTATTATCGCTAATCATCATCCCCGTTATTTATGCCGCCATGCGCAAAAAAGAGGTCGTAAATAAAAGTGCGTAAATAAAAGTGCGTAAATAAAAATTCAAGACATTTTTTATCGCAAGTATTTTTTATCAACACAAAAAAATGCCCCAATTTTGGCAGGACAAAGCAGAACAGGCACTCATAACTATAGGAACCCCAGTCCTGCTGTTCTTATATCGCTAAGGAATACACGCTGGCTGCGCGGTTGTAACCAAATTCGGTTATTCGGTTTTAAATGCGAAAAGTTATTAACTACGATAACCAACAATTTTGTTTTTTAGGTTTTTACTTTTGATGGGTGCCTGTCCTCGGTTTGCTTTCTCGGTTTGCTCGGCCTAGCCTACAAACCTTCGTACTCGGCACCCCCATCCAACCGCATTACGTGTATTGGTTATTGGCGCCGTTAAGTGGAATGGTCTTTGTGACGGGGCTGGGGTATTTGGGTTGCCGCAAGGTAGTGACTACACCACCGGCGGTGGTTTGAGGAAGGCTAGATAGTCGTCGCTTCGTAGTTGGCTAGGCACTGGCAATCATGGAGAGCGCGAAGCAGTCGAACCACATTGGAGAGCTGAAACTGAATTTCATAACAACACATCGGACAGTTTTAGCCGCATAAAAAGGGTTTAGCGAGACATGCAATAAAGTATCGGCGCTCTACGAAACCCTCAGTGAAATTGGTGTTATTGCGGCTTAAAAGTGTCTGAAGTGTTGTTTAAAAATTCAAAAAAATTAAGGCGAATGAATCCGTCGCCTTATCGATGCCACTGCCGCTTCAAAATCTTTAAATAATTCCCCCTCCTCAAAGCGCGTGCTTTTACCGTTTTGCACCACAATTTGCCCAGCCACAATCACCGTATCCACATCCTTACTACTGCCCGCCACTAAAAAAGTGCGCAAGGGATGGTTGCCCAAGCGGTAGCGGTAATCGTCGATATTAATTAACACCACATCGGCCTGTTTACCCACGGCTAAAGTGCCAATTTTATCGCCCCAGCCCAACGCCTTAGCACCATTAAAAGTACCCGTAATTAATGCCGCAGTGGGTGGGCAGGTGGTAGTGCAATTGTTGGCCTCGTTATGGCAAAGATGGGTCGCGCGCAGGGCCTCGGGCATACCGCCAATAAAAGTAATGTCGCCATCGGTACTGGTCGAAACACTGGCGCCGTCGCGCATAAAACGGGCGAGTTGTTTAGTCTCGCTAAGGGTCGCCTCGCCCAACATGCCGTAGTGCGCGGGCGCATGGCAAAGATGTACACCGGTGGCGAGTAAGCGCTGGTACTCCGGCTCGCTCGCGTAGGCCGTGTGCACCGCCAATAAGCGCGGCGTGAGCAAACCATGATCATCAAAACGCTCGATGGGCGAGCGACCAAATACCCGCTGCACCGCATCGCGTTCGTTTTTGAGCGGTGCTAAATGAGTGGCGTAAGGGGTATCAAAACGGCTGACCACATCGGCGAGTGCCGCCAGTTGCTCGTTAGAACTGCCAAACGCACCCATCACCGAAGGCATGCCGCCCACCAAGCCCGAGCGGTGATTGTGCCAGCGCTCAAGTAAAGCCAGCCAATCGTCCGCTTGCTCCTGCGTGTTGGCGATGCGCTTAAAATCGCTGGCGCCATAGGGAATCATAATGTCGCTGCCCCAACGACTCACCCGAATGCGCATGCCCAAATCAATCGCCGCCAAGGCGAGGCCATCGGCGGTATTGGCCGAGCCCATATCGCCGATAGCGGTGGTGCCGCTGCGCAATTGGGTCCACAAACTCCAGCGCGCAATGGCTTGGGCTTCGCCTAGCGTCATGCGTTTGCCCACACCGCTGATAAACCCAAACAAAGCACCCAGCGCCGCAATATCGCCACCGCGCGCATAGGCGGTGGGCGCAACGTGGCTATCGTCGGCGCGTTCGTCGTTGGGCGCGGCAAAACTTTCGTGCCAATGCGGGTTTACAAAACCTGGCACCAGCAAACGGCCACGGCCATTAATGATGGTTTTAACCGCGGGTTCTGGGTGGATGCCGCACTCGCCCATGCCCGCAATCTGCGAGTCGCGCAGCCACAACCAACCGTTTTGAATAAACGGCTGCTGCGGGTTAGCGGTGTAAATAAAAGCGCCCTGAATCAAGCATTCATTATTTTGCGCCACCGTATTGGGCACGGCGCTGGGCTGGAAGAGCGTGTTGGTTGCGGTACTTTCTCTGCTTTTAATCAAGGGCGGCGCGCTCATGCAAGTGCCTCGGTTTTTGGCGCGATAGATGCCGCATCAAACACACCATTGGCTTGCATTTGCAGTAGCGCGTTGCGCACGGCGGCGATGGTGGCCTCGATATGGGCGACCGTGTGGGCGGCGCAAATAAAGTTAACGTCGCGGCGCAACAAAATGCCCTGCTCGGCCATGGCACCTACAAACGGCGCGGCAATGCGGGCGTGCTCGACGGGGTTGGGCGCAAACATAAACATGGGGATGGCATCGTAACCGACGATTTTAAGCGGCGCACCTAGCTCCTTGGCCACAGCATTCACACCTTCTTTTAAAGCGGCACCCAACTGCGCGATATGGCTTAGGCACTGGCTACGGCGGTAGTGATTGAGCGCCGCATTACATACCGCTAGCGATAACAGCTCGCCGCCAAAGGTGGTGGAGACTTGCAGCGCTTCCATTTGGCTTAACAAGGCGCGCTTGCCAGTAACCGCCGAAAGCGGCATGCCCGCCGCCAAACCCTTAGACAATGTGACCAAATCGGCCTCTATGCCAAAATATTCCTGCGCGCCGCCCAAAGCTAAACGAAAGCCCGTGACCACTTCATCAAGCACAAACAATAGGCCTTGGCTGCGGCACAGGGCGCACAGCTGTTGCACAAACGCAACACTCAGCTCGCGTGTATAAGGCACCGATAACAACAGCGCGGCGTGTTCGCTGCCGTGGTTTTGCACAAAGTCCAGCAGCGGCGCCTCGTCGGTGGGGGCAAAGAGTGGAAAGCGTGTAGTCAGCTCGGCAATGGTTTTAGGCACGCCGGGGGTATCAAACATGTAGTGGTCGTGCCAGCCGTTGTAGCCGACGGTGATAATTTTGTCGCGTTGAGTAACGTAGCGGGCCAAGCGCACGGCGGCAGAATTAGCATCGGCACCGGTTTTAAAAAAGCGCACCATCTCGGCACCGGGGATGATGTCGATCAGGGTTTTGGCGGTTTTTACCTCCAACGCGCCCGGCAGTGAATGCAGTAAACCTTTGGCGAGGTGACTATTGATAGCATCCATCACGGCGGGATGATTGTGGCCCAAAGCGTTGGCGCCAAGGCCGCAAATAAAGTCGATGTAGTGGTTGCCGTCCACATCGGTCACCTCGGCGCCCTGCCCTTGGGCCAAATACACGGGGAAGCGGCCTTGGCAAAATTGCTCGGGTTTTTTCATCATGGTTTGAGTAAAACCGGCAATGCACTGGCGCGCCTCGGCCTCTAAACGGTGAGATTCGGTGAGTTTTAAGGGGCTGATGGTTTGGGTGTTGGTCATAAGAGTTTTCCTGCGTTTGTAGAGGTTGATAAAACTATTCAGGCATGCGAACAAAGCACCGTTGGGTGGTGAGCATCGAAATTCAAAATCCCAAGGTCGCGCCACCATCTACCGTGAGCGTTTGCAGCGTGATATGGGCGGCGGCGGGTGAGAGTAAAAACAGGGCGGCGTTGCTGATCATCTGCGGGCTGGCGATGCGGCCGAGTGGGATGCCCACACGGTAATTGGGCAAGCTGCCTTGTAAGGTTTCGCGGGTGCGCTCGGCATTGCGGGTGAGCGCAGCCAGCATGGGCGTATCGGTGCTGCCGGGCGCCACAATATTGCAGCGCACTTGGTCGCAGGCCAGCTCCAACCCCAAGCAGCGCACGTAATGGCTAACCGCCGCTTTGCTGGCCGCATAAGCGCCCATACCCATGCGCGGAGTGGTGGCGGCATTGGAGCTAATCACCACAATGCTGCCCATTTTGCGCTGGCGCATGTAACCCGCCACCGCTTGGCAAACATTAAAAACGCCATGAGTATTGATGTTGAAGGTGGTTTGCCAGTCTTCAAACGAGCACTCATTCAACGCTCCCGCCCGCAAGATGCCCGCCGCGCACACTAGCTGGGTAATGGCACCGTGCTCGCGCTCGACTCTTTCAATGAGCTGCTTTACGGCGTAGTGATCGCTTACATCCAGCGGGTAATTAAAGTCGCCTGCTGCGGGGACAGGCACGGCTTGAGTGGGCACGGCTTGAGTGGGCTTTTTGACCAAGGACATGTTTTCGACCGAGGACAGGCACTCGTCATCCTTTGCCATTTCAACAAACCGCTTATCCAGTCGGATAACCGTGGTGCCTTGGGCGGCGAGGTCGTCGGCGATGGTTTTGCCGATGCCTTGAGCTGCACCGGTAACCACCGCTAGTTGTGCGGGGGCAGCCATTTAATAAACCTCGTCCATAATGCGATGGCGCTCCTGGTGGTAGGTTTCTTCGTCTAGCACACAACTGAAATGGAAGTAC
>JAXHOG010000009.1:0-4093 GCA_034519605.1 Marinagarivorans sp.
CGAACACGAACTTGGCGCGTTATCGGTAAGCTTGGTTCCTTAGGTCACGCGCGAAACAGTGTGTCGAACACCATTGCGCGGTGATTTTCTGGGCCGCTAGGCCTGCATGGATGCAGGTCATTAAGATAATGCAGGAGCAATTATCTACAAGCCATCTCGGCTTTGTGCTCCTGCAAAGCTCTACCCCCACGCATCCATGCTGGGGCATGGGCGCTATTCAAGCGTTCCCGACGCTTCAATGCCCTGAAAATCACCGCCCAACGGCGTTTTGGCTACAAGGCTAAAAGTTACGTGGATCTTTATTAAAACTTAACTGGGCACTGCGCCCGAGGAAAAAACTATGCATGTTTTACTCAAAAAAACCTTATGGATCACGCTGGGCGTTGGTATTTCTTTGGGTGCACAGGCGCACCGTGGTTGGATTGTGCCCGCATCGACGGTGCTTTCGGGTAGCGACCCGTGGGTGACATTTGATGCCGCCATTTCTAACGATATTTTCCATGCCGACCACGCCGCCATGCGCTTGGAATCGGTAAAAGTGCTGAGCCCCAGTGGCAAAAGCGTTGAGTTGCAAAACGCGGCGATAGGCAAATACCGCAGCACCTTCGATCTCAATCTGCAAGAAAAAGGCACCTATAAAGTGTTTACCGCCACTAGCGGCTTAAACGCCAGCTGGGAAACCGAAGACGGCAAGCGCGCCATGTGGCCACAACGCGGCCAACCTTCGAGCCCCGAAGGTTTTGAAAAAGAAGTGCCCCAAAAAGCCAAAAACTTAAAAATTAGCGAATCATCACGCCGCATGGAAACCTTCGTCACTGCAGGCACGCCCAGCAAGGACGCGCTCAAACCCACTAATTCAGGCCTAGAACTACAACCCATTACGCACCCTAATGACTTATTTGCGGGTGAAAGTGCCGAGTTTCAGTTTTTGATGGATGGTAAACCCGCAGTAGGCGTAAAAGTGACCGTAATCCCCGATGGCATGCGCTACCGCAACGGCCAAGAGGCGATTGATGTGGTATCGGACAAAAACGGAAAAATCTCGATCAAATGGCCAAAGTCTGGCCTTTATTGGTTAAGCGCTTCTTATGAAGACGACAAAGCCAAAAAACCCGCTACTAGCCGCCGTGGTGGTTATGTCGCCACCTTTGAAGTTTTGCCACAGTAATGTTTAGGTCTTAGATGTAACCGAAAAAGCTACATCACTTGCGTGCTGTGGCTTTTTTATTATTTGATATTCCCGCCATATCTCACCCTGTTGGACGATTTTTGTGCGTTACTCATTGGTTTTATTGATTTTTGTGGCCTATGCGGCGTTGTGTTTTTACTGCTGGCGTCGTCATCAACGCCAACAGGTGCAGGCCGTCTTTAAACCGGCTGCGCAAGACGATGCCTCGGCGACAATGCAAATGCAGCCTTGGTTAGTCGCTTTTGCTAGCCAAACCGGGCAGGCGCAAAGCATTGCCGAGCGCAGTGCCCAACAGCTTAGTGATGCTGGCCTTAACGTGCATTGTTTAGCGCTCAATCAGCTCAAACCCATCAATCTTAAAAACTACGCACAAGCCCTATTTGTGGTGAGTACCTATGGCGAAGGCGAAGCGCCCGATAACGGCGCGCGATTTATTGATCAACTGGCAGGCGTTGACTTAAACCGTCTTAATTATGCCGTGCTAGCCTTGGGCGACAGCAGTTACCCATACTTTTGTGCGTTTGGGCATAAACTTGCCCACGCCCTGCAACACGCAGGCGCTAAAGCTGCATTTGATTTAATCGAAGTGGATGCATTGCATGAAGCTAAAGACGCCGCTGACCAAGCCGGTAGCTTGCGCCATTGGCAATATTATTTAGGGCAATTGAGCGGCCACAGTGATTTTGCCGATTGGCAAAAACCCGTTTACGAACAGTGGCAGCTGATCGAACGGCAAGAGCTTAATACCGGCAGCAGCGGGGCGCCGGTGTTTCATTTGCGTTTAAAACCTAGAGAGGGCGAGTGCGTGGTTTCGCAGTGGTGCGCGGGTGATATCGTCGAAATTGGCCCGTACAACAATCCCCAGTTACCGCACCGCGAATACTCTATTGCCTCCACGCCATCCCAAGGTTCGCTAGATTTGCTGGTGCGCCAAGTGCGCAAAAACAACGGTGAACTTGGACTTGGCTCGGGCTGGCTAACGCACCACACCACACTCAACAGCCCGTTAAATCTGCGCATTCGGCGCAACCCCAGCTTTCACCCGCCCACCCACGATGTACCTTTAATTTTGATCGGCAATGGAACGGGCATCGCCGGTTTACGCGCGCATTTGCTGGCGCGTATTGAGATGGGCCGCCATCAAAATTGGCTATTTTTTGGCGAGCGCAACGCCGCCTGCGATTTACATTTTGGCGAGCAGCTCCAGCATTGGCGCGATAACGGCCAATTAGCGCGCATGGATGTTGTTTTCTCCCGCGAAGCTGGAGTTGGGATTAATTACCAGCCTTGTTATGTGCAAGATCTACTCGAAGGCGCCACAGAAGAACTCAACAAATGGTTGTCCCAAGGCGCGGCGATTTATGTGTGCGGCAGTTTGCAGGGCATGGCGCAAGGGGTTGATCAAGCACTCACAAAAATGCTCGGTCGCGAAGGACTGGAAAATCTGGCGGAGGAGGGAAGGTATTGCCGGGATGTGTATTGATTATTTCTCCATGAAAACCCATGAATCTTTCGCTTGCTCACCGCTCTGGCTGCATTAATTGGCACGGTCTGGCTCCTTTGTTTAAAGCGGAGTTAACATAATCACCCCGCTTTTTCCGCAAACATCCCCACGGGTTAATCATGCTGCGGGTCAAATCACTCAGTAAACTTTAACTAAAAAATGATATGGTGTATCGTATCATTTACGGGGCGTATCTTGAGCTTAAAAGGAATTGTTGATCGCAATAGATACGCAGGACATCACCCATTCCTAAAAAGGCAGAGCCTTATTGCATGTTGAATTATTAGGTAAAGCGTCGATGAAGAATTGGCTGCTTAAGCCAATAGGAATTTTTAATTATGAGCGCAGTACACAGTATCGCGGTTGATTATCAACCCAGCGCATTAGCCGATATTTATCAGCCTGATGTCTCGATGGCCATTTGGCAACGCCACTTAAACGCCCGCATTACTCGCTACGCCAAACACCTTATGACGGCGTTACCACACTGGCAAACTCGGGTAATCCAAAAACCGAAAAACGTCGCGCTGCAACTTATGCCGATATTACTGCATTTGTTTTTATTCGGGCTTTGCTTTTGCTGCCACCAAGGGCTAGCCCAAAGCCGACTAAACCCCGAGGCCCATACCCATGGTTTGGCACAAATGACGGTGCTGTATGAGGCGGGGCAATTACTGATCGAATTAGAAACCCCTGCGGCCAATATGCTCGGTTTTGAGCACAGCCCTCAAAATTCAGAACAATGGCAGCAACTCAGCCAGCTCAAAAAAAGTTTAACCGACCCGAAGAGCGTCATCGATTTACAGCCTGACTGTAAGGTCCAGAACGTTAAGGTTGAGCTGCCTTTTCAGGAGAAAGAAAAGCTAAAAACCCCATCAAAAAAACTGCGGCCGAGCACTCTAAACATGCTCATGATGATCATAAATCCCATAAGGAGCATGACGATGATAAGCACTCAGACCTATTACCGTGGCCGAACTGGTAGCAACGGGGCTTTGGCAGTTGCTAGGCTTTGGCAAATCTCTGGGCGCTAAACATGAACAACAATGCGAAGCGGCGATCGCAGCTGTAGGTTTGCAAGGCTTTGAGCACCGTTTGATTAACACGCTCTCGGGCGGCCAATTGCAGCGCAGCTTATTTGCGCGGGTATTACTGCAAGATCAGCCAGTGATTTTATTGGACGAACCCTTTAACGCGATTGATGCAAAAACCGTCGCGGACCTAACCCAGGTCATCAAACACTGGCATGCCGAGGCGCGTACCGTGGTCATGGTGACGCACGACCTAGAGTATGTGCGCCAATATTGCCCCAATACGCTGTTGCTGGCCCGCGAGTGCATTGGCCACGGTGAAACGCAAAAAATACTTACTCCCGAAAACTTGCAGCGGGCCAAACAGAA
>JAXHOG010000033.1:0-114888 GCA_034519605.1 Marinagarivorans sp.
GGTTGAATAAAGCAATTGAGTACGTGGTAATAGATCAATCTATTGATTTGTTGTTTTGTCAAAATGCATGAGCTGATATCATCATTTAATGCCACCAATATATGAATGCTAAGAACAGCATACGTGTCAGGTAGAATTTAGCCAGTTAAGGGGATGTGGTGCCGTTTTAAATCATTTTCAAATGAGAATCAGCTGATAAATAGTAACATTTTTTAAATGTAGCCAAAACAGTTTTAATGTTCTGCTTCTTACCCCTAATGAGCTGTACTTATTATCATACATGCTCTGAAAGGCCGATAAAAGAGGTCATTGTGTTTGTAAACTACCAGGTTAAACCAAAAACAATGCCGCAGAAAAATGTTCAGCATTTATAAAATTATGTGTTTCTCGTATTCTGTTTTGGCTGAAATTTCCATTGTCTTCGTGCTTCTGGAGGCCATACAGCACTATCCGTCTTGAGCGCCGAGAAGCAGCAGACCGTATGCTCGTAAGTTCAACAAGAGAAGACTGCTGATTGTCACTTGAAAACAGAGACAGAAGAATCAAGCATTTTACCTGAGACATCTATGATCAGATTACTGGCAGTTTCTTTGAATGGCTGGTAGGCCTCAATAATGAGGACACAAAGACACTAACACTGCCAGCCACTGAATAAAGAGCGCAGTGGGGAGACATCGACGGTGGTCCATTTGATCACTAGCTTCATCTGTTAATGGGTATCCAACGCTCTGCCCATACCCCACTGATCTATCCACGGGCTCCACAGCCTCTCACACATCACAAAGCGCCGACCAAGACTGAGTGGGCCAGACGGTTTCAAAGTCACAGATACGGATGGCTGTTTGAAGTCGTCGCTCGGCTTCTGAACAAGACTCCCCCCGCTCTGAGCCGGACAGGACACAGCCAGCGAGTCACCAAGCCTTTGTCTGGAGAGGATACATCTCGTATTCGCGGAGGAGGATGCTCGCAACACGGCCTTTGAGTTCAAAAGGGGATTGTCCGCACGTTCGAGCCACTGCTGTTTGCCTTTAATCAAGACTGCGGAATGGGCCATTCACCTTTATGTCGATACTGCAGAACATTGTGCTCAATCTAAAGAATCGGCTGTGCGGACAGCTTTCCTGTGAGCTTGAGGCGACCACGCCTGATATCACGGTGCCTTCAATCTGTGCCCGAGCAGGAATGCTTTTTCTGTATATGAAATGTCAGACGATGCGCCAACAAAACTCAGCATATATGCTTGCACACACAAATTTTCTAAATCAATTGTATATAAGCGGTCAGCGCCATTTGCTTTAACAAATGCACAGCGGCTGTAACAGCGGCCATATATATATATACGTGCGTTTTTGCCCGCAGACGGCTGCGGAATGATATGAGAATCGTTCTTTCTGGGGAGGTGATGAGTGGGCAGCACAACACAACTCAGCGCTGGGATGGCGGGTTAGTATGGCGAATAAGCTACGATGCGTTGATATTAAACATTATTGAGACGTGATTGAATAAAATGTTTTTAAAAGGATGGCGGGCCGAAAAGCACAAAGCGATCAGTCGCATCCGTTTATTATTAATGCGGAAAAAACAGATTCCGAGAAATGCCTGAACACAAAATTTTTGGTTCAGCAGATAATTTTTCCATATATTGATTGAAGTGATTGCATGATATCAGGAATGTAAACGTTTCCAGAGTGAAGTATTCTACCACCGCTTCTGCAAATTTACACAGGTCATCACCGGGTGGTGGAAATTTTCGCAGCTATACAACGGATTTTGCTTGCCATAGTTAACCTTAGTTGATGATATAGTCAATGTTGAGCGAATCACAAGCAACGTCACTTGGCGTCTTGGCACAGAGGCTTCAACTAGGGGGATGCATTCGACCGACGCGAGCCTTGCTGCCTAATTACGCCCGTCTTCAACAAGACTGAGTGCTTCGGGACGCGTCGTCGGTCATGCGGCGGATACGGCGCCACAGCCTTTCAACCAAGAATTCAGCGCTTGGGGATGTGTCTTCTGTGATTGATCCATGTTCTTCGCGCTTCAGATTGGAGATGGGGATGCTGACGCCACTTCAATGGAATTGTCTCGCGGTTATAAGTGACATTGTCAATCAAACGAAAATTTCTCCATAAAAGACAAGGGTTTTATATCATTACCCGCACGCTTGATGTTGTGACGGCATAAATGTTTGACCGACGCCGCTTTGGCGAGGTGCTGGAGATGAACGACAGGCCAGATGCATCTCCTCATCCGCTGGAGATGACAGCGTTTAAGAGGTCCACCACAGGTCGATGTAGGCCGGGCCGGACCGCCGGTCGGCCGGCTAACAGCGCAAAGCAGGCGAGCACAGGCGTCATGCTCGCCCCGGCAGGAGCATAAAAATAAGCGCCGTTTGCGGTAACTCAAGAATAAAACCAAAAATAACATACGATAAAAGCCCTGGCGTTGCATCTCAATGGCTACGGCCATTACAGTTACCGCTTAACAGCCAAATAGCGTTAGCCGCCCTGCTTATATTTATGCCCGTAAAGCATGACTAAGGGGTAGCTGTTGCCGGAGAAATGGCGTGAACACTTCACTAAATGGCTACAACGCCCTGGCTTCAGCGCCTTGCCAAACGCTCATAAAGCACATGTTCTTGCCGAGGCGTGACACTATTTTCGCAGTGTCTTCTGCTCATCAGCTCATGCCAGCATCATACGCACGGAGCTGGCTGCAGCTTCAACATCATCTCATCCATGGCGAAGACATCCGGTTGTATCGCTTGCATTAGCTAATCTCTACAGTAGTTTGCCTTTCGCCAAATGCCAGCGATTATCGCTGTTTACGCTGCCGTTAGCGGGCCATTTGCTGCGTTAACAGCAGCACAGCTCGACATTTATCTGGCGCTGTAACGAGCGCAGCGGTGACAGCATGATGTCAGCACGTTAAACAAAGCCATACGCTGGCCAGTTTCTCGCCGTGATTAATATCATTTCAGTAGTCGCTGCTGAAAGTTCTTCAAATACGGCCTGCCGCAAGCCGAAGCTATCAGCGTACGCGCATGCTGAAAGCGATATTTCAGCCTGATATCGCAGCCAGTTTCAGCTAAAGCGATTGTTCTGGCGCTGGCTTCGCATGTTGTTGTTGAGCCGTATTGCTCTGGCGAAGCCGCCATGAAGTTGTGCTGGGTTAATGCGCTATTGTTCGTGATGGGTAGTCGACCGCAAAATATCAGCATTTATTCATGCCAGAGTGATGAGCATGCAGCTAGACATTGGGGCTGAACAAAATATACCCATGTCCGTGCCGTGTCGCTTCGGTTTTCATGTTGCCGTATACCAATATGCGTGCCCCACTGGGCGCGGTTATGTCTCACGGCGAAGCGAATCGGTTATACAACTAAAAATTAAAACTACATACCCAAATAAAACCCATCACTATTGCTGCATCATCATTTTGCACATAATGTCTTTAGGGCTGATTGACACTAGGTGTAGACATTGCTTCATATTTATTTATGACCACGCCAAAGCGCGTGGTCGCAAATGCAAGATGTCGACGGCAGCCAAACCAGATGTAGGCATTAATTGTTGCTCGCACCCTGATGTGGTATTTAAAGGCAGTTAACAACGTGTCAAAATTATGCATGGCAGATCAGTGCGATGCGGTTTTATTTGGGTATGGGGTATCAGTTTTAATTTTTTAGGTTGTATAGCCGATTAAAATTTCTCGTTCACGCGGAGCGTGGGGATGAGTTTTATAGCCACCTTACTCTAGTAGACCGCCACTGCCGCTATGGTGGGCGTTGGTGCGGGATTATTAGAAGCGGGTAAAGGCGTCGCCAATACCGCTAACTATGTAGAAAACCAAGCGATTTTGGCCGCAAGTTATTCGGGGTTTGTTCCTGATTCCACTGGTAATCTAGCTGCACAGCAAACGGGCGCAGATTATCAGGGTATGGCGAATATGGCGCATGGGGGTTAAGGCTCTTGCGACCAGTGCAGATGCCCGTGCTCCAGTAACGCAAGGTCTTGCAGATACCTACAGTGAAGTGGCGCGAGGTGATGCCTCCGCGATTGGCCAATGGACGGGATTCTTTGGTCAAGTTGGCACCGGAGGTGTAAGCAGTCTTGGTGGCAAGCAGGTGCTTAGCGCAACAGCTTCAGCAGCGGCTAAAACCGTTAATGCGGCAAAGGCTGTGGCAAGTACAGGGGCTACAGCCAGTGTAACGGTCGCACGTGGTATTGTTGCCGGTGGAAATCAGCTGGGTAAAATGGCTGAGTCTGTGGTTGGGAAGGCTAAGCAGGCTGCGGTGAGTTGGAGTGATGCGGCAAACAGGGGAGGCGCTCGAAATATCGCTCAGCATGCGCAGTACCTTGATGAGCTTCGTGGCTTGCAGCGGGCCGATTATTTGAAAGAACTTTCAAGCAACGGCATTAAGCACAACCCTGCAAATATTGTTGATATTCGTCGGACTTCAGGAGGGCAATTGGCGTTCTTGGAAACGGGGACGGCTGATGCTGGTTTGGCTCATGTAATGCGCCATGCTGATGATTTTGCAAAGCGCGGAGTTCATGTGGATCAGATATCGGACTTGGTAATAACTGCTGTTGAGCGCGGGAAAATAATCGGATATCAGGGTCGTGGAACTGGCCGCCCCATTTACGAGGTGATCTACAACGACACCCGTCATCACGTCGCAGTCACCGTGTCGAACAACGGTTTTATTGTTGGGGCAAACCCTGCAAGGATTAAGTAATGCAAACGATAAAGCTAATGGCTGACTATGGATGTCTTCCTCTATGGGATGAGGATGATGTTGGAGAGATTGATCCAGACGACCTTGCAATATCCGTGCAGCTCAAAACTGATCTTATGGCATGGGCTGATGAATATGACGCTGCACTGAGTCCAGAAGACGGTACTCTGGTTGGGTTCCCGGATGAAGTGTCACGCCGTCTTTTCAATCAGCAAGGGCATGTGCTTTATGAGCGTTTGAAGCAGGAGCTAGGCGCTGAGGCCCAGGTTCAATATGTAGCTCCATTTGAGTGAAGTGCCAGCAGAAGCAAGAAGCACGGGGTCAGGTCTTTCGTTCACGCATTTCTCCGACAACAGCTACCCATAGTTCATTAACTGCGAGGACAGGCGCCCTAGGCCATTCATTAGCCCCGGATGTCCCTTCGTTATCGGTTTTCTAGGTGGTAATAAACGGTTTGGCTGTAGCGTCGCTGCTTGAGCTTGTACTATTTGAGCTGTTAGAAGCGCTCGATTGCGGTGTATCACCTGTGCAGCCCGCTAAAACACAAAAAGTAATGGCCATTAGCCATTGAGATGCAAGCTTGCACCAGTTTTTATCCGTCATGATTTTCCTCCTAGCGTTGATTTTTTTGGTTTTTATTCTTGAGTTACCGCAAAAAAAAACAGCGAGGCTATTTTTAGCCTCGCTGCTGTAGGTAAAGCGCCTAGTTCAGGCCGCCATCGGTAATGTGCCACTTGTACTTACTGGTCAAAACATCTCGAGCGCTTTTTGCTGCACTTGAATATTTCGACGTGCCAGCGCCAAAGTCGACGCCAGCTTGTAATTGTTGTTGGCTCCAACCTATCAGCAATGCATCGTAATTAGTGGTGGATAGCGAACCGCTAAACATATTGTTCATCTCCAGCACAGCAGAAACATCCCAAGCGCTGAGGTCTTGATTGAAGGAGATCGCATCCTTGAACATATCGTTCATCTCCAGCACAGCAGAAACATCCCACTCGCTGAGGTCTTGATTAAAAGCTTTGGCGTCATTAAACATTTGGCTCATACCCGTCACCGCAGAGACATCCCAAGCACTGATGTCTTGATTGAAGGCTGTGGCGCCATAAAACATATCACTCATATTAACCACAGAAGAAACATCCCACTCGCTGAGGTTTTGATTGAAGGCTGTGGCGCCCAAAAACATCGATTGCATAACTATCACAGAAGACACATCCCAAGTGCTTATATCTCCATTGAAGGCTGTGGCGTCAGCAAACATGGATCCCATCTCAATCACAGAAGACACATCCCAAGTGCTTATATCTCCATTGAAGGCTGTGGCGCGAGAAAACATGGATCCCATCTCAATCACAGAAGACACATCCCAAGCGCTGAGGTCTTGGTTGAAGGCTGTGGCGCCAGCAAACATTGCACCCATATTCGTAACCGCAGAAACGTCCCAAGCACTCAGATCTTGATTGAAGGCTGGAGCGTAATTAAACATAAAACTCATATCGGTCACCGAAGATACATCCCAAGCACTGATATCTTGGTTGAAGGCCTGTGCGTCAAAGAACATATAAGACATAGAGGTGACACGAGATAAGTCGGGCGTATCGGTGGCGTTTAGCACAACGTTATGGCATTCGGTAAAAAACCGATTCATGGACTTCCATTGAATGTCTCCCCATTGCTCCACGCTCATTAACTTGTGGCTATAGCCCCAAAAAGCGTCATCCAACCCCTCAGCCCGCTCGGATTCAGGGTCGTTAAACAAAAATCCGTTGTAAAGCTGCGGGAATTCACCGGTGATGGATACCGTGTAAGTGCCCGGCAGTCGGTAGGTGTGCTTAACTCTCTCGGTGGTTACGTTGTAATCAAAAGTGCCGTCACCCCAATCAATATCGTAATTAAGGTTATCGCCTTTGGTGCGGATTAAAATTTCAGTGTGATTAGGCCATTTCTCGGAATCTGTTTTCCACGTGGTAATAAACGGTCTGACTGTGTCGACAGGCGGTATAGGCCTTACATTCGGCCCGCCATCAGTAACGCGCCACCCGTGGTTATTTTTTAAAGCCTCTTTAGCGGTTTGTGCTGCTCTCGAGTATGTCGACGTGCCAGCGCTAAAGTTGACGTTAGCTTGTAATGTTTTTTGGCTCCAACCTATCAGCAGCGCATCGTAGTTAGCGGTGGAGAGGGAACCGCTCAATATTCGCTCCATAAACTTAACCGCAGAAACATCCCAAGCGCTGAGGTCATGATTGAAGACTGTGGCGCCATCAAACATGCTGCGCATATCCGTCACCGCAGACACATCCCAAGCACCGAGGGCTTGATTGAAAGCTGTGGCGCCAGCAAACATGCTGCTCATATCCGTAACAGAAGAAACATTCCACTGGCTTAGATATTGGTTAAAAGCGGCCGCGCCAGCAAACATGCTGCTCATATCCGTAACAGAAGAAACATTCCAACCGCCGATGTTTTGGTTAAAGGCTGTGGCGTTAGAAAACATACCTCTCATAAGCCCGACCGAAGAAACATCCCACTTGCTCAGGTCTTGATTGAAGGCTGTGGCGCCAGAAAACATGCCGACCATCTGCGATACCGAAGAAACATCCCACTCGCTGAGGTTTTGATTGAAGGAAATCGCATCATTGAACATTTCATTCATATTAACCACAGAAGAAACATTCCACTTGCTCAGGTTTTGATTGAAGGCTGTGGCGCCATCAAACATTGAATACATATAAAATACCGAAGAAACATCCCACTTGCTCAGGTCTTGATTGAAGGCTGTGGTGCCCGCAAACATTGACTGCATAAAGGTGACCGAAGTTACATTCCACCTGCTAAGGTCTTGATTAAAGGCTGTAGCGTCATGAAACATGCCGGACATATCAGTCACAGAAGAAACATCCCATTTGCTGAGGTCTTGATTAAAGGCCGTGGTATCAGCAAACATGCCTCCCATATCAATCACAGAAGAAACATCCCAAGTGCTTATATCTCCATTAAAGGCCGTGGCTTCAGCAAACATGTATCCCATATCAATCACAGAAGAAACATCCCAAGCGCTGAGGTCTTGATTAAAAGCTGTGGCGCCAGCAAACATCCACGACATATTCGTAACCCCAGAAACGTCCCAAGCACTCAGATCTTGATTAAAAGCTTTCGCGCCATAGAACATGTAAGACATGGAAGTGACGTGCGATAAATCGGGTGTATCGGTGGCGTTGATTACAACATTAACGCAGTCGACAAAAAACTGATCCATGGATTGCCATTGAATGTCTCCCCACTGCTCTACGCTCATGAGCTTGTGGCTATAACGAGCGTTTTGGTCAAAAGAATCTTGCCATACATCGATGGCCGAACCACCACCTAACCAGCTAAAGAAAAGCTGTGGGAATTCACCCGTGATAGATACCCTGTAAGTCCCTGGGACTGTGTAGTCGTGGGTAAGTCTCTCGGTGGTTATGTTGCGTTCAACCGTGCCGTCACCCCAATCAATATCGTAATTAATGTTATCGCCTTTGGTGCGAATCAAAATTTGATTGTTCAACTCCTCGGCACCGACATCTGTTTTCCAAGTAGTAATAAACGGTCTTACTGTAGCGTTGCTACTCGAGCTTACCGAGGCGCTTGAGCTTTTTGCGCTGCTGGAATTCTTGGGAGCGCTAGAACTATTAGAGCTGCTGCTCGTATTTAAACTGCTCGAAGCGCTCGATTGAGGGGGATTAAGCGGATCACCTGTGCAGCCCGCTAAAACACAAAAGGTAATGGCCATTAGCCATTGAGATGCAAGCTTGCACCAGTTTTTATCCATCATGATTTTTCTCCTGGCGTTGATTTTTTTGGTTTTATTCTGACGTTTATAGGCCTAAAAAATGGCTCTCACTTTTATGGCCCTTTTTGGGCATGTACGCTGGCCTAAAGTACATGCGATTGCGGGAGTAAACGTTGTCACTGAACACAAAACCAGATTTAAAAATAACCACTGTTAATCAACAGTGTCTAGACGGCGGGTTTTAAAGCGGCACCACACACTCTACATTTAACAAACTCAGGGTTATTACCATTACAGCTATGCTGGTATGCGCATTCGCCATATCGGTAGCGACCGTGGTGATATCGAATACATTTACGACGATAAAGCCATTATTGATGTAGTGGTCAGTGGCACAAGCACGCCGGTGGCGCATTACCGTTACGGTGATCGTTTACTCAGTTTGAAAACGGCCGAAGGTGAGCAGTTTTATCACTACAGTAATTTGGGCACCACGGCTAACTTAAGTACCCCGGCAGGCGAAAACCAAGTGGCTTACGAGGTCGATCCATTTGGCGCGATAACTCGTCAAGAAGGCGAATCGGTTAACCGGCAGGTATTTACCGGGCACGAGCACGATACCGAAACCGGCCTGATTTATATGAAGGCGCGGTTCTACGACCCAGATTCGGCAAGGTTCCTGACGCAGGATACCTATTTGGGTGAAGGGACAGCGGCGCCGAGTTTGAATCGGTATTTGTATGCCTATGGGAATCCGACTTTTTACACGGATCCGTCGGGGCATATTGTTTTTGAATATGTGCAAAAAGGCATTGAATCACTGGCGGATGGCGCACGGGGCTATCTGGATAACCAAGGTCAAACCGATGGATTCTTAGAGGCTGCCACTGCCGCTATGGTGGGCGTTGGTGCGGGATTATTAGAAGCGGGTGCTGGCGTCGCCAATACCGCTAACTATGTAGAAAACCAAGCCATTTTGGCCGCAAGTTATTCGGGGTTTGTTCCTGATTCCATTGGTAATCTAGCTGCACAGCAAACGGGCGCAGATTATCAGGGTATGGCGAATATGGCGCATGGGGTTAAGGCTCTTGCGACCAGTGCAGAAGCCCGTGCTCAAGTAACGCAAGGTCTTGCAGATACCTACAGTGGAGTGGCGCGAGGTGATGCCTCCGCGATTGGCCAATGGACGGGATTCTTTGGTCAAGTTGGCACCGGAGGTGTAAGCACTCTTGGTGGCAAACAGGTGCTTAGCGCAACAGCTTCAGCAGCGATGAAAACCGTTAATGCGGCAAAGGCTGTGGCAAGTACAGGGGCTACAGCCAGTGTAACGGTCGCACGTGGTATTGTTGTCGGTGGAAATCAGCTGGGTAAAATGGCTGAGTCTGTGGTTGGGAAGGCTAAGCAGGCTGCGGTGACTGTCGCTAACAATGCTATGGAGCCAGGACCTAATAGATTTCAGCGGCAGATTGGGGCTGTAGGGAGTTGGAGTAATGCTACAAACAGTGGTATGTCTGCAACGAGAGCAAGAATTGAAGCAAATATTGCTGAAAGTGCTGCTGCTCGTGAGTCATCTGGGTTTTCTACGCATTTAGCTAGATCTGATCAAGTTCGTTGGGGATATGCAGCAGATGAATGGAGTATGACGACATTAAATACAGGCGATAGAGTATTTGGCGGTTTACCTGGTCAATCCTCTTACTACACATCAGCTACAACGTTAGAGGCTTCAGGCGGGAGTCGTTCTGTTTTGTTTGAAAGTCTGCAAGTAAAACCACATCCTGAATTTGGTTTTAGGCCAAAAGTTGGTGAGTATGAAGTTGTTAAAACAGTTAACGTGCCCACAGGGGTTACAAAAGCGAACCCTACTCTAGGTCCTGGCAACGGAGAGCAATTTTTTATCCGTAATTACCAAAACAATCTTAAATTGATTCGTGAAGTTCCTTTAGGGCAGTAAAAATGTCGATAACAATTTTATCTTCAATAATTGAAAAGTCAGCTCAGCTTGCCATAGCTAATGGCAATTCAATTTCTGAAATATCAGAAGGTTGGACTAAGGTGCGTCAAGTTGTTTCCATGAGCAAGCCTCTTACTAGCGATTTAAAAACATTAATAGCTAGTGAGAAAGGTCTCAGGCATTGGGTTTCTCCCGCGACTCCACACAATAGAGCTGAGGAGGGCTTTACTTGCGATCAAGATAAAGTTTCTATCTCATTTCCATTGTAAAAGTTTGGAAGTTAATACGCCGAAGTAATTATTTTTTAACCAAATAAAAACAGAAGCCCCAAACCTCAGCTGCTTATTTTTAGCTTTAGCAGCTGAGGTTTAGGGTTTTATTTATTGCTAACGGTCAGTCGTTGCAGTGCTTCAAATGGTTTTAAAATGTGGATGCCCCGCCAAGGGTGCAAAACTAATAAATCCTTGTCGCCAGTGATGATCATGCTGGCCTTTGCTGCGAGAGCGCAGGCGAGTACATCATCGTCGTCTGCGTCACGGCAAATTTGTTGCGTAAATTTTTGTGCAGGAATTCGCTTCGCAAACCGTTGGTATTGGCTCACCAACTGTTTAGCGGTAAAGCCTGTGCGAGCTACGTTTTGTGCGTGCTTGGGGCGATGCAAAACGTCATTAATTTCATCAAGTAACTCGCGACTGGTGTAAGGCTCAATAACACCCGCATTAGCCAATTCAAAAAACTGCGTGCAAAGCCCTGACCATAAAAAACCAGACAACACCACGTTACTGTCGAGCACAACCTTCATTCAACATTTCTCTTTGCCTTGCGTGCAATGCGCACGGCTTTTACATCGTCCACTAAGTCATCTAACGAAGGTTCTTCGCCACCCGCGAGTGCGGCATTGTTGGCGGCATTTATCAACGCTTCCCCTGCACGACGGCGTAAAGCATCTTGTAGTAACAGCTTGATACTTTCTGGGGTTAATAATCCTGCTGCTTGTGCTTCGCGTGCAAAGCGAGTGGGTAAATCTAATTTGAGTTCCAGTGTAGTCATGGTCTCACCTCAGCGCGCTAATGCTTGTAAGTGTTTCTTAGTCAAGAATGCGTCGAGCAGTTTCTTGATGACGTGCTTGTCTTCTTCGGGCAGCCGTTCTACTTCTTGAAATTGCTGCAATAGCTCACGATCTTCAAACTTAGCCTTGGCTGCCTCGTTGGTTGTCCCCTCAAGTAAGTAGTCGATACTGACGCCTAGTGCATCAGACAATCGCTTAAGCGTATCCCCACTAGGACGAGAGGAGCCGCGTTCAAAGCGGCCAATGTGGGTGTAATGCAAACCGGCTAATAGTCCTAACTCGGTCTGCGAAATGTTTTTTTGTTTCCGCAAATCACGTAGGCGGTTTGAAAAGCCATCAAGCACGTCAGTCATTTCCAGCATCTCTGTCTTGTTAATTGAGGAATTAAATCAATACTGGCTTATTTTCTTTGAGTTTTCCACGTGCTAATGCTTGTTTTTATCTTCTTCATGATTGACATAATAGGATGATCGAGCTAGATTATCAAGCATAGATGCATCATTAAAAATATTTTCACAAAAGGTGAGGTTATGGCGCGAATTCCAACGGACATTATCGAACGCATCAAAGCCGAAGTGTCTTTAGTGCGTTTAGCCGAAAGCCAAGGCTATGCGCTGGAAAAGTCGGGTAAGGATTTTGCTCTGTGCTGTCCATTCCATAAAGAGAAAACCCCATCGTGTAAAATTACGCCAGTCAAAAACCTGTTCAATTGTTTGGGTTGCGGTGTCGGCGGTTCCAATATCGATTGGTACATGCAAACCGAGCGCGTGAGTTTCAGGCGTGCGGCAGAGGTGCTTCAGCGTGAACTTGGTTTGATACCTTCCTCCTTAGTTGCCAATGCTGTTTGCGCCACGCCAAGCTTGCCAATGTCTACCGATGCGGACGATCAAGAATTATTGGCTCGCGTTGTTGAGTTTTACCGCAATACGTTAGTGCAATCGCCGGAAGCGTTGGACTATTTAAAATCGCGCGGCCTCGATCATCCTGAATTAATTTCTACGTTTAATTTAGGCTTTGCCAATCGCACGTTAGCGTATCAATTACCACACAAGCGCCGTGCGGATGGCGCGCAACAGCGTGGGCGCTTGCAAGATTAGGTGTGTTGCGTGCAAGTGGTCACGAGCATTTAAATGGTTCGATTGTGGTGCCGCTTTACGATACAAAAAATAACATCACGCAATTATACGGCCGCAAAATTTGCAACCGTTTACGCAAAGGTACGCCAGATCATTTGTATTTAGAGCAACCTATGTCAATGCGGGGACAGGTACTCATCAAAAAGAAAAGCCAAAATTATCAACGCTAGCTGAAAGTTGAATTGCATATTTAAGTGAAATAACCACATTCAGCCAAAAACCTCGCAGTGCGAGGTTTTTTTATTTTTTGGTTTGGTTTTTAAATTAGGCAGCGGGTTTTAAAGCGGCACCACACACTCTACATTTAACAAACTCAGGGTTATTACCATTACAACTATGCCGGTATGCGCATTCGCCATATCGGTAGCGACCGTGGTGATATCGAATACATTTACGACGATAAAGCCATTATTGATGAAGTTGTCAGTGGCACAAGCACGCCGGTGGCGCAGTGTAGTGGTCAACAAAAACCGGACAATTTTATAGGCGGATAATTATCTTAGGCCGCGTTATGTTGTTGGTTGATGATAGCTTGCCGTTTTTCAGCGGCTATAGGTGGCAAGCCGTTGTTGTGTTTGTGGGGGCGTCGGGCGTTGTAATAATAATCAATATAGTGGTTCACATCCGCCTCGGCATCCTCAAACGTTTCATAGCCTAAACGTGGCATACGCTCGGTTTTAAACGATCTAAAAAATCGTTCCATGGGTGCATTATCCCAACAATTACCTCGGCGGCTCATGCTTTGTGTACGCCCAGCATGGGCATGAACTTATGAGGTGAAAGTCCTCTGTAGGAAGATCACCGTTTAACGCAGTTTATTAAACGTTAACTACTAGCGAATGGCAAGGGCGTTACCGCGAGGTAAGGTCTGGAGGAAGCCGCTAGCAAAATTGCGAGCTGACGAAAAGAAACATCATATACTACCTAGGCGGCAGCAAAGCGTACATTTGATTCATTAAAAAAAGACTTAACTAATTTTTTATTGTTTTTAATTAGCTCCAAATCGGCGATGGCTCTATTAATTAATGATTCGCCTTTTTTAAGTGGCTTTTTTGATGTCCCTATATTACGCATCTGATTCCAAACTAGCTCATCAGGATTTAAATCAGGTGCATATGGGGGTAGCAAATACAGCTTTATCTTGGTTTCGTTTTCTTTGATGAAATCTTTAACTTTTTTGGCTTTGTGCACCGGATGACCATCTGTAATTATAAATACTGGTTTTTTTCTGCCTTTTAAAAAATCTTTTAAGCACGAAATGAATTTATCAGCATTAAAACTACCTGCGTAGACGTGATACCAAAAACCACCACTATTCGATAATGCCGAAATAGCATTAATTCTTTGTCGCTGACCGCTTGTTTTGACAACAGGTGTTTGACCTTTTAGGCCCCATGTTCGCTGTAATGGATCGTCTGATCGGATCGATGCTTCATCCAACCAAAAGATGTTTGCACCTTGTTTTTTAGCTTCTTTTAGAATTTCTGGGTATTCTTTTTCTTTCCACTCTGCAACCGCTTCCTCATCACGCTCATAAGCTCTGCGCAATGGTTTTTGCGGCGTTAAATCTAATCGATGAAGTAATTCACCTGTCGATGTAACTGATAAATCAATACCGAAACGATCCGCAATTAAATTTGAAACTATTTGACGCGTCCATAAGCCAAAATCAAAACCATGTTGACGCGGATCGCCACCCAATATCCACCGCTTAACTTCCTGCTCCTCAACATCAGATAATTTTCGATTTCTTCCTGTTCGTTCAATGGGCTCAAGGCCATCAAATCCTTCTTCTCTATATTTTTTCATCCAAACATATATTGTTCGGTCGCCAAGACCATAGCTACGAGCAACCGCAGCCGCTTTTTCACCATCCAGCACACGCTGAACAGCTATTTTTCGTAGCTGATGTTTATTTTCTGTTGATAATTGTCTAGCGTCATTTTTCATTCGGGAATTATAACTGATGTTACGCACCCCGCAGCCAATTTTGCTACCCTGCACGCATGAAAAAAGCCGACCTAGAACTCTACACCGATTATTTACTCAGCACCTTTGGGCAAGCCACCGCGACTGGGCTTTCTGCCATGGTCGATGGCGATGTTAGCCATGATCGTGTCACACGTTTTTTATCCGAGCGAGAATACAGCTCACAAGATTTATGGCGGCAAGTGAAATCCACGGTGCGCCAAATCGAACAAACCGACGGAGTTTTAATTTTTGATGACACTATCCAAGAAAAAGCATGGACCGATGAAAACGACATTATGTGCTGGCATTTTGATCACGTGAGTGGGCGCAATGTGCGCGGAATTAATTTACTCAACGCGCTGTATTACAGTGGCGATACTGCCATACCAGTTGCGTTTGAAGTGATCCGTAAATCGGTACAATTTTGCGATATCAAAACACGGCAACTTAAACGCGCAAGCGACATAACCAAAAACGAATTAATGCGTGAGATGATCACCACCTGCGTTAAAAATCAGCTTAAATTCCAGTATATTTTGATGGATAGCTGGTTTAGTGCGGTCGAAAATTTTGAGCATATTACAAAAGCAAAAAAACATTTTGTGGCCGCTTTAAAAAATAATCGACTGATTGCATTAAGCGAAGAAGACAAACGACAAGGTCGCTTTGTACGAATAGAAATATTGGCATTATCCGATAAACACGCCGTACGCGGTTGGCTAAAAGGTTACGCCCGCGAGGTGCTTTTAGTTCGACAGGTCTTTACAAACAAAGACGGCAGTACGGGGTTGTTAAATCTGGCGTGCAGTGATTTAACGTGCAGCGGCGATGACATTACAGCGATCTATCAAAAACGATGGAAAGTGGAAGTGTTTCATAAATCATTAAAGAGTAATGCGGGTTTGGCGAAGTCGCCGACACGCACTAAGACCACCCAAAACAACCACGTTTTTATGGCCATTTATGCAGTTTTTAAGCTGGAATGTTTAAAAATAAAACACAAGGTCAATCATTTTGCATTACGGACAAAATTGCTTATTAGGGCAACCCGCCAAGCTTACGAGGAGCTTCAGCTTTTGCGGGCTGCGTAACATCAGTTAGTGAGAGTTTTTGTGGCGGATTGTCACAATAATGCTATATCTAAATCCATATTTCCGTAGGGTGTTATCAAGGTTTGGCTTTCTACCTTACTAAAACCTGCAGCACGCAAACGCTCTGCAATAAAACCTTTTTCAAAAGAAAAGTTGCTGCCATTTAATGCGGGAACAAAACGCCCTACAACATGCTTTTCTGGTTTAGTACGTTCTTCATAAAGCCCTTCATGTAAGCTGACAAATACACCATTAGCATTTAGGGCTGCGCGAATATTTTTTAAAAGAAAATTAATATCTTTCGCAAAATAGAGTGACATGGATGCCCAAATCAGATCATAGCCTTTCCCTATTTCATCCACATTATAATCGCCAGGGATGACTACGATACGCTCGCAATCTTGTTTCAATAAGGCCTGCTGTATGCGTGCAGCACAAGGCGGCAAATCAAAAATGGTTACAGATAATGCTGGCTTCTCCGCTACAAGAGTTTTCGCCAGACATTCAGAGCCAGCGCCAATATCTAATACGCTGCTCACCCGCCGCCACTGCGGTAATTGGTGCAAAATATCCGCCGCAATCTGATTACTCAGGCTGGAGTGGAACGAGCGAAGATTAATAAATGCCTGATCCCAAAAATCTGGTTTTGAAAAATTGGCGGAAATATGATTTGAATTTCCGGTTACCAAAATGTCTTTCAGATTGTCCAAGGTTGCGTGGCGAACTTTATGCAAATGCAGCAGCATTTGACGCATAGATGTTGGGCTATCACTCAAGAGCATCGGTGCCATGGCCGGATTTAATTGGTAATCTACCCCGCACTTATTGATGAAGCCAAGGCTGGTTAGGGCGTCTAAGAGTAGCGTGGTTTTATCCGGCTTAAAACTCAGCTCCACTGCAACCTGAGTAACAGATTTACGCCGTTGCAAGATATCAAAAATTCCCCACTCAAATCCTATTTGTAATAAATTCCAGCGCACTGGCCCTAAAACCATATCAAACAGGCGCTCGCTTTCGGGGCAGTTTTCGCGTAGGCGTATTTCCATCATTAATTACCAGTTTGCAGATATATTGAGCGTAATTGTGCGCGGCGATGCATCTTCAACCAGAACTCCCGTGGGTAGATTTATGGCGCGGCTATAAATTTCCTCATCAGTAAGATTCATACCGGCCAGCGATACATTCACTTTTTTAAATTGATAGCCCACTTCCGCTTCAAGCTTTTTGTAATCTGGTTGTTCAATTTTATTGAATGAATCAAAGTAATACCGGCTCGCGCCATTCACACCAATACGACCAAATAATCCGGTGGGGCTTGTGCGATATTTCAAGCCAAATGCGTAAGTTTCGCTGGGTGCCATAGGCAGTTCGTTATCGGCCAGATTAATGCTTGCCAGCGCTCCCCCAACAACAACATTGCGTACATATTCGTTTGCAGTTGCGCGTTGCGTACCGAGCGTTGCATAGCCGCTAATTACTGAGGTGAATTGATAATCTAGCGCTAATTCCACGCCATAACTTTGGGTTTCGGCAGCATTAGAAATACGTTGAACATTACCGGGCTCAACATCAACAATTTGCTTATCCTGAGTGTTGATAAAAAATGCAGCTACATTGAGGCTCAGCCTTTCATTCTTAACTTTATAACCAAGCTCAAGGTTGTCACTTGCTTCAGGTTCGTAGGTAAAATTATTAACCTTGTTCGCAAACGCATAATTATAACCGCCGGGCAGATAGCCTTTTGCCAGCGATAGATACGCAATGCTCTTATCGCTTAACGTGTAATCTAGGGTTACTTTTGGAAGATGTTGAGTTGCATTAACATCAGCTTCGTAACGTGCCGTTATATTCATTAACGCGTAACGTTGCGCCCCTGTTTGACGACTTTCTTCCACCCGCGTGCCAAGTGTTAGTGCGAGTTTATCTGTAAACAAAAACTCTAGCTGACCAAAAAGTGCTGCACCGTTATGATCAATATCGGTAATACGTGTTGCTCGCGGTGCACCGATGCGAAAATCAATATCAGTAGTTTGTCTGAATACATAAACACCCATAAGCCAACGCCAACTACCCTCACCATTTGACGACAATCGCAACTCTTGAGATGCCATAGCGTCATTCATATTCATCAAAGTTTCTGGCGATGGTAATGTGAATGAATCTAAATCAGCCTGAAATTCACGGTGATAATCTGTATAACCTGTCGTTGACGTAAAATCAAAACCTTCAAAAGCATGCTCGATTTTTAAAGAATGAATTGCAGACTTGCTGTCATCAAAGGTCGCGGAATTGTAATGTGTGGTGAAGCGATCAGTAGCAAAATTACCGCTATTGAAGCGCATGCGGCTTTTACCAGTATCTTTCTGCTCAATAAGACTGCGGAAATCGATGAGTGTACTGACTTGCGAATCAAAACGTAGCCCAGTTGAAATTGTCCAGCTTTTTACTTCGCCGCCATCGTTATGACCCTCTGCAAGGTTATGATAAGCGCCTTGAGAATCTTCGACGCGAACAGCTATTGATCCCGCCAGGCTTTTATCGATTAATGCATCTGATGCGCGCACGCTTGCAATATTACCCGGTGCATTTCCATCTGCACCATCCACAAGACTTGTACTTAAACTTGCTGAGAATTGTGGAGTAAAACTGGGTGCACTTGTAGTGATTTTTAGCAAACCGGCTTCTGAGTTGCGGCCGTATAAAGAACCTTGCGGGCCCTTCAAAAATTCAAGCTGATCAATATCGACTAACTGTGGTAACTGATTCCCGCCCTGCGGCAACGCTACGCCGTTTACGTAATATGCCAGCGGATCTTGCAAACCAGTATCAATACCTGACACACCTCTGCTCACAATGCGAGTTTGAACTGATGAGCGCTCAATAGTGATATTCGGAATTTTGGTTTCCAGCAGAACAAGTCCATGTTTATCCAGTTCGGAGCCTTCTATTACGGTCAAGCTTTCGGGTACTTTATCTGCAGACTCATCCCAATAGCGTGCATTGACCACTACTTTGTCTAGCGATTTAATTTTAGTATCATCGGCTGCCAGCGCTAAGTCGCTTATAGACAGACCACTTGCCGCACACAAACCCAGCAAAAATTTGGGTAGTATTTCTTTGTTCATTGTTAGCGTCCCCATGACTGTATTAGAGACTAGCATGCTAATGGTGAAAGAGATGCCAAGCTATCAGGGCAAGAACACGATAATGTTATTTTTAGAACTTTTTTGAAAAGCATTCGCATTTAAATAAAATTCAGAACAGCATTCACAGCAGCAAAGGTTAGTTACTGGTATTCAATCGCGCTTTTATCCACAGTACCAATCCAATAATAACTATCAGTAAAACTGCATTCAGGAGATATGCGCTACTGGGTGCAATACGATGCATAGTCACACCTATCAATGGCCCTAATGCCATGCCAATACCTTGACAAGTACCATTGATACCCGCGACTTTTGCCTGCTGCCCAGCATTAACCGACAAGCTCAGAATTGCCAAATTTCCCGGCAATAATGCACCTAGACCCAGACCTAAAAACATCATGGATAGCAACAGTACAATGGGCGATGACGCAAATGCTGCGACCAACATAGCCGCAGCTGCAATTGCTGCACCGCATAGCATTAAGCGCTGGGGCGCCCAAGTCAACGCGCTGATACCAACGCTTTGCACAAAAATCATTGCGCCCATTGAGCTCATCATAATCGCGCCGGTAAAGCGCACCGAGTCATTAATGCTCATGGCAAAACTATCCTGCAAACGCAACGCAGTAACCTGCTGTAAAGAGCTATAAACCGCGAGCCCAATTAAGGTAACCAGCAACGAAGGCAATACTTGCGATAACTTGAGGGAGCTCGTTTGTATACTTTTTTGATGCAAACCTGTTTCGGGCAAGTTTTTCCATAAGGCTACAGCAACGATTAATAATAAAACGGAAATAGCGAAAAACCCTTCGACAATAAAATCACTGCCCGTTGCCACTGAAATTGCGCCGCCACCCAAAGTACCTAAACCAAATGCTGCGCCTAACATCCCCATACCTTTCACGCGCATTTGCGGATTGGTAACATCTGCGACCACAGCTTGCGCACCCGGCAATACACCAGCAGTTGTGGCTGCATGCAATAAGCGGGTCGTTAATACTAAAATAAAACCTCCCGTTAAACCAATGGCACCATTTATCCGAAAATTAATCACAATCGCCAACATTAAAATAAAAAAACAGGCGGCAAATAAACCTTTGGCGATAACATTACGACGCCCCCAGCGTTCACAAACAGCTCCCCAAATAGGTGCTGCTACTGTCATAACCAATGCAGAAAGGCTAAGCACCATGCCAGTTTGGAAATCGGCCAAGCCAATTTTTCGCCCAAGGGCGGGAAATGTCATGGTGAAAAATGCATGACCAACCGCATTTAAAATCAATGCAAAAAATAAAATCACTAAAGGTGTTGATAATTTTGGTGGCTGCATTTCACTGCCTGCTGACATATTCATTTAACTAGCTCCATTACCTATCATTACGCTTTCAGTGATAAAAGGAATGTAAGGTCAATTTTTTTGCATGAGAAGTGCGGTGAAAACAGATTGTTACGCATCAAATTACGAACGCAGTTATTTCGCTTCATATCAAAGCAGTATTTGATGGAATCTATGGTATTTAAGGAAAAATGTTGCTGCCATCATCCAAAGAGCAGGAGTACATCAAAAAAAGAGCGATGCCAAGGGTTAGGATTACGAAGAACAATATTAATTGTGGCGAAACTCAATTGGCGAACAACCATAACGGCGTTTGAACAATTGCGCAAAATGACTTGCACTACTGAATCCACACTGGAACGCAATTTGGGTAATTGAGCGCTGATCATCCTTTAGGTAACTCATGGCTCGCTCCAAACGATAACTGCGCAACCAATCAAATACCGTAGTGCCAAATGCTTTTTTGAACTGCCGATTAAGACGGGTATGACTCATTCCCGCATGGAGTGCCAACTCTTCTAGCGATGGAGGATTAGACAAATCGCGAACCAATAAATTAATAATATTATTCAGCTGTTCACGATTTGGATTTTCGGAATTCCCTGCTATTTCATCAGGATCTATATTATTAGGGGTAATCCAGCGCGCAATTAACTCTAGTGCCCTTGCCTCGGCCAACAAGCGATCTGTCACGGAACTCATGGGGTTGTTAATTAGCCTAGACACCCAATGATTTACCGACACCATGTGCCCTAACCGTAAAATCTGATTTCTTGACAGTGCTAGTTTGAACTCATCAGAATCTTTAAATGCAGCATTAATACGTTCCATGCTGTATTTCACTACCAACATTTTTGTATGCACTTTTGCACTCGTGTTACGCAAAAGCTCATCATCATTTACATTAATCAGCCAAACATCACCTGGCCGTACAGTACACTTCAAATTAGCGCTGGTTAATTTAAAGTTTGTGTATCCACTCAAACCAAAAATTAATAATACCGTTGGTGCGGCATACTTAATCGAGGAAGAAAAATCATTATCAAAAACACAATTGCTAATAGTACACGAAATGTCTTTACATATATGACAAGTAACGAACTCGTGCTTACCTATATAAGCTTGTAAGGGCAATGATTGAACGTGCCAAGCTCCCATTTCTGCCAGCTGAAGATTAAGTTTTTGCTTCCCCACAATAAGAGAAGACGGCGATATTATATTCATAGCAAGCAGAGCCCTGAGCCAAAACACTATCGAAATTTAACTATCTAACACTATGCATGAAAAATGAGCATATTAGTGCACGCTATGACTCATTGAGCTATCCATCGCAAATAAGCCGTCCATCCATGCATCAATGTCTTGTATGGGGCCATAGGCAATATTAGTCATAATTGCGACCAGCTCCTGTGCCAGCGTGGATGACAGCTCTGTATGCAGGGTTGGCTTTGCCAATTCAATAACGGCGGATAGCTTTTCCTGTTGCTGGTTTTTTCTCAAGGCATAGGCAAGTTCAGTCAGTGTTCTGGTATAACCTTTAACGGCACAATTCTTACAGGTTGACTCTTTTATCAACTGCTCAGCCATAGGATAGGCGCGCCAATATTGCATAACCGCTTGCGGCCATTCGTGGCCAAATAAAGCATTGCGTGCAGATTTAAGGGCTTGACTCCACTCATGAATAGATTGCTCAAGCAGTTCACGTTTAAGGGTTTGCGGGTTATAAGCGATAGATTGAGAGGCCATAATTTACAGTCTTGTAGTTGGAGTTAAGGAAAATAGCCGTTTAGGACTTGTTTGTGAAAAGAGGCTACCGGCAAGAAGATGCGATTGAACACACAAAAAAATCATCGTAGGCGACCGCGCCGGTATTAAGCGATGACGCAGATGACTCGCTGTGCGTTAAGGCCACATTAGCGATATCCCTGACAAGGCTCAGCATTACGCCGTTGCGTGGGCGATAGACAAAAAACTCATACCAGCGGCGCGCTGGGCTTCGGTAATCAAATACAATTTCAATCTGACTCGCGGCGGTACAGTGCTTGGCGATAATTGAAAACGCCGCATAAATTTCGTCTATTGACATATCAGACAACACCGACTCCAGCGTGATGATTAGCGGCGTATGTGGGTGCCAACCGGTTGCGGCCAACCAATCATCCTGCACGATATTGGCGGCAATAAGCTGATAGTTATCAATCTTGGGAATGGCTTTTGTTTTGATTGCAGTAACGTCTGGCAAATCAACATCCACCCAGCTGAAGCGAGGCCAATCATCGGCTTCGCTGAGACGATGAAAACGCGTACTCAAACCCGCACCCAAATCAATACACATGCCCTGCGGGTGCAAGGTGAAAAACCTGCGGCAGCGCGCATCAAACCATTGGCTACGCACCAAGCAATCCCGTTCCCACAATGGATCATTCATCACCGGGTTATTAACGCCCAACAATCTAGCCAACAACCGCGCCGCACGGTCATGAAAACCCAGTTCAGGCCAGCTTTGCTGCGCATAAGCTCGCGCACTCAATGCACTGAAGATGCTGGTTGCGGTTGCCATAACTCACCTCCTGAGATCGGTCCCTGGAGGATATAATTGTTTGTAAAAGCATTCTCGGCAAAGGCTGCAGTAGCATTTGCAATCGCCTTTACGTTTGATGCTTGCTTAGCCTCTTTCATATCTGCCTGCATAAACTCTATACCTAGCGACAGCGCATAGCCGATTAAATAAATATGCGGGTTGGGCACGTAGTTTAAAACGTCACAATCATCCAAACGCCGTAGCGTTTCAGAAAGCACACGTTGCGCAAAATTGAGCGAACCAAACCGCTGCACCAAATAAATTAATAATTCTTCGCGGTAGCAGTTAATGCAATCCGCCGCCTCAGTTGTTACTGCTGTCATTTTAGGTTCAGCCATCAGTACAGCTCCTTGTGATGCGGGCTCACGCCCAGTTCTTCTTGCAAATATTGCACGCCTAGCGACACCCCGTAACTGCTCAAATAGACGCTAGGGTTGCCCACTAACGCCAACATATCCGACTCGGCGATACGCTTGCTCATCTCTTGCTTAATTCGCTCAGCCAAGGCTATAGAGCCAAACCGACGTGCAAGAAATTGAAATAACTCATCCTGAAAATCCTCAAATTTCACTTCTCGGCTTTCATTAACCTTTGCTTTACAGCCCACCGCAACTTCACGCATATCAACGCTCCCGTTTGAATAACACGAAAATATGGACAATACACAAATAAGATTGGTTCTCATTTGCAGGCAAATTAGCACAAATTGATTGCTTTGCAAATGTCATTGATAATTATTATCACTTGATGCCTGATGCCTGATGCCTGATGCCTGATGCGCACAGTCTCTTGAGAAGTAGCTACCTAAAGAACCATTTACAAGAATCACAGAAGGAAGTTGAAGCATGTTAAAAGCCACACGCACAGCCTTAGCGCTCGCTATTTGAGCTTCATCGGCACCGCCGCATTCGCGGATACCAAAGTGCTTTCTGAGAAAGCAATCTCGGAGAAAGCCCCTTCTGAGGTTGAAGAGGTTGTTATTTGGGGTACGCAAGTAAAAGTGTCATCACTTGCATTTGATAGTGAGGCTATGGAAATCCGTCAACCTGACCATATCAGCGACTTGTTCCACAACAAAAAACGCGGTGAACTGGCATGGCCGCCCCTGATGATGTTTAAAGCATTATTACTGCAGTCGTGGTATGGATTAAGCGATAGCCAACTGGAAAAACAACTCGCCCGCGATTTATTATTTCGACGTTTTGCAGGCTTGAGCTTGGCCGATAACGTGCCCGATCACAGCACGCTGTGGCGATTTAGAAATACGCTAGACAAGGAAAATTTACGCGAAAAACTCTTAATCGAAATTAATGATCAACTCGGCGAAAAAGGCTTGTACATCAAAAGCGGAGAAATCAGCATCGTCGATGCGAGTGTTATTCAAGCCCAAAGAAATCGCCCTAATAAAGGTGTTAACGGCAACAACACACAAGATCCAGAGGCCGGTTACAGCGTCAAAGTGGCCGCCGATGGAAAATTAAAAACCACCTACGGATTTAAAGCGCACGTTAATGTGGATGAAGATGGCTTTATTAAAGCGACCGATTTCACCGCTGGCAACGTACAGAGAATAACCGCACGACTGCATTTTGGCTCGTTGCTGAATAGCTACCTCATTTTTAATTCAATCGTATTTAAATAAATTCTGGGGTCTGCAATTTTATTTAACATCTGCGCATCGGGTAGGCAATCGTCGTCGACGTAGTCAGCATAATCGGTGGCGGAGTCGAAGATTAAAATGTCCAGCGCTAAACGATCCATGCCGTATAAACCACGGTGAATCATATCGGCCGAAAAAACTAATAAGTCACCGGCATTTAAAGGGATTTTTTGGCCGCTCGAAAGTACGTCGCTGCTTAATCGGCCTTTTAATTCTTGGCGCACGTTAAATTCTTCTTCGTTGTCCCAGCGCTTATGCGAGCCGGGTACAAGTTCGATGCCGGGTTCGTCGAATAAAGGTACGCGCAGGTGCACGACTTGAGTGTCTTGAATAACGCGCTTTTGTGCTTCTATATCGTGGTCGTATTGGCAGTCGCGATGCCAGAAGTCTTTGAGCTGCGGGTTGACGGGATTAAAAAATAATTGTGTATTCATAAACGCGGGTTTAGTCGGTATCACTGCCTCGATAAGCGCCATTATTTTGGGCGAGCTTATAAAATTAAACAGCGTTAAACGATCGTCGTAGGCTAAATACTCGCTGCCGGTAATTAAAGACGAGTTAAAAGCTTCTTCTTTGTAGAGCTTTTTGTTGTCTTCTATCCATTGCGTGTGGAATTTTAAGATTATTGTTCGTAGGTTTGCTATTTCAAACTCATCAACGTATTGCCGGAGACAAAAATAGCCTTGGTCGTTATAACTTTTATTGAATTGATTTGAGCGGTTTAGCATTGATTTTAAGAGCCTTAAATTTTTATTGAGGTGTTGCGTTGTTCCGGATTTCTGCCCATAAAAAAGGCCGCTCAATAGCGGCCTGAATCATCAAACTGGTAACTCGCCAGCTTGGCGCATTCTATATGCAGGGCGGGTTGTTATTCTACATGCAGGGCGTGCGCGGGAGCGCGAGGATTTGGGCGCGCGATTTCGCGGCGGGTGATAAGTAAGACAATTGACCATCATGGCCTGCGGTCGCTTTTACGTAGTCAATTAAGTCTTGGTCGGCACTGAAGCGGTTTTTGTTAATCACAGCCATAGTCTTATCGCTGTAGTCTTCTTTTAAGTCGCGCGCGACGCCACCTATTGAGGCAGGTAATTGGCCTTTATAGGCTGTGTCGATTTCGCAGTTTCCTTTAGTAAAGGCCACTAAACCATTGGTGCTTTTGAAGGCGCCATCGTCAACTATGCCTTTGGTTAGGTTTGTTAGCCATTCGTCAAAGCTCGCTTGGATATTGCTTTTGCGGTTTTTGATGATGTCGCTGGCCAGAAATACGTTGTCTTCCATCATTAAAGTTGCGCCTACACGCACGGAGGCAAACTCTTTGTAGTAGTTGAAGAATACGTTATTGAATGAGTGTGAAACGCCACGGCGAATTAAGGGTGTGCGACGGCCCGTGCTGCCCGCCGCTTTATCGCCGGGTGCCCCGGTGTCATGAAACACCTCTGACGTTAAAAACAGGTTGTTATGCATGGTGGTCGTGATGTTGGCGTTAACCACGCGACCGTCTGTTGAGCCATGTAAAGAGGTGCGCACAACATCCACAATTTTATTGAACGAGAAAGTTACATCATAGGCTCCGACTTTTACGTCAAAGGCCGAGTCACCGCTGTATTTAAAGCTGTTTTTGTGTACCCAAATGTCGTGTGATTCACCGGTAATGCGGAGTAAATCAGGGTCGAGACCGTGATCTTCCTCATGAAACGCACCTTGAAAAAGCATGTGAGTAATAATCACACTTTGCGCCGCAACCGTGGAGACGCCCTCGGCATCGGCACCGACTCTAAAGCCTTGGAATAAAATGCGCGCTTTAGCGCCGCGACCATCAATGGTGGTGTTGGAATTAATCATTTCGGCACGAATGGGCAGGGTTGCGTCGTTGAGTTTTTCGGTGAAGAAGGTTTTGTTGCACACGGCTTCGTCGCTGATAGCGCGATTTGAGCACCAAAGCGTGTGATCAAGGCATTCGGCTTTACTCGCGCCGCCGAGTGCGGTTAAGACTTTTACATCATCACAATAAAGGCGGTACATGGCGATATCGCCGCCGTTTTTGTAATCATCTTTATCAAACACAATCCAGTTGTGCGCGGTTGAGTTGATGGCATCTAAAAATTGTTTTTCGGGCAGTACGCCGGTGTTTTTCTTAATCACAACAAGGTGACTATCGCCCGCTGGGTTGTAACCCCCCATCGCCATTTCGCCGTAACCAATCGGTTTCCCGAGCGTATCGGATAAGCATTTAACAATCGCTTGGTCGCTTGCGAGTCCCGATTCATTCCAGTTGGTATTTTGATCGGTAACGAGCGCTGCACAAGCCATCGAGTTATCCGCTGTGCTAGCGCTGGAGCTGCTCATAGGGGCGCTGGAGAGGGAGCTAATTGACGAAACCGGAGCACGGCTACTCGAAGATATAAGTGCGCTGCTTGAAGAGATTGGTGTGCTGCTGGTAGAAGAAATAGCGACGCTACTGGAGGACGTTGGTGCGCTGCTTGAGTTGGGTGTTGCAGCGCCGCCGCAGCCGCTCGCGCAAGAGACAATCAGCGATACAAGTAAAATGTTTTTATTCATGGCAATGCCCTGATTTGATGGTTTTAATTTGAATTTGTAGGATAAATGCAAATGTGGCCTGACCATTATGCACACTCTTTCCGTAATGAAAACCTTGATATAAAGCCAATAAATCGTCGATTCATCACATTTTTAGTGTTCGTAGCCTGCGGGATTTATTGTTTGGCGGCGTTTAAATACGATTTTTGGTAACTTAATTGGTATGACCGAAATTGATGTTTCAAGCGTGTTGGTTGCGCGTTTTGTGATGCTGTTTTTGTTTTGCTCTGCCGCTTGGGTTTGTAGTTGTAACCCTGTCCTTGGGTATCAATTTTGATCGTTTGCTATAGAATTTGGCGCCTTTATTTGCCGCCCCTTGTTCCTCTCTTCATTCCCCCATTTTTGTTTGCCAGTTGAGGCCCGTGTTATGCCCGAAATCAATCTGCTATCCCCCCGTTTGGCTAACCAAATAGCGGCGGGCGAAGTTGTGGAACGGCCTGCCTCGGTGGTTAAAGAGGTGTTAGAGAACAGTCTAGATGCTGGTGCTACCCAGTTAGATGTTGAGATTGAGGGCGGCGGCATTAAGTTAATGCGCGTACGCGACAACGGTTTGGGTATTGATAAAGATGATCTTGCGCTGGCATTGGCGCGCCATGCCACCAGTAAGATTCACGATTTAGATGATCTTGAAGCGGTGGCCACCTTGGGTTTTCGAGGGGAAGCCTTGGCGAGTATTAGCTCGGTATCACGCTTGGAGTTGACCAGTTGTCATCATCGTGCCGAGCATGCGTGGACAGTGCGTGCCGAGGGGCGCGATATGCAAACCTTGGTGGCGCCCGCTGCTCATCCGCAAGGCACCACGGTTGAGGTGCGCGACCTGTTTTTTAATACGCCCGCGCGACGCAAGTTTTTGCGCACCGATGTTACCGAATATGGCCGCATTGAAGATGTGCTCAAGCGCTTGGCGTTGTCGCGTTTTGGTGTCGGTTTTAGCCTTAAAAATAATGGCCGAGTGGTGCACAGTTGGCGGCCCGCGATAACACAAGCCGAGCAAGAGCGTCGCGTTGCGCAGATTTGCGGCCCCGCGTTTATGGCGAGCACCCTGCATTTGGATATCGAGCACGCGGGTTTGCGGCTGTGGGGTTGGGTGGCATTGCCGACTTTTTCGCGCAGTCAGGCCGATTTACAGCACTTTTTTGTGAATGGCCGCGCCATTAAAGATAAGTTGGTCACCCATGCCATTCGGCAGGCTTATCAAGATGTGCTCTACCATGGCCGCCATCCTGCCTATGTGTTGTATTTGGAGTTAGATCCTGCGGTGGTGGATGTTAATGTGCACCCGACCAAGCACGAGGTGCGCTTTCGCGATGGACGTTTAGTACACGATTTTCTCTTTCGCGGTTTGCATAAAGCCTTGGCCGATATTCGCCCAGAGGCCGCGAGCGCGCCCACATCCACGGCAAGTTTAATGGCCTCCGAAACACAGCCATCTTCGCCCGTGCAAGCCGGACTCGATTTGACCGCTGCATCTACGCAAGCATTGTTTGCCCCGACGGAAACACCGAGTGAGGCGGGTAATAATTGGCAGAGTTATTCATCGCTAGCATCGCCAAGAGGTTATGCGCCAAGGTCGTTCGACGCCGCAAGCTTGCCGGTGAATGAGCAAATAGCAGCTTATAGCCGTTTAACGGCTTCGTCTTCTGCTGAAGCGCGCAGTGATATAAACGCCCTCGCCGAAGGCGATATTCCGCCCTTGGGTTTTGCCATTGCGCAGCTTAAGGGGATTTATATTCTGGCCGAAAATGCCAATGGTTTAGTGGTGGTGGATACCCACGCCGCGCACGAGCGTATTACTTACGAGCGCATGAAACACCAGTGTGCCGCCAGTGGCATTCAAAGCCAGCCGTTGCTGGTGCCGCAAAGCATGGCGGTGAGCGAAAAAGAAGCTAACTATGCCGAAGATAATGTCGCTTTATTTACGCGCTTGGGTTTTGAGTTGCAGCGCGCGGGGCCTGAGTCGCTGGTGATCAAACAGGTGCCGGTTATGCTCAATCGCTCGGATGTCGATGTCTTGGTAAGGGACGTGCTGAGCGATTTAATCGAATTTGGCATGAGCGAGCGCATTCAACACAAAATGAACGAAATCCTCGGCACCATGGCCTGCCACGGCAGTGTGCGGGCCAACCGTAAATTAACCATTCCCGAGATGAACGCACTGTTGCGCGACATGGAGGCGACCGAGCGCAGCGGCCAGTGTAATCATGGCCGGCCAACCTGGAGCCAATTAACCTTGGCCGAACTGGATGGCTTATTTATGCGAGGCCAGTAGTGATGGTTTTGTCGACAACGAACAAACCTTTGGTGATTGCATTAATGGGGCCGACGGCATCGGGTAAAACCGACTTAGCCATTGCGCTAACAAAGGTCTTGAATGCCGAAATTATTAGTGTGGATTCGGCCTTGGTGTATCGCGGTATGGATATTGGCTCGGCCAAACCTACAGCCGAAGAGCGAGCAAACGCGCCACATCGTTTGATCGATATCCTAGATCCCGAGCAAAGCTACAATGCCGCCGATTTTTGCAAAGATGCGGCGTGGCATATCAAGGATATTTTGAGTCGTGGCAAAACCCCGTTATTGGTCGGCGGCACCATGCTCTACTTTAAAGCCTTGCTTGAGGGTATGTCGGCAATGCCGCCATCAATGCCAGCAATACGCGCCGAGATCGAGCAGTTAGCCGCCGAGCATGGCTGGCCTTATGTGCATGCAGTGCTCGCCAAGGCCGACCCACTGGTAGCGGCAAGGCTTCACCCTAATCATTCGCAGCGAGTGGGGCGGGCGTTAGAGGTTTATCGGCAGTCCGGCATTCCGATGAGTCGTTGGCATCAAGAGTCAGTGCCGGGTTTGCTCGATCAATACCAATGGGTGCAGTTAGCGATTGCACCTATAGATCGCAGCATTTTGCACCAGCGTATTGCACGGCGTTTTCAAAAAATGGTGGCAGCGGGCTTTTTGGCTGAGATGCAAACGCTTCGATCGCGCCCGAACTTAACGCTGGATACGCCCTCTATGCGTGCCGTGGGTTATAGACAGGCGTGGGAATATCTTGATGGCCACTATGATCAAGAGGCTTTTGTCGAAAAGGGAGTCATCGCCACGCGCCAGTTGGCAAAACGGCAGTTAACTTGGTTACGAGGTTGGCATGGTTTGAGCTGGGTCTATACTCAGAACGACTTAGGTCAAATGTTAAACAATGATGAAATTGTAGAGAAAGCCTTGAAACTTATTGTGGCTACAATCATATAATGCGCCTCGGCGTCTATAGTCTTATTTTTACGCCCGCAATAATGTTTTACTTATCAACGTTTTATATAAAGCATTCATTATCTAAGAACACCATATTGCAGCGGCTTTAGCCAAAAGCTCAGCTCGCTGCGTTTATTATTTTTATAATCCTTACCAGGAGAAACATCATGTCAAAAGGGCATAGTCTACAAGACCCTTACCTCAATATTCTGCGCAAAGAGCGTGTGCCCGTATCCATTTATTTGGTGAACGGCATTAAGCTGCAGGGTCAGGTCGAGTCCTTCGATCAATTTGTGGTTTTATTAAAAAATACTGTTAGCCAAATGGTTTACAAGCACGCAATTTCTACGGTTGTTCCTTCTCGCCCTGTGCGTGTTCCAATGATTAATCCTGACTCGCCAGAAGATGAAGAGTTTGATGCTGAATAGCGAGGTCAACGTTGTTTTTTGATCGTCCCGAATCCGGTGAATTGGCCGTATTGGTTCACTTGGATGTTTACGAAGAAAGGGGCACAAGCGACCCTCGTGAATTTGAAGAGTTGGCATTATCGGCAGGCGCAGATCCTGTCGCGATGCTTACTGGCACCCGATCTGCATCGAACGCTCGGTTTTTTCTGGGTACCGGTAAGCTTGATGAGCTCAAAGCTTTAGTTGAAGCGCATAGCGCAGAGCTGGTTATTTTTGACCACACCTTAAGGCCCAGCCAAGAGCGTAACTTAGAGGCAGTGCTGCAGTGCCGCGTACTTGATCGCACCACTTTAATCCTCGATATTTTTTCCCAGCGCGCGCGTACGCATGAGGGTAAGTTGCAAGTCGAGCTCGCCCAGCTTCAACATATTTCCACGCGATTAATTCGCGGCTGGACGCACCTTGAGCGCCAAAAAGGCGGCATTGGTATGCGCGGGCCGGGAGAAACACAGCTCGAAACTGACCGCCGATTATTGCGCGAGCGCGTTAAAGCCATTCAAGCCCGTTTAGATAAAGTGCGCCGCCAGCGCGAGCAGGGTCGGCGTTCGCGTACACGGGCGGAGATTCCTACTGTGTCCCTTGTGGGCTATACCAACGCTGGTAAATCGACGCTTTTTAATGCGATTACGGGTTCTGATGTGTATGTCGAAAATCAGCTCTTTGCGACTTTGGATCCCACCATGAGGCGGGTTGAATTGGCAGGCGTTGGTGGCATTATTCTGGCCGATACTGTGGGCTTTATTAGTCGCTTACCACATAAGTTGGTCGAAGCATTCCGTGCCACACTTGAGGAGGCCGCCAATGCCGATCTGCTACTGCACGTTATTGATGCTGCCGATGCTGAGCGCCTACGCAATATTGATGAAGTGCAAAAAGTATTAACCGAAATTGACGCCAATAACCTTCCTCAATTAATGATCTACAACAAAATAGACTTGCTCAGCGATATGGAGCCTAGGCTTGATCGCAATAATGAAGGTAAGCCCGTCGCTGTATGGATTTCGGCACATCAAAAGCTAGGGCTTGAACTTTTGCAGCAGGCTATTGCCGAGTTGGTGGGCGAAGGAATGTGTGAGGGCCGCTTGCAGTTACTGAGTGGCATGGGTAGTTTGCGTGCCAGATTCCACCGCGCTCAAGCGGTACTCAGTGAAGAATATTTTAACGACGGCGTCTGTGAGTTACATGTGAGGTTGCCCGAAGTCGATTTCAAACGTATTCTTGCCGCCGAGCTATTAGAGGCTAGCCAAGTTGGTTGGGTCTCTAGCTAAGGTATTTTGAGTGTGGGCGCTCTATGTGGCGCGTCTGTGCACTCATCATTTCATTATTTCAATTCAGTTTTCGACTTTTTATCTATTAATGGAGATGGCTATGGCCTGGAATGAACCGGGTAACAATAAAGACAAAGACCCTTGGGGTAATCGTAAGAATAATGGCGATGGCCCACCCGATTTTGATGAGGTTATTCGTAACCTATTTAGCAAATTCAGCGGTAAAAAAGGCGGTTCTGGCTCGAGCGATAACGGCTCTGGTGCGAGTGGCGGGCCTAGCTTTTTCCCTATCATGATCATTGCGCTCGTGGTTTTGGCTGTGGGTTATGTTGCCAAGGGTTTTGGGGTTGTAAACGAGCAAGAGCGTGCAGTGGTATTGCGTTTTGGCACTTACAAGGAGACTTTGGGCGCGGGATTGCGTTGGAATCCGCCTTTAATCGATCAGGTATTTACCGAAAACGTCACCCGTGTGCGCCTTTGGGGCACGCGTGAGCTGATGTTGACGCAAGATCTTAATATCGTCGACATTAAAGTCTCGGTGCAATACAGCATTGATAATGCCGAAGACTTTATTCTGCGCGTAAAAACGCCCGAAGAAAGCTTGCAACAAGCCGCTAACAGCGCTTTGCGTCACGTGGTTGGCTCGACCCAGATGCATGATGTATTAACCGAAGGCCGTGCTGCGATTGCTATTCAAGTGCGCGATCGTTTGCAGGAATATTTAAATGCCTATACCACCGGTATTTTGGTTGATAAGGTCAACTTCGAAGATTCTAATCCGCCCAGCCAAGTGCAAGACGCGTTTGATGACGTGATTAAAGCACGCGAGGATGAGGAGCGTTTCCAGAACGAAGCACAATCTTATGCCAACTCTAAAGTACCCGAAGCTGAAGGTGAATCTGCTCGTATTATCGAAGCCGCTCACGCCTATAAAGAAGAAGTGATAGCGCGTGCAGAAGGTGAGGCAAAGCGTTTTGAGTTGTTATTAACCGAATACCAAAAAGCACCCGATGTGACGCGTCAGCGTTTGTATCTCAGCACTATGGAGGAGGTGATGTCGGCCAGCAGCAAGATTTTGGTGGACGTTGAAGGTGGTAATAACATGATGTATATACCTTTAGATAAGCTGGCTGAGTCAAGTAATGCAGCGACAGCCGCGAAAGTGCAGCGCGGTTTTACTCGTCAAGAAATCGATCAGTTAACTTCGCACATCAAAAACGAAATCCTCAATGATGTTTCCAGTGACACAACTCGCAGGAGTGCCCGCTAATGTCTGGTAAGTTGTTTGCCATATTGTTGGCATTGTTTATTGCACTCATTGTGGGTGCAAAATCGGTTTATATCGTTAATGAATTTGAGCGCGCGGTCGAGTTGCGTTTAGGTAAAGTTAGCAATGGTGACGTTGCGCCCGGTCTGCACGTTAAGGTCCCCTTTTTAGATACCGTGCGCCGTTTTGATGGCCGTATTCTGACTTTGGATGCCGAGGCAGAACGATTTTTAACGCTCGAAAAGAAAAGTATGCAGGTCGATTCATTTGCTAAATGGCGCATTAAGGACGTTAAAAAATTCTATACCGCGACCAACGGCGAAATCGAGCGTGCTCGCAGCTTATTAAGTTCGCGTATCAATGAAGAATTGCGTAACCAATTTGCTCTGCGTTCGCTGCAAGAGGTGGTGAGTGGTCAACGTGATGAGTTGATGATGGCGATTAAAGATGAACTTAATAAGTTCTCGGATACGTCGTTGGGCATTGAGGTAGTCGACGTGCGTGTTAAACGTATCGATTTACCCAAAGAGGTGAGCGAGCCGGTTTATCAGCGTATGCGCGCCGAGCGTGAACGCGAAGCGGCCGAGCATCGCGCCCTAGGCGAGAAACAAGCCAAAATTACCCGCGCCGAAGCCGATCGCCAATCTACAGTATTGTTGGCCGAAGGTTATCGCGATTCTGAAAAGCTGCGTGGTGAAGGCGATGCAATCGCATCTGAAATCTACGCGTCGGCCTTTACAAAAAACCCAGAGTTTTATGGTTTTGTACGAAGCTTGCAGGCCTACCGTGCCACTTTTGCGCAAAAACAAGACATTATGCTGGTCGATCCAGAAAGTGAGTTTTTCAACTACCTCAACAGTGCCAAGGGTAAAAAATAGTTAAAGCCCAATGCGTTGACACTGATAATCCTCAGCGCATGTATGATTTTTTCATCTTAAGCATTTTTACCCATAGCAAAGGGTGCTAAAATCCCGCAACCGAGCCAGCACGCTGAGCTCGGTTTTTTTGTGCCATTCGTTTTTAAAATACGGCTGTAGATGTCTATTTTTGAGTACCGTTTTTAGCGTACAAAGCGGGCACCTACTTTTATTAGCGTCATGTCTACTGCGTTGTGCACCGCTAGGTTGTACCGCATCGAGACGTGGCAGATGCCAGCTTTGGCCCACAGTAGAAATTTAGTCGCATGCTAGAAACATTCCTTCAGGCCTTGTGTTTAGTGCTCGTTATTGAAGGGCTGTTGCCATTTATGTACCCCGGACGCTGGCGATCGCTGGTGGCACAGTTAGCTACAGTGAATAACACACAGCTACGCGTGATGGGATTGGTCAGTATGTTGCTCGGCGCTGGATTTTTATTTTTACTGAAGTAGAACACAAGACTCATGAATCAAGTTGATCGTTGGATGTTGCCAGACGGCATCGAAGAAATTCTGCCCGATGAAGCGCAACCCATAGAAGCCTTGCGCCGCCGCCTGCTGGATTTATTTCAGCGCTGGGGTTACGACCTTATTATTCCGTCCATGGCGGAATTTACCGAGTCTTTGTTAATTGGTCTTGGCCAGGATCTTGATCTGCAAACCTTTAAAGTCACTGATCAATTAAGTGGCCGCACTTTAGGTATTCGCGCCGACATCACCCCGCAAGCCGCGCGTATTGATGCCCATAGCCTGCGCCGCGAAGGTATTAATCGCCTGTGTTATGCCGGCCATGTTTTATATACCCGCCCCAAAAGCGCACTGGCCAGCCGCAATCCGCTCCAGATTGGCGTTGAGTTGTTTGGTGATGACAGCATCGAAAGCGATATCGAAGTTATCTCCCTGTTACTCAGTACCTTAAAAGAAGCCGATTTAGAATCGCTGCATGTTGATTTGGGTCATGTGGGTATTTTCCGCTCGCTTGCCGCTGAGGCAGGCTTGAATTCTGCACAAGAAGCCGAATATTTTACGCTTTTACAAGCTAAAGCCTTAGCTGATATCAACGCGTGGGTCGATACACACTTAGCCGGCACGCACGCCGAAAAATGGCTTAAAGCCTTACCGCGTTTAGCGGGCAGCGCCAACATTTTGGCCGAAGCGAAAACCTTGTTTGCCAATGCGCCAGCTGATGTCCGTCGCGCGGTTGATCAGCTAGTCGTACTGGCCGAAACCCTCAGCGAGCGCTACCCTAGCGCGCATTTGTATTTTGATTTAAGCGAATTGCGCGGTTACAACTACCACACAGGCGTTGTTTTTGCGGCATTTGCGGCTGGTGTAGGCGAAGCCATCGCTACCGGTGGCCGTTATGATCATATTGGCGAAGTGTTTGGGCGCGCGCGTCCAGCGACGGGTTTTAGCGTAAATTTGGTGGCGCTCAAACGTTTAGCGCAACCCTCGTGCGAGCTACCTTTGGGTATTTTTGCGCTTTACTCCACGCATCCTGCGCAATGGCAAGCGGTTGAGCAATTGCGTAATAGCGGCGAGCGTGTTGTTAGCGGCGCTACCTGGCAAACCACACCGAATGATTATCAAAGCTGTGATCGCATATTGATCGAGCGCGATGGTTGTTTCGAAATAGACACTATTGAATAGCGCGTTAAAACGCTCTTCAAATTCTTTTTATCATTAACACGTAACAGGCAAGTCTACATGGGCAAGAATGTTGTTGTCCTCGGCACCCAGTGGGGCGACGAGGGAAAAGGCAAAATAGTTGATCTTCTCACCGAGCAGATTAAATACGTCGCACGTTTCCAAGGTGGCCATAACGCTGGCCACACCTTGGTTATCGAAGGTAAAAAAACGGTATTGCACTTAATCCCCTCGGGTATTTTGCATAAAGGCGTTACTTGTCTCATTGGTAATGGTGTGGTTTTGGCCCCCGATGCCCTCATGAAAGAGATCGCCGAGCTAGAAGCCAATGGCGTACCTGTGCGCGAGCGTTTGCGCTTGTCAACGGCGTGCCCTTTGATTTTGCCTTACCACGTTGCGTTAGACCAAGCGCGTGAGTTAGCCCGTGGCGACGACAAGATTGGCACCACTGGCCGTGGCATTGGCCCCGCCTATGAAGACAAAGTCGCCCGTCGCGGTTTGCGTTTGGGCGATCTTCTCGATAAAGAAGGTTTTGCTAAAAAGCTTAAAGAAGTCATGGAATATCACAACTTCGTATTAACCAACTACTTCAAAGTCCCGGCGGTTGATTACGACCAAGTGTTGGCCGAAGCTTATCGTTTAGGTGAAGAAATTCGCCCCATGATCGCCGATGTGACCGACATTTTGCACAGGGCGCGCGAAGCGGGTGATCACATTATGTTTGAGGGGGCGCAGGGTAGTTTGCTTGATATCGACCACGGCACCTACCCCTATGTGACATCCTCAAATACCACCGCTGGTGGCACTGCCACCGGTAGTGGATTTGGCCCTTTATATCTTGATTACGTCTTGGGTATCACCAAAGCCTACACTACGCGCGTAGGTTCTGGCCCGTTCCCTACCGAGCTCAATTGCGCCGTTGGTGACCACCTCGGTTCTGTGGGGCACGAATTTGGCGCGACTACCGGGCGTAAACGTCGCACCGGTTGGTTTGACGCCGTTGCCGTAAAACACGCTGTGCGTATAAATAGCATGACGGGCATGTGTTTAACCAAGCTCGATGTGCTTGATGGTTTAAAAGAAGTCAAAATCTGTATTGGCTATAAAAATGCGCAAGGCGAAGACGCAGGTATTCCTTGTGATGCACAGGGTTGGGCCGATGTTAAGCCGGTGTATGAGTCTATGCCCGGCTGGACCGAAAGCACGGTAGGCGCACAAGAGTTGTCCGCTTTACCACAAGCTGCGCGTAACTATATTGATCGTCTGGCCGAATTAACCGGTATTCCGATTGATATTATTTCTACCGGTCCCGATCGTGTAGAAACTATTGTTTTGCGTCACCCGTTTGAAGTTTAATTTTTTTGAGTTTGAGTTAACTTAAACCCAAAATAGAAGCCGCAACGCCTATTAAAGGTTGCGGTTTTTTTATGCGTGCTCACTTTGTTTAAATGCTTTAATTTAACCTCAAAGCCTCAGTCGAGCGCCAAAAAGATGTGTAAACCCTTGATGTGAATAGTGAATGTTAAAAATGTGGGGCAACCTTATTGGTTGTTCAAGTTTTTAACCTTTGCTAGGCGCGTCAAGGGGTTGCGCAGACTTTGGTGATTCAACTGAGGTTTTTAGGGGTATGGCGTTTACGATATTTTTGAGCACACTGACAATGGTGGTCAAGCGCCTTATTGGGCCATGCAAGCGGTGATAAACGAGCCAGTTGGCCGAGTAGATTCTTTGGTGTTTTTACAGCGGATTGAGTCGCTAGCTCGAGATATAAAAAAGCCGTTATTCACGTGCGTGAATAACGGCTTTTAGGGCGCTAATTAATAATTAGTTTTTAAAGGCCCCAGGTGTTTTTAATTAAATTCATCTTCAGGTTATCAACAGAGCCCCACTTGCCCCAGCTCTTGCCATCGGTCGCGTAGATGTGTTCGAAAACACCGCCAGTATCGCTGGATTCTGGGTTGATGCCCCAGTAGCAAGAATCAATTTGTTCTTCTTTCATGTATCGGCCAAAGTGTTTTTGCCACTGGAAGTCGATATTGGCTTCGCCGGTGCCGTGGGTGAGGTGTTTCCAAGCGTCAGCTTCGGCTTGACGAGCGCCACCACCGGTAGGCCAGTAGCGGTTGCCGCCCCATTCTCCCACCACAACCGCATAGCCCATATCGCGGAGGAAACCAAAGTGCTCTTCCCAGCCTGGCTTAAGGCGAGTGTACTGCATGTTCATGTCGCACTTGTGCTTAGCGGCTTCTTCGCCGTGTAAGCCTTCGCAGGTTGGGTCTTTGGCAAGATCCATAAAGTGCATTTGTTGATATACCGCAGGGCCGTAGGTATGGGGTGAAATCACTAAGCGGTCTTGAGGGATCTTAAGTGGACGAGTATGGAATCCATAGAGGTTCTCACCCCAGTTCGGATTGCTTCCGGCATCACCATGAGGCTCTTCTTTGTTGGTGCTATTGCCGCCAGAAATACCCTGTACAAAGATCAGAATATTAGGGTTGTTCTCTTCGATCACTTTGTAGGCTTTTTCGGCTAAAGTTGCCCACTGATCCCACGAATAATCCCAAGGTTCGTTGAAAATATCGATGCCAATAACGTTCGGGTGATCTTTAGCTAATATGGCGATAGTCTTGATATCGTTGAGCCATTTAGTTTCGTTGTAGGCGTGAACCGTAACGCCTGGGCCGCCGGTACCACAGCTGTAATTTTCACGAGTGAATTTGTAGTCGGCACCACGATCTTTATCGACATACGGTGGTGATTGGTCTAATCGACCTGCGCGCCAACCTACATAGTTGGAACAGGAGTGAATGTCGATCATCACGTTTACGTTGGCGGTTTTGGCCGTTTCAATAAAGCCAATCATGGCTGAATAAGCATCGGCGTATTTGTAGGTTGAGTATGTGTTTTTGAGGTTTTCACCCTTTAGGTTTGCAGGTGCGTTTAGATCTCTATAGCCCTTGCCGTCTGGATGCCCTTTGACCAATGTTTGTGGTGCAATGGGTAGGCGGATGGTGTTAAAGCCTAGGCCTTTGATTTCAGCCATGTCTTTATCTAGGGTGCGGCCGGTGTTATCCCACCACATATTGCCGATGTAAAGCTCCATGGGCGCGCCGCCCGCTTCTTCATGCTGACCTTCTAAACCAAACCAGTTACCACAGCGCACGGGCATAACTTGCCCATTTTTGGTAACTTTACCTTGTGGGTTAACACGGAAAATACCGTTGGTACCGCTAGTGAAAACGGGTGAGCTGGTGCCAGCACTACTTGATGATGCAGTTGCGGTGCTTGATGAGCTAATGACTGCAATACTGGACGAGCTAGCGACTATAGGGTTAGACGAGATAGCCGCGGCACTGGATGACGCCGTAGTTCCAGTGCTTGATGTGGTGGTGCCAGCACTAGACGTAGTGCCGCCAGTAGCTGACGAGCTGGAGGATGTACCACTGCACGCGCTGACTAAGGCTACAGCACTGCTCAGTAGCAGGCTGCCAATGATTTTGCGTTTAATAAACCACGCTGTATGACTAGACATAATTCTCTCCGGTAATTGATTTTTTATGGCCTTCTTCAAGGCTATTGCGGCCGTGCTTGTGTGTTCTTTTACCCGTTTGTCACTCTTTTAAGTGGGTTCTCTGTTGTTAATTGCGGTGTTCTTGGCTGTGGGTGCACACTGAATAAAGAACCTTTATTGCGACCGCGATTATAAAATCAGCCGCAGCACGTAAGGTAGGGACTAATAGCCAATAACATTGTGATCTATTCGGCAAATTGGAGTGTCTTTGCTAAAAAGAGTCATTAATTGATCGTTTTGTGACCTGGCGCTGCTGCTTTAATCGGATGACTTTTTGGGTGTTACGGCTGACGGCGGTGGCATTGATCGGATTTGTTTGTGTGCAGGGTTCTCAAGGTGCTTGCAATCGGTTACTGTATATAAAAACAGTTAAGGCGTGCTGCAGTGTCCACACAATCCCTACCCTGCATTCCCCTCGTTACCTTAAAAGGGCGCGGTGCCTTGTCGCACATTGCGGGCCGGTTCGAGACTCAAGCTATCGAGGCTGTAGAGTTGGATGGTTGGCAGGACGAAGACGATTTACCCAAGTTTAAAACCGAGGTCATGCCCGAAACTGCCAAAAGTATCCTCAGTTTTAATCAATCGCCCGATTTGCCGTTTAGTGTCTCGCTCAACCCCTATCGCGGCTGCGAGCACGGTTGTATTTATTGTTACGCGCGCCCAAGCCATGCCTATTTAGGCTTGTCACCGGGGTTAGATTTTGAGATGCGTTTGTATGCCAAAACCAACGCGCCACAGCTACTGCGCCAAGCGCTGGCACACAAAAATTATCAGCCCAACGCCATTGCCGTGGGTATGAATACCGACGCCTACCAGCCCTGCGAAAAACGCTACAAAATTACCCGCCAAGTGTTGGAGGTGCTGCACGAATGCGATCATCCGGTGGGTGTGATTACCAAAGCGGCGTTGATCGAGCGCGACATCGACCTGCTTGCCGATATGTCTCAGCGCGGTTTGGCGACGGTGGCCATAACGCTGACGACACTCGATCACACTATTGCTCGCACGCTTGAGCCTCGCGCTGCGTCGCCCACCCGGCGGTTAGAAACCATTTGCCGCTTAACGGCGGCGGGCATTCCCGTGCATGTGAGCGTGGCGCCGCTCATCCCGTTTGTGACCGAGGAGTCGCTAGAGCAGGTATTGGCGGCGGCTGCCGAGGCGGGCGCGGTGGCGGCCAATTACACGGTGTTGCGTTTGCCGTGGGAGGTGAATCCGCTATTCCAAGAATGGTTGCAAGCGCACTTTCCTGAGCGTGCCGAGCGGGTGATGAACCGCGTGCGCGACCTTCATGGTGGCAATGATTACAAAGCCGATTTTGCGACCCGCATGAAAGGCCAGGGCGTGTGGGCCGATGTTATAGCTCAGCGTTTTAAGGGCGCATGTCGGCGTTTTGGGCTTAATCAGCGGCGCTGGTTGGAAATGGACACCACGCAATTTAAAAAACCTCAAAGCGTACCCGCTAAAGCAAAGGGTCATCGCGATCAGCTGGATCTTTTTAGTTAGCGCTGCCGAGGCAAGCGGCGCTTTATAGCCGCCCCTAAATTTGTTACTTTGCGCGGCCACTTTAGAGGCGAGGCAATCATGGTTACACCCGTTAAAACACCCTGTATTGGCGTTTGCTCGACCAGTATTGGTGACAATGTTTGCCGTGGTTGCAAGCGCTTTAGTCACGAGGTGGTGAATTGGAACGGCTACACGCCCAAGCAAAAAACCAGTATTTTGTTGCGTTTGGATGCATTGCTGCGGCAAGTATTGGAAAGTCGTATTGATATTGTTGATGAGGTTTTATTGCGTGAGCAGTTGCGCGTGCAGCGGGTGCGCCACCACGCCGAGCAATCGCCCTATGCATGGATTTTTGAAGTGTTAAAGGTCGGTGCTGGCACCTTGCCTAGTCTCGAATTATTCGGCGCTCGCCTTACAGCCGAATACCGTCACATGAGCCTGCCAGAATTTAAAAAAATGGTAGACGATGATTTTTTTGTGCTCTCCAATGTGCACTTTGAACGCTATTTTCCAAAGGTTTTTTAATGCAAGCCATTTACCAATTTTTATTGTGCCGCACGCCGCAAACGTGGTTAGAGCGCGCTAGCCAGTCGATTGATATTTTATTAATTGATCACGCCAATTGCGAAAAAAAAGCCGCTGGCACGGCGATGAATTTAATGTATCGCTATGTTGATAGTTACAACATGCTCCATAAAATGAGCCGCCTCGCACGCGAGGAGCTGCGCCATTTTGAACAGGTGATTGCGATTATGGAAAAGCGCGGCATTGTTTATGATCCCACGATTAATGCGGGTCGTTACGCCGCCGAAATGCGTAAGCCTGTACGCACGCACGAACCGGCTAAACTCGTTGATACCTTAATTGTGGGTGCCATTATTGAGGCGCGCTCGTGCGAGCGTTTTGCGAGCCTAGCGCCTTTATTAGATGACGAATTAAAAAAGTTTTTTGAATCGCTTTTAAAATCGGAATCGCGACATTTTAAAGATTACCTCGCGCTCGCCCAAACCTTGTCTGATGAAGGTATTGATGACCGTGTGCGATTTTTTTTAGAGCGCGAAAAAGACTTAATATTAGCGCCCGATGACGAGTTTCGTTTTCATTCTGGGGTGCCGGTTTAAAAGACTTTTAATGTCGAATGCTTTTTGGCTGTTGGGAGCATCTCGATAATGTGCTCCTGCATTATCTACCCCTACGCATCCATGCTAGGGCATGCCTCCTACGGTCTGAAATCACACTCCGCACAACCTCTTGCTGTTTTTGTTGCCCGTATTTCTTTTTTAATTTCACACAACAAAAGTACCTCGCCATGACTCCAAAACACCACAAACAAAAAACGCTTGGCGTAATTTATACCGGTGGCACCATCGGTATGGAATCCAGCGAAAATGGCCTTGTGGCCTCGGGTGATTTTGACAAAAAACTGAAATTTTTTTTTCCGCAGTTTTTTAATAATCCCGCCATTCAATTAAAGATTAAATCCTACCCCCAACCCATCGACAGCTCCCACGCTAATTTTGATTTAGCGGTGAATCTCCAGCAAAATATTTTAACCTCGCAAGCCGAGTGCGAGAGTTTTTTGGTGATTATGGGCACCGATACGCTCACTTTCATGTCGGCGTGTTTAGCGTTTTTACTTCATCAAAAAAATATTCCAGTCATAGTTACCGGCGCCATGCACCCATTAACGGCAAACGCCAGCGATGCAATTGCTAATGTCAATTTCGCGCTCGATTTACTGATAAAAAAAGAAGTGCAAGGCGTGAATGTGGTATTTGCGGGTAAATTATTTCCCGCCACCCGCTGCACAAAATTATTCACCCAAACCAACGATGCCATTGTCAATACCACCGCGCCCAAACAATTACCGGCGCCTATTCAACCGTTACACGGTTTGCAATTACCGGCGATGTTTAATGATGTCGATATTCGTGTCATTCGCGTATTGCCTAGCCTGCATCAAAATTATGTCAACGCGTTATTTGCAGGCAAACCGGTGGCGGTGATTATTCAATGTTATGGATCGGGCACTGTCCCCAGCGAAAATTCCGCCTTTGCCCACGCGTTAAAACAAGCCGCTAATAACGGTGTACCCATTTTTGCTATCGTCCAAGCACAGTGTTCGTGGGTGGATTTTGGCACTTACGCGGCGGCGGGCTGGATTGCCAAAGTTGCAGTGCCTTGCGGTGATATGAACCTAGAAGCCACCTACGCAAAATTGTGGGTGTTATTAAATGGCGGCGTAGCGGGTGAGAATTTAAAAGCCGCGATGCCGATGAATTTATGCGGGGAAATATCGGTGGCGGCTTTAGTGTGTGATCAGTAATTACCTATTTTTTGGGTGCAAGCGTTGGGTGCAGGTTTTAGGTTTGCGGTAGTGAAGTGACCTTAATAATTTTTGCGGGTATGCCAGCGGCAGTTGCACCGGCAGCAATAGATTTAGTGACAACGGCGTTGGCGCCAATGCGGGCGCGATCGCCAATTTTGATGGGCCTTATAATTTTGGCTCCTGCGCCAATGTCTACGTGGCCGCCAATCTCTACGCTAGAGACAATAGTGACCTGTTGTAAAATAAAGCAGTTTGGGCCTATGACGGCATCGGGATGAATGACCACTCCGTTGGGGTGAAGAAGAACAAGGCCTCCGCCGATTTGGCAATTTAAGGGAATATCACAGCCGCAGACAACAGACCAAAAACGGTGGCTCAATGTCCACCACTTTGATGCAACTTTATCGATTAGGCTGTTTTCTTTATCTAAGGCTTGGTAGCGTCGTAACGATTTAAGCATTTGCTTACTCGGTTGCCAAAATGCTGTGCATTCTTCTCGAGTCCAGTCTGGCTCGGTTGCTGATATTGGATTCATTTAAATAATTTCGAATGATGTAAAAGTGCGCTAGTTTAAATCAATGTGTCTGCGAATAGTCAACGGTTATATCGTTTTGGCGGTGCTGTTTTTGGTGATGTTATTGCCGCTGATGTATTAAAAATATCGTGTTGAGTGCGTTAACAACCTAAAGCACATTGGAGTGTCTCATGGATTTTTTTGGCCTTTACGATTGGTTTGCGCAGCTGCCCGCCAACACTTTAATTTGCACGCCCAACCAACGCTTGGTGCGGTTTTATCGGGCGCAATATCAATTGTGGTTGGCGCAAAAAGGCGAGGGCACTTATCCCGCCTTGCAATGCATGGCGCTGGCCTTATGGCAAAGTGACCTCTGGCAAAAAGCCCAATTACTGGTGCCCAGCTATGCCAGTCATAGCGCGCCTTTAACGCCCCTGCAAAAAAAAGCGCTCTGGCAAGATATTCTGGCGCAAGACGAAAATCTCTGGGCCGCAGGCGATGTATTAGAACCCGCACTGGAAGCCGACAAGCTGCTCAAAAATTGGGGCCTAAACCACGATAATCTGGCCGAGCAAGCCCACCGCGCCGAATGCGAATTGTGGCTTGGGCGGCAACAGCAATATCTGGCCGAATGCGAAAACCACGGCTTTATGGATGCCGAAGACGCTAACAATGCATTGCTGGCCGCCATCACCACCGGCGAGCTCAATGCGCTTTTGCCCAAGCAGATTATTTTTACCGGTTTTGATCAATGGCCCGCGCCGCTGGCACGATTAGAAGCCGCACTTAGCGCCGCTGGCGTGCAGGTGCGCCAGCAGCAAGTGTTTGCCAATACGCCAGAAAACGCCCAGCGCCAAAGCTTTAACGATGCCAAAACCGAGCTTTTTGCTGCCGCGCAGTGGGCCAAAAACCAGAGTGAACAAGGCCATAACGTCGCCGTGGTGGTGCCCGATTTAGGCCAGCGCTTGGCCGAGGTGGAGCGGGTTTTTCAGCAGGTGTTTGTGCCCAGCTCGCTGTTGCCCAAGGCCAATTTTGATAGCGCGCTTTATAACGTTTCGTCCGCCGCGCCTTTAGCGCAAGCCCCCTTGGTGAGTGCCGCTACGCAATTGCTTGCTTGGCAGGGGCAAAGCCTTGAATTAACCGAGCTTAAAGCGCTGCTATTAACGCCCTTTATGGGCCAGCTCGCCGAATTACCGGCCCTCAGCCAATTACTGGCGCAACTGGCCAGCCGTTACCCCAAAGCCAGCTTGCTGCAACTCAAAGCCGCCGTGGCCGAAGTCAATCAAAAGGCGATAGAGGCGAGGACAGGCACTCAAACTGAAGCGAGGACAGGCGCTCAAACAGAGGCGGGCACTCAAACAGAGGCGGGCACAGAAACGGTTTACGCTGGCCCTTTGGTGCAGTTTTATGCGTGTTTAGAGGCGCTGCAAAGTTTGATGGCTAGCCAAAAAACCAGCGCTAAAGCCTTACCTTCGGTGTGGGCGCAGCAGTTTGCGGCGCGTTTGCAGGCGTGGAATTGGCCAGGTACACGCACGCTCAATTCGCTGGAATTCCAACAACACAGCCATTGGTTACTGGCGCTTGCGGGCTTGGCGCAGTTTGATGCCGTCACCGGTCCCGTGACCTACAGCCGCGCCCAACAACTCTTGGCGCAAGTGCTTAACTCGCCTTTTCACAAACAAACCCCGCCCGCCAAGGTACAAATTTTGGGATTGTTAGAAGCGGCGGGGCAGTTGTTTGATGGCCTCTGGTGGCTGGGTTTAACCGCGCACGCGTGGCCCGAGCCGCTCAAGCCTAATCCACTCTTGCCCACGGCGTTACAGCGCGAACACAAAATGCCGCGCGCCAATGCGCAGGCCGAACTCGCCTATGCCAGCGCTATTAGCCAGCGTTTATTGCGCAGCGCGCCGCAGGTGATCGTGAGCCACGCGCTGTTTAATGGCGATGAACCGCTCAGCCCCAGCCCACTGATTGAGGCTGTTCCTTTAGCCCTAACCGATGCCATCAACACCTTGCACCCGTGGCAATATTTGCCGCTGGCCGAGGCCGAATATCTACACGACGAGCAAGCCCCCGCGCTGGCTGTGCCGGTGGAATTAAAAGGCGGTGTGAGTGTGGTTCGGCGGCAAGCGGCGTGCCCGTTCCAAGCTTTTGCCGTCCACCGTTTGGGCGCGGCCAGCGTGGAGGCCATGGGCGAAGGGCTCGACCACCGCGATAAAGGCAATCTCATCCACGAAGTGCTGGAGCGCCTGTGGCAACAACTGCAAACCCAAGAGCGTTTATTGGCCATTGATGATGACGAATTAGATGCCTTGATCGAGGCCGCCATTCATGCCTCCATCACCCATTTGGCGCAGGGTCGTAGCCTAGGCAAAAAACTGCTAGCGCTAGAATCTGTGCGAGTTAAGCGCCGGATTTACAGCTGGTTAGAGCAAGAACGCGTCCGCGCACCCTTTACCGTGAGCCTGCAAGAAAAAACCTTACCGATGGAAGTTGCCGGCTTAAAACTGCAATTGCGGATGGATCGCGTGGATTGTTTATCCGATGGCAAAACACTGGCGGTGATCGACTACAAAACCGGCCAAAGCAACATTAAAAGCTGGCAGTGGCCACGCATCGATGAGCCACAAATTCCCCTCTATGCCACGGCTATGCCCGGGGTGGGCGCCGCCGTATTTGCGCAGGTGAATACCCAAGAGATGAAATACATCGGCCTTACCGCCGTGCCCGATTTGTTCGAACAGCTGACCGACCCCAATGGCCATAAAGATTGGCAAGCCGACTTTGCCACCGTACTTAGCGAATGGCAGCAAGCGCTGCAAACCATCGCCGCAAGCTTTGTGCAAGGCTATGCGAGAGTAGCGCCCAAAACCCCAAAAACCTGCGAATGGTGCGAGCTAAAACCGCTCTGCCGCATCGCCGAACGCGCCGGTTGGCAAGATAGCGCCCCTGAGGACGACGAATAATGACTACTTCATCTTTACTGCCGTCATCGACCCCCGTGGATGCCGTCGCCCGCGCCCAAGCGCTCGACCCAAACAATAGCTACATTTGCGTAGCACCCGCCGGTAGCGGCAAAACCGAGCTGCTGACCCAGCGCATGTTGGTGCTGTTAACGCGCGTGCAAAAGCCCGAAGAAATTCTCGCCATCACCTTTACCCGCAAAGCCGCCGCCGAAATGCAGCACCGCGTGCTGGGCGCGCTCAAATTGGCGCAGGGGCCGCAACCGCAAGAGAGCCACAAATTGCAAACTTGGCAACTGGCCAAAGCGGCGTTGGCCGCCGACCAAACGCACGGTTGGAATCTGCTGCAAAGCCCGCATCGCCTGCAGGTGCGCACCTTCGATGGCCTCTGCGCGACCTTGGTAAAAGCGCTGCCGCTGCAAGCGCAAATGGGCGTGGGTGTGGTGCTGAGTGATGACCCAAACCGCCTATTTAGGTTGGCGGTAAAAAGTTGGCTGGCCGAATTGGAAAGCGACGGCCCCGTGAGCGAATCCTTGGCGCAGGTGTTATTGCACCTCGATAATCAGCAGCATTTATTGATTGAATTAGGCGCCGCGTTGCTTGGTAACCGCGCCGCATGGTTGCCCTTGGTATTGGGCGAAATGGGCGATGTTCGCCATGCGTTAGAAGCGTGTTTGCAGCAATTGCGTCAGAGTCATATCACCCGCATAAAGCACTTAATCCCCAGCGACTTAGCCGCCAAGCTCTGTGCGATGACGAGCTTTGCCGCCCGCCATTTACCGGACGGCAGCGACTCCAATCCACTCGCGCGCTGTGCCAATCTCAGTGTTTTACCGGATGCGAGTGACGATGGCCTCGCCGATTGGTTGGGCATTCGCCATTTGCTATTAACTGGCACCGGCACTTGGCGCAAAAAACTCACTAAAAATGAAGGTTTCCCGAGCAGTCCCGCCGATCTTAAAGCCGCCAGCCTTACCGCCGCCGAGATGAAAACCCTCAAAAGCGATATGGACGAGCTGATTGGCGCGCTTAGCCAAAGCCCAGTTTTGGCCGAGGCACTCGACGAAATTAGCAGCTTGCCTTACCGACATTACCCCGAGCCGCAGTGGCAAATTCTGCAAGCCTTGGCAACTTTATTGCCGCGTTTGGTCGCGCATTTACAGTTGGTGTTTGCTAGCGAAGGCGAGTTAGATTTTACCGAAATGGCCCTGCGCGCCGACCGTGCTTTAGGCGCTGAGGACGACCCCACCGACCTTGCGCTGCGGTTAGATCACCGCATTAGCCATGTGCTGGTGGACGAATTCCAAGATACCAGCAGCAGCCAAATGCAACTGGTGCAAAAGCTCACGGCGGGCTGGCAATACGGCGATGGCCGCAGCCTGTTTTGTGTGGGCGATGCGATGCAGTCTATTTATGCGTTTCGCAGTGCCAACGTGGGCTTGTTTTTGCGCTGTTTGGGACGGGGCGGTGAGGGCAGTTTGGGCGATATTCCGCTCAGGGTCTTGCCGCTTAGTACCAACTTTCGCTCAAGCCAAGGCGTGGTCGAATGGATCAATAACACCTTCGCTAGCGCCTTTCCCGCGCAGATCGACCTCAATTTAGGCGCCGTGCCTTTTAGCCCCGCCGTCGCCTTTAATGGCGAAGCGGGCCGCGCGCTGCAGGTGCAGGGTTTTAAGTTGGACGATGAAACAGATGCAGGGACAGGCACAGATGCAGGGACAGGCACTTTTGACAGGTCAACCAAAGCCAGCAAAGCCGAATTAGCCCATGCCGAAGGCCAATGGATTGCCGAGCAAATTCAACAACTTTTAAACCAAAACCCCGCCGCCACTGTTGCCATTTTGGGTCGTGGTCGCGCGCAATTAAGCCGCGTTTTGCCTGCGCTTAAAGCCGCCGATATTCGCTACCGCGCCATCGACCTCGACCCCCTCGCCGCCGTGCCTGCGGTGCAAGATGTGTGGGTGCTCACGCGCGCGTTGCTGGATACCAGCGATGTGGTGGCGTGGTTGAGTCTATTGCGCGCGCCTTGGTGCGGCGCCACGCTCAGCGAACTCACCCACTTGCGTGGCTTGGCAGGCAGCGACGTTTTTGCCCAGTTGCGGCGTTTTGTTGCAGCTGACAATAACCAACATTGCCCGCACCTCGCCCGTGTTTACAGCGCAATGGCCGCTAGCCTTAGCGATCGCAGCCGCAAACCATTGCTCGATTGGGTCAAAGGTACATGGTTGGCCTTGGGCGGCGCGGCCTCGTTAAACGCGAGCGAGCAGCAAAACGTCGAGCGTTTTTTTGATGCGCTCGCCAGCCTTAACGCCCAAACCCTGCAACAACAACCCGAGCGCCTCAGCCAATTACTCAACGAGCTGTACGCCCTGCCCGATGCCGACGCCAGCAACCAAATTCAAGTAATGACCATGCACAAATCCAAAGGCTTGGAATTTGATGTGGTTTTTTTAGTCGGCCTCGCCGACGGTACGCGCAAAGGCGACACCCCGTTAATGCGCTGGCACGAGCAGCTATTAGACGAGCACGATTTTATCGGTGGCGCGGCAGAAGCCAACAGTATTTGGTTATTAAGCCCCATGGGCGAGCGCGGCCAAACTAAAGACGCGCTCTACCAATGGTTAGCCCTGCAACAAAACAAACGAGAACAACTAGAGGCCTGCCGCCTGTTATACGTCGCCAGCACCCGCGCTAAAAAACACCTATTTTTAACCGCCAGCCTGACTTCTGATAAAAAAACCGGCGCCCTTAAAGCGCCCAGCAGCGGCAGTTTATTAGCTGCCATCTGGCCCACGGTTGCCGATGTTTTTACCATTAATACCCAAACCATTGCCGCCGCTTTAAATAAAACAAACTCCGAAAATATGCCCGCACCCAGCCTTAAACGTTTACCGCTTAAATGGCAAAATCCAGATTTAAATACACCAGCTTTTTTAAAGGGTGAAGGCGATAGCCATTATAAAAATGAAATAAATAATGAGGGCGACCTTAAATCCAATCAAAAAATCGAAAATGCAGCGGTTGAATTTATCGAAAATAAAAAATCCGAAGCCTTTAATATCGAGGCCGCCGCCATCGGCACTTTGGTGCACGAATTATTAGCCCTCTACACGCCACAATTAAATAACCCCAACTGGCAAATGCCCGATTGGACTTTATTTAAAAATTTATGGCAGCAACGTTTAATTGCGCTAGATATTCCCACCGAACAATTACCCAGCGCACTTTTGCAAGTACAACATTTAATGCAAACCACGCTCACGCAAGGCTCGCCACTGCGCAACGCTTTAAATAATGCCAAAACCATTAACCCCGAATTCCCGCTCATTATTAATTACCAAGGCATAGTGCAGGCGGTGCGTTTAGATTTATGGTGGCAAGATAATAACGGCAAAGTTTTTTTAGCCGATTACAAAACCAGCCAGCCAAGCGCGGGGCAGAGTGACGAGGCGTTTATAGCGGCGCAAGTTAAACAATACAGCGCGCAGGTGCTGGGTTATAAAAAAGCCTTGGGGGATTATTTGGGTTGTGAGGTTGAGGGGTTTTTGTATTTGTTGGTGGGGCAGAGGTGGGTGGGGGTTTAAATTAGCAGAAAATATGTATATGTATGATGTGAAAACTGGATAGAATGGATAACACCTCAAATTCTTTGAGGTGTTATCCATTCGGCTTGGTGATGCCGATTATTTAAATTTAAGGAGTATGTTAAATGAAGTTTAGAAATTTTTTAATTAAAATAAGCATTCCTTTGCTTTTATGCTTTTCCAATTTTTCGTTTTCTGATGATAGTTATCTCGAAGGTCTTCGCATTACTAAAATTGGTTCAGATTACTATTTGAAGTTCAAACCAAAATCTCCAGCACATAGTTTCGAAATCAACAAAACTTCGAATGATGGATATTCTTGGCATGGTTCAGGTTCTATTTCATACCAACAGTGTCCGGCCAACCTCAAATATACTTAAGATACAATGGCCGCAGCTGGCGCTCATACAGCGATTTTGAGGGCGTTTTCATCAAACAGCTCCTCAAAAAGCGAAGTATTTGACGCGTCACTTTGGAGGCAGAGCGGAAGAAATCACGATACCACGGAATGCGGTGGCCTTTTTCACGTGCATTTTTATTCTGTAAATCATCTTGCTTTTTTAAACTTGCCTCATCCTCAATACCCAACGCATTTTTATGATGATTCGAAAATAATTGCACCAGCAACGACGTCATCACCGCCAATAATGCTTGCTGAAAAATACCATTATTACTTTTACTCCACGCCTTTTTGCAAGAGAAATCATTTTTCCACGTATCGAAACATTTCTCTTCATCCCAGCGACGCAAATATAAAAAAGCAATAAGTCCTGGCTCAATCGTTAACTCATTCGATAAAAAAACGAGCTCTTTTCCTTCCGGTGTTTTGTAGCGAATACAACGCCACTCCTCAGCGCTTGCGTTCAGCGAAACACTGTCGTCAGACACAACACCTTCGTTCATCGCACACAGATTTACTGTGCGAGCAACGCTCGATTTTACGATAAGATTATCTTTCCATCGCGTAATACTGGTTTGCGCATAGGTCTTTTTTTGGGCATCCCAGAATGGCATATTAACAAAGGCTCTATCGACCACAAAAATAGCATTGCGCTTGCGCAAACAACCCTCGGGTGAATTAAAATTATTTTTCAGCACGAGCGTTTCATGGGTATTTTTTGTTTCAATGGCAACATCAATCGGCACGCCCATACGCACATCAAATAACGTTAGCATCATATGGCCTTTGTGATTATCGTCGCCGCCCTCTTTTGGCGTTAATCGTTGATAATGCGTGCTCTCTTTTTGATAGCTTCCGTCAACAGCAAAAATAGGGCGATCACCCAGTTCTGATATTTTTTCAAAACGATCAGGTAATTGTTTGCGCGCTATGTCAATCAGTGGTTTCAGTAGATCCTGCAAAATAATACAGCGCGACGCTGAGCTTAACGCGTCTGAATAGGTAGAGCGTGGAACCGGCATATCCGTACACTCAGCCATATGAAAAAATTGTTGTACCTGTTCGCGCATCGCCGCCACACCATTTAAGTGGCGCAAGCATCCAAATAAACAAAACGCTTTCATGGGGAGTGATAAAAAACGATTATCGCTGTAGCGTACTTTTTCAAAGGATTGCAGTACGGGATTAAAAAATTCGGCAAGTACCGTTTGATCCATAAGTTTTTTATAAACAGTGTCTGAGCGATGCATCGTGAGTATTTCCATGGTTAAATAAGATGCATTTTTCCGAATTTTTTGCTGACGATGTCAAGCTTTATTTTGAAAAAATCGATATTTTTTAATTTCGCATTTATCATCTTTTTTTAAAAAAACGTTTTTCTTTCGTAATTCGATAGCAGCGCGATTGTGTGAGGCTGTAGGGGCTTTTGGTGACGTTTTCTTTCAGAGGCTTAACTTGGGTTGGCCGGACACTGTTGTATGGAATTAGAGTATCAATAAAAGTTAGTAATCAGGATGGTATATAAGTATAGAGTTGGCATCGCACCGATCAGGCTACGGTAGTGGAACGAAGCATCCAGTATGTGGGACTCCTCCACCATATGGTGCAGCAGGGGAGTAAGTGAGCTGTAACAATCTGTGGGGTCAATCGTCAATAGATGTAGGATACGAGTAACCGTCCAATAAACCACACCTACCGCCCCATCTAATCAAACCCTAATCTAGCCGTTTTCACTTGGAGCGTAAAAATGGCCAGATTAACTCAAGCACAATGGCGCGAACTCATCGCCGAGCAAGCCCAATCACACTTCCGCCACCGATGTGCGGGCGCGCGGAATTAACCTAAATATTTCAGCTTGCGGAAAAATCAGCTGGCTACATCAGTATCACCCTAAATACCGCAGTTAAAAACCTCTGATACACTAAAACCCCAACAAAAACAGCAGGTTGCCATGAAAACCCCACAAGTTTCCAGTCACCCAAAAGGTGAGCCATCATCGACGCCCACAACGGCCAGCCTGCAGCCCACCAGCGTAGACACTTACGACGGTAAAATTCATATCGAATGGGCGCCGGATTCACCCGTGACCCCAATGGGGCAGCTTCCTTTTTTTATTCAATTTTTAAAAATAAGTTCACGTTTTGATGATTGGGTAAATAGCTGTCCATTAACCTACGCCAGCAATAATGCACCCAGTAAAACCGATGTACTGGGTTCGCTATTATTATCGATATTATCTGGCCACAAACGCTACGCGCATATTGCGACACTCACCAATGACAATGTTAATCCGCCGTTATTGGGCATGAAAAAAGTGATTAGCGATGACTCTGCAAGGCGCGCCATTAAAAAAATGGATGCAGAAAAAGGTGTTGAATGGTTGCAAAATAATTTATTCGATTGCTGCGAACCCCTTTTTAATACGCCTTGGATTTTAGATATTGATACTACCGTTAAGCCACTCTTCGGACATCAAGAAAGTGCGGAGGTTGGCTACAATCCTCAAAAACCTGGGCGTCCTTCGCACACTTACCACACCTACATGATGGCGAATTTACGCTTGATTTTAGAGGTGGAAGTAAAAGCCGGAAATCAATCCCACTCCAATTACAGTCTGCCCGAATTAATGCAGTTACTGCAAAAAATGCCCACCGAACATCGCCCCGTTTTCGTTCGGGGTGATATTGGTTTTGGCACCGACAATGTGATGCGCGATCTGGAAAGTATCGGACAGTCTTATTTGTTTAAACTCAAAAAAACGCCAAATGTACTGAAATTACTGCATAAACATCATGCTTTAGGCTGCTGGAAGAAAATACATAAAGGATGGGAAGGTAAAGAAGATCACCTACAACTGCAAGGTTGGGATAATCCCCGCCGCGTGATTATTTTTCGGCGACAATTAAAACCGAGCACAATAGTCGGTATCGAAAAAACTCAGCAAGATTATCAACAGCTCTCATTTATTGATGAGCCAGAAGATATTAAATTATTCGAATATTCTGTTTTGGTGACAGATCGTGAAGACGAATTAGTCGCTGTCTTTCAGCATTATCGCGACCGAGCTGATTGTGAAAATAACTTTGATGAATTAAAAAATCAGTGGGGCTGGAGCGGATTTACGACCCGTGATGTAGCGAGCTGTCGCTTAATGTCACGCATTATTGCGCTCATTTATAATTGGTGGACATTGTATGTGCGTTTAGCGATTCCCGATTTGCATCACGAAGCGATAACAAGCCGGCCATTATTATTAAGTAGCATCGGGCGTTTAACGACACACAGTTCAAAAAGAATGATCACGCTCACGAGCTTGCATAGCCACACCCACAAATTGGCGCAAGCGTACCAACGACTGGGCATGATTTTTGGTGAGTTAAAAGCGATTGCTCCGCAGTTAAAACCGCAGGAGGCATGGCGACATTTATTGGGAATCATCGCCGAATTTTTTAAGCAAAAAACAACGCCAAAAACCCCTCTCAATATTGTGGCGTTATTAACCTGATCCAAAGTGATATTCGGGGTGTGGTTTTACGCTAATGATGGAAATTGGCGGGCTGGACTGCGGTTTTTAGGATCACCCAGAAAATGATGGCGCTGCTCTAGACGTACATGTCCAAACCATTAATTACCCTCTGAAAAAGGTGTTTTTCGATAGCGAGTTGGAAGCTGATTCTATTCCGACTGGCAGTATAGTTTTGGTTTGACTTATTTCGGCTTTTTAACGGGGCGCTCCCAGTTATCAATCGCTTGTTGGTGAGTGCGGGCAATGGCCAGTTGGTTAGTGGTTACTTTGCGGGTAATGGTTGACCCTGCTGCAACGGTGGCGCCGTCTTCAATAATCACTGGCGCCACTAAGGCGCTGTTGGAGCCGATAAAGACTTTATTACCGATGGTTGTTTTGTGTTTGTTGGCGCCGTCGTAATTGCAGGTGATGGTGCCTGCGCCGACGTTCACGTCTTCACCCAATTCAGCATCGCCGACATAACTCAAATGGTTGACCTTGCTGCCTTTACCGATCTTGGCATTTTTGGTTTCAACAAAGTTGCCGATTTTGGCGTTATCGGCCAGTTGGCTGCCGGGGCGTAAACGTGCAAAAGGACCAATATCACAACCCGAGGCTAAGCTTGAGTCTTCAATAATGCTGTTGGCTTTTATAACGGTGTGATCGCCGATGTTAGAGTTATAAATAACGCAGTTAGGGCCAATTTCGACGCCATTACCCAGTACAACATCACCCTCAAAAACGCAGTTAATATCGATAACGCAATCGTTGCCACATTTGAGCGTGCCGCGACAATCAAACCGTGCTGGATCAAGCAAAGTTGCCCCTTGCTCCATTAGTTGATTGGCAATTTCGCTTTGATAAATACGCTCTAACTCAGCTTGTTGTTGGCGGTTATTGACACCTAACACTTCCCAGATTTGTGCGGGTTGTGTGGTTGCAATGGTGACGCCTTGTGCGGCGGCCATGGCAATAATGTCGGTTAAATAGAGTTCGCCTTGGGCGTTATTGCTGTTGAGTTGCGGCAACCACTGTTTGAGGTGTTGTGCGGAAACGGCCATGACGCCTGTATTCACTTCGTGAATGTGGCGTTGCGCGTCAGTGGCATCTTTGTGCTCTACAATGGCCGTCACCGCACCGCTTTCTCGCACAATACGGCCATAACCAGTTGGGTCGGGTAAATTAACCGTCAGTAAGCCCATGCTATCGCTGGCGACCTTGGCGGCTAAGTCTTCCAGCGTTTGCTGTTGAATTAAGGGCACATCGCCGTAAAGAATCAGTACAACGCTGTCATCGGCCAAAAATTCTAAAACCTGTGCAACCGCGTGGCCAGTGCCCAATTGTTGGGCTTGCACAACGCTGTGGATATCTTTTTGAGTAAAGTGTTGATTAACCACGTCGGCACCGTGGCCAACCACCAAATGTATAGCTGAAGGGCTCAATTTACGCGCTTTTTCAACAACATGCTGTAAAAAGGGTTTACCCGCTAACCTGTGCATAACTTTGGGGACAGCTGATTTCATTCGAGAGCCTTTGCCAGCCGCTAAGATCACCACTTCTAACATAAAAAATCCTTAAATTTGAATTGTTTGGCCGCGCTTTATGCCTATAAAAGGCAGTTATCGCACGCATAAAAAAAGGGCAGCCTAAGCTACCCTTTGTGTGCTTAACAACCCGTAAGGCTGTTATTTACCAATATTTTTGCGAATGGCTTGCAAGGTGCGCAATTGCGCAGAAGCTTCGGCTAATTGAATCGCCGCACGTGAGTAGTCGAGGTCGCCACTTTGGTTTGCAAGGGCTTGTTCGGCTTCTTTTTTGGCTTCAATGGCTTTGGCTTCGTCCATATCGCCAGCCCGTAAGGCGGTATCGGCCAATACAGTAACAGCGTGCGGTTGAATTTCGAGGAAACCACTATTGATGTAGTAGATTTCTTCTTCGCCATTTTGCTTTTTAATACGGATGGGGCCTGGTTTGAGCGACGTGAGTAACGGAGCATGGCCATAACACACGCCCACTTCGCCTTCTGAACCACTGGCAACCAGCAGTTCTACAAGACCGCTGAAGAGAGAATCTTCAGCGCTCACTATGTCGCAATGGAACGTCATTGCCATAACTAATTCTCCGTAACTTAAGCTAAGACAAATGCCTTATTTAAGTTTTTTGGCCTTTTCAACGGCTTCGTCAATCGAGCCAACCATGTAGAAAGCCTGCTCTGGAAGGCTATCGTATTCGCCTGCTAACAAGCCTTTAAAGCCTGCAAGGGTGTCTTTTAACGATACGTACTTACCCGGAGCGCCGGTGAAAACCTCGGCCACGTGGAAAGGCTGAGACAAAAAGCGCTCAATCTTACGGGCACGTGTTACGGTTAACTTATCTTCTTCCGAAAGCTCATCCATACCCAAAATAGCAATAATGTCTTTCAGCTCTTTGTAGCGCTGTAGAACAGTTTGCACACCACGGGCGATGTCGTAATGCTCTTGGCCAATAACCAAGGGATCAAGCTGACGCGAAGTTGAGTCGAGGGGATCGATTGCGGGGTAAATACCCTTAGCGGCGATATCACGGCTCAGTACTACGGTTGAATCCAAGTGCGCAAAGGTGGTCGCTGGCGAAGGGTCAGTTAAGTCATCCGCGGGTACATAAACCGCTTGGATCGAGGTGATCGAGCCAGTTTTGGTTGAGGTAATACGCTCTTGTAGAACACCCATTTCTTCGGCGAGTGTAGGCTGGTAGCCCACTGCAGAAGGCATACGGCCTAACAGTGCAGATACTTCGGTACCGGCCAAGGTGTAACGGTAGATGTTGTCAACAAACAACAGTACGTCTTTACCTTCGTCACGGAATTTTTCAGCCATGGTCAAGCCGGTTAAAGCAACACGTAAACGGTTACCTGGTGGCTCGTTCATTTGGCCGTAAACCATCGCTACTTTTGATTTGCTGAATTCGGTGGTGTTAACAACACCGGCTTCTTGCATTTCGTGGTAGAAGTCGTTGCCTTCACGGGTACGCTCACCAACACCCGCAAACACAGATAAGCCTGAGTGCGCAGTGGCGATGTTGTTAATTAATTCCATCATGTTGACAGTTTTGCCGACGCCAGCACCACCGAACAAACCTACCTTGCCGCCTTTGGCAAAGGGGCAAACTAGGTCAATAACCTTTATGCCTGTTTCGAGTAGGTCAGTACTAGCTGACAGTTCGTCGTAGGCGGGCGCTTTGCGGTGGATAGAGGCACGCTCTTTTTCACCGATTGGGCCACACTCGTCAATGGGGTTACCCAGCACATCCATAATGCGGCCAAGGGTTTCGATACCCACAGGCACATTGATAGGAGCATTGGTGTTTTCAACTGTTAAGCCACGGCTTAAACCTTCTGAAGAGCCCATCGCAATTGCGCGCACGATACCGTCACCCAATTGCTGTTGAACTTCGAGGGTTAAACCCTTTGCAGCCACGGTTAATGCATCGTAAACCTTAGGTACGGCGTTACGTGGGAATTCCACGTCAATCACCGCGCCGATAATCTGCACGATCTTTCCGCTACTCATTTGAGGTTCCTCGTAAATGTAAATTTGATAAAAACATAAAGCACATGGGCTAGGTTAAACCGCAGCGGCACCACTTACGATCTCGGACAACTCTTGCGTAATAGCCGCTTGACGCGCCTTGTTGTACGCCAATTTGAGGTCCTTAATCAGGTCGCCTGCGTTATCGGTAGCGGATTTCATCGCGATCATTCGCGCCGCTTGCTCACAAGCACCGTTCTCCACCACCGCTTGATACACCTGGCTTTCGATATAACGAACCAATAAACCATCGAGTAAATCGCGGGCTTCTGGCTCGTAGACGTAGTCCCAAGCGTGCTTAAGTTTTGTATCGTCTTCGGCTTCTAGCGGCAGTAATTGCTGCACCAAAGGCGCTTGTGTCATTGTGTTTACAAAATCATTGCTGACCAAATAAAGCTTATCGATCTCGCCCTTTGCAAAGGCATCCAACATCACCTTGATGCTGCCGATCAAGTCGTCAAGGTTTGGCGCTTCACCAATATCACGCACTGAGGCTAACACTTTTCCGCCAACGCTCTTAAAGAACGCAGCTGCCTTTGCGCCAATCAAACAAAAGTCTGATTGAACACCCTGTTGCGCCCATTCTCTGCTGTGCACAATGGTTTTTTTAAAGACATTGGTGTTTAAACCCCCACACAAACCACGGTCACTCGAAATAACGATGTAACCCACGCGTTTTACGTCGCGCTCTTGCAGGTAAGTGTGTTTGTATTCGGGGTTGGCGTTAGCCACATGGCCAACCACTGCGCGCATACGTTGTGCGTAGGGTTTGCCTTTTTGCATGCGGTCTTGCGCTTTACGCATTTTACTCGCCGCCACCATTTGCATGGCATTGGTGATTTTTTGCGTATTGGTAATACTCCCAATCTGGGTACGTATCTCTTTTCCGCTCGCCATAGTATCTCTCGCAAGTTGAAGGATTATGCCAGCTAAACGCCGGTAATCCTTCTAGACCATTACCAAGTCTGCGTGGCTTTGAAGGTTTCTATGCCTTTTTTGATGCCTTGCTCGATTTCGTCGTTATAGCCACCTGTACTGCTGACGGTAGTCATCAACTCGGTACATTCGCTATTGAAGTAACCTAACAATGCGGCTTCAAAAGCCCCAATTTTGTTTACGTCTACATCTTTTAAGTAGCCTTCGTTCGCGGCGTACAGAACAACAGCCATTTCACCAATAGATTGTGGTGCAAATTGCTTTTGCTTCATCAGCTCGGTAACACGTTGACCATGTTGAAGTTGTGATTTAGTCGCTTCATCAAGATCCGAGGCAAACTGCGAGAAGGCCGCCAGTTCGCGGTACTGCGCCAGTGCAGTACGAATACCGCCGGACAGCTTTTTGATCACTTTAGTTTGCGCTGCACCGCCCACACGAGAAACCGAAATACCCGCGTTCATCGCGGGGCGAATACCCGCGTTGAATAGATTGGATTCAAGGAAGATCTGACCATCGGTAATCGAAATTACGTTGGTAGGCACGAAAGCAGACACGTCACCCGCTTGGGTTTCAATGATTGGCAATGCGGTTAAAGAACCGGTTTTGCCTTTCACTGCACCTTTGGTGAAGGCTTCTACATAGTCAGCATTTACACGTGATGCACGCTCAAGAAGGCGAGAGTGCAAATAGAATACGTCGCCGGGGTAGGCTTCGCGGCCTGGTGGACGTTTTAACAGCAACGAAATTTGACGATAGGCCCAAGCTTGCTTGGTCAAGTCATCATAAATAATCAGTGCATCTTGGCCGCGATCACGGAAGTATTCGCCCATGGTACAACCTGCAAAGGGTGCCAAGAACTGCATCGCCGCTGGATCAGAAGCGGTAGCTGCGACCACGATGGTGTGACCCATGGCGCCATGTTCTTCCAGTTTGCGCACAACAGCCGCAACTGAAGACGCTTTTTGACCAATCGCGACATAGATACACTTAATGCCGGTGCCTTTTTGGTTGATGATGGCATCAACGGCAACAGCGGTTTTACCGGTTTGACGGTCACCAATAATCAATTCGCGCTGACCACGACCCACTGGCACCATGGCGTCGATAGCCTTGAGACCGAGTTGTACAGGTTGATCAACCGATTGACGCGCAATAACGCCGGGTGCAATTTTTTCGATCGCATCGGTTTTGCCGCTATTGATAGCGCCTTTGCCGTCGATGGGGTTACCCAAAGCGTCAACAACGCGACCTAAAAGCTCCTCACCTACAGGTACTTCCAAAATGCGGCCAGTACACTTACAGGTTTGGCCTTCGGCTACACCTTTGTAATCACCCAGAACAACAGCGCCAACACTGTCTTTTTCAAGGTTTAAGGCAATACCAAAAACGCCGCCTTCAAATTCGATCATTTCGCCGTACATAGCGTCGGCAAGACCGTGAATGCGGATAATCCCGTCAGTAACAGACACAATAGTGCCTTCGTTTTGAACGGTGGTAGCAACGTCGAGGTTATCGATACGTTGTTTGATAATTTCACTGATTTCAGAAGGATTCAGTTGCTGCATGCTCTAATTCCTCAGCCCTACGCATTTAGGAGTTCATGGCATCAGCCAACTTGGCCAAACGGCCTTTGACTGATCCATCGATTACGGTATCACCCGCGCGAATAACGGCGCCGCCTATTAAGCTCTTGTCGATAATACTTTCGAGAGCGACAACACGATCCAGTTTTTTGGTTAGAGCAATCGTTAACTGAGATTTAGCCTCAGTTGATAATGCAAAAGCGGTAGTCACTTCAACATTGACGGTTTTTTCTAACTGAGACTTCAGGTCGAGAAATAGGGTTTGTATAAATGGCAATAAAGCCAAGCGCTTGTTTTCGGCGAGGACACTAACAAAGTTTTTAAACTTGTCGTTAAGCTCGGCTCCGCAAACCCCAGCAAAAGCTGCGCTTTTTTGCGCGGCCGTTAAACTGGGGGAGGCTAGCAGTTGCTTAACTTTTGGCTCGTTGACTACGGCGGCTGCGACGGCCAATGCTTTAGTCCACTCTTCGAGTTGACTAGCAGCACGGGCACTATCAAAAGCAGCGCGCGCATAAGGCCGTGCGAGCGTGGTTAGTTCTGCCATAACAGTCTCCGCTTATAGCTCTGCGGCTAGTTTGTCGAGCATGGCATTATGTGCACTGGCGTCTACGCTCGCCCCGAGAATTTTCTCGGCACCAGCAACTGCCAATACGGCCACTTTACCGCGAAGCGCTTCACGGGCTTGGCTAACTTCGCGCGCAACATCAGCCGAAGCCGATAATTTAATGCGCTCAGCTTCGGCTTTAGCCTGCTCTTTTGCTTCTTCTACAATACTATTGGCGCGCTTGTTGGCTTGCTCAATGATGGTAGCGGCTTGCTCTTTTGCTTCGCGGAGTTGTTTACCCGAGCGCTCTTTTGCTAGCTCTAAATCTTTGTCGGCTCGTTCGGCGTCTTCTAAGCCTTTAGCAATGCGTTGCTCGCGCGCTTCCATAACACCCAGAAGCGCAGGCCACACAAACTTCATGCAAAAAAGAATGAAGGCGATAAAGGTTATTGACTGACCGATTAGCGTTAGGTTGATATTCACACCAACACCTCTTGCGTAAATTTGTTGATAAAAGTTAGCTCAACCAACAATTAAGCAGCCATGCCTGGTGCCACAACGAAGATCAAGTACATGCCGATACCTACACCAATCATAGGAACCGCATCCAAAAGACCTGCCATAAGAAACATTTTGCCTTGTAACTGAGGCGCTTGTTCTGGTTGGCGCGCCGCACCTTCCAATAACTTGCCTCCCAATGAGCCGAAGCCAATAGCGGTGCCTAGGGCGCCTAAACCGATTAATAATGCTGCCGCAATGTAAACCAACGATGCTGCCATTGTTTTATCTCCAAGTAAGTTAAAAAGAAAAGAAAGGGTAAAACGTTTAAAAATTAAAAAATGCGAATTACGCTCGGTTAGCAAGGCTGGACGAGCGTTAAATATCTGTTATTAGTGAGCATCTCCGCCGTTATCGTGCGCCATCGCCATATACACCGTGGTTAGCACCATGAATACGAATGCTTGCAGCGTGATAATAAGAATATGGAATACGGCCCAGCCCCACTGTAATACACCCGCAAATAAACCAAGTAGCGCACCAGCGCCAAACATTATTGCAATCAAAATAAAGATCATTTCGCCTGCGTACATGTTGCCGAAAAGCCGTAAGCCCAGCGACATAGGCTTGGCGAGTAACGAAACGGTTTCTAGTACAAAGTTAACGGGAATTAAGAAAACATCGATATATATTTTGCCGCTATGGAACGGATGCAAAGTGAGCTCTTTAATAAAACCTACAAGACCCTTCTCTTTAATTGAAAAGAAAATCATCAGTGCAAAAACAGTAAGGGCCATACCGAGTGTTGCATTTGGATCGGTTGTTGGCACTACTTTAAAGAAAGCATGCTCATTACCCGATACAATTTTAGCGGCTTCAGGTAGCCAATCAACGGGAATGAGATCCATTAGGTTCATCATAAAAACCCATGCAAATATCGTTAAGCCCATGGGCGCGATCATACGGTTTTTGTGGTGAAAAGTATCTTTGACGGTGTTATTAACAAACTCAACGATGAGCTCTACAAAACTTTGTAAGCCTTTAGGTTGTGCCGTTGTTGCGTTTTTTCCTACACGCCAGAAAATAAGACAAAACAGCGAGCCCAAGAGTAGCCCCCAGCCGAGAGTATCTAAGTGCAAGCACCAGAATCCCATGTCGGCGGCTTCTTGCGAGCTATGCGCTAGAGTCCAAATATCTTGTGGAACCACACTACCATCTTCGCGTACGTAACCCGCAGGGAGTTTGCCGTAAGCTAGGTTTTGAAGGTGGTGCTGAATATATTCCGTAGAGGTTAAAGTTTCGCTCGCCATAATTATTCAAGGTATCAAAAGTTAAAAAATCTTAGCGATGTGCACTCGTTGGTGCTCATCGGCTTATGCTGCTGCTACTGATGAACATCGCAGTCACTATGTGAGCGGGAATCATCAAGCAAAAGCCTAAAAAAAGTGCGTAGACATTTAAGTGCTCTACAAAAACAAAAACCAAAGCGAATCCAATAGTCACTAAGCTTAATTTACTTGCTTGCCCCCAATAAAAACTGCGCGCCACATGTATGCAGTCTTCACTAGCGCGGTAACGGAATGCGTAGTGAGTGAAATAGAGTGTCGGCAATGCAAAAATTAAACATCCGAGTAGCGCTGACTTTGCTGCGCTCGTACTCCACAGTAGCGCTGCTAATGACAGCATCAGGGTGGAGGCGATTAGGTTCAAAAATACTGACAAGCATGGATGCAGCAAAAAATTCACCAAAGTTGCTTAGCTTGCCAAAAATATTTTTCTTTTTGGTATTTTGGTTTGCGTAAAAACGCGCGGATTATAGAGGCTATATTGGCGCGATTCAATACTCGTATTACATGGAAGATAAAAAGAGTTGCATGCTATCTGTGGTCGCACGCAATGCACATGTATGTATGATACCCCCCCCTGCGCGGAAGTCAAAAAATCCACATAAGCATCATATTGGGGTGCGAGTTGTGCGTGTATCGACTAACATAAGCCGCGTTGATCGCGGATTATCACGGTCTCATGAGGGGGCTTTGGTGTGTTTTATCCTAATTTGAGACAGGTTTCTGGTTTGGTTGGTGGTTTAACGCGTCATTCTCGCGCACAATGTTGGTCAGCTAAACCTGACATATTTGTGCTACTCAGGGTGCTCCCGTTTTTATACGGTTTAAACTAGTGCGATAAGCGTTAAAATCCAGTAAGTGAGCATATTTTGCACAATGTGATCTGGTTTTGAGCAGAAATTTAAAATATTGTGCATCATCTATCTTATGTCGTAACAATAATTCAATGTGTTCCCAATTAGTGATGAACACGGAGGAAACAGAATGATCAAGAAATACCGTAATGTTTTTTTAGCCGCTGCCATAGCAACAGCAATGACCGCGTGTGGTGGTGGTAGTAAAAAAGATGATCCGTTGAGTGATCCTAATATTATTGCGAATTTAACGGGTTCTGATGCTACATTGTCTGCGAAGAGCGCCCTAGGCATTGCTGATTTATTAGCTGTTGGCATGTTGAGCGTGATTACGCAAACGTCTAGCTTTTTTGATACGTTTGCTGCGATTACCGATCCTGGTACAACCATGGGTAAAGTGATGGGCGTTAAGTCAGATAGCCCGTCTGGTATTGCCAGTGCAACGGTTGGAGCGGATTGCCAAAATAAGGCTGCCGGTGGAAAGTTTATTGTTGATATTCAGTTAGAAATCGACAAGGGTGCTGGTAATGCGACGCCAGAACTTAAAACTGGACTCAAAGAATTTGCCGAAGGCGATGCTGCTATTGTTGTAGGGCTTAATTTTACAAATTGCGATGAACCCAAGCACACTTATAACGATGATCCTAACGATAGTGTCTATACGCCCAATGAGCATCAATTAATTGATGGCCGTATGGATGTCAAATTGCATTCAGTTAATAAAATTCCTGGAGCAGAGAGCAATACAAAAGATTTTCAGATGCAGGGAACTGTATCAATGAAAAACTTCTTTATTAAAAGCTATACAGGAACAGAACCAGCAACATTACCTGATGCTGCTACAGGCGATATCAGTATCGCGTTGTCGACAAGTGACATAGATAATCCTTCCTATGATGCAGTTTTGGATGTTGGTTTAACTACAAGTGATAAAAAAGCAGACGGCACACCTAACGGTTATACTCGGACAGCTGTGAAAGCTGAAGGGAGCATCGGATTGGCCGCTGAAGGCTTTAGTATCAGCACTTATGCGTTAACTATCGGTGGTAGCATGCGCAATACAGGAACAGAAGCTCCAGGTAGCTACACATTGTTTACTGTAATGCCTATAGTAAAAACAGGCGGTGAGGGTATTTATCCTCAAGCTGGTGAAATTGGTTTGATTGACAACGATACCAAGCTGAAGCATTACGCAACAGTTACCGCTACTGGATTATCATTTAAGATTACTCAGTTAGATGGAGCTGTTAAAGAAGGTGACTGTACTTGGGACGAAGTCAGTGGCGCTGATGGTAAGTCTTGTAATATTTAATATTTAAATATTAGATTAAAAAAAAGCCCGCCAATGCGGGCTTTTTTTTAGAGTACCGTAAATTTATTGTGTAGTGTAGGGAGTTTTCGATGTGTAAGTTAATTTATGGCGTCGTCAGTGTTTTGGTGTTGTTAAGCCAAAGTGTTTATGCCGAGCATAAAGTTAGCGTGGGTTATGGCAGCGCCACTTTTAATTGGGATGAGTTTAAAGAAAATATTAATGGCTCTATTGGCTTTTTAAACAGCGAAGAGGGTGACTTGCAGCAGTTAGATTTGAGCTATACCTATAATTTACCTAGCCGACAAAATATTGCTGTTACATTTTCTAATTTGTCTAATGGTGTTGACTATCGCGGCTTGCCCGTTAGTGGAAGCGGTAGCGTAGGCTACACCGTAACAGATTACGACATGCAGCAATTAACGATTGAGTATGGCGCTTGGTTTATAAAGTCCTACGCGGCAATATTGGGTGGTTATCATCAGCGTGAGCGTATTATTAATGCGTCAAATGACTTTGAAAATCGCTTAGCCGAAAAATATACTTACTATTTTTTGGGCGCATTACTTGAAGCTGAGGTGTTCAGTTGGAATGGAGTTAGTTTAGATATTGGTGGACAGTTTAGTTATTCGGCGGAAGGTGAGGTACATCTTATCGATAGCGATACCGATATTCCTTTGGAGTCTATTAATGGCATTAGTTATTTTGCGCGTGTAAATTATGAATTTTTCCCTTCGTGGGAAGTGTCTTTAAAGGTATTAAAAAATAGCGCAAAAATGGATAAAAGTAATGTAGGCAAAAGAAAGGGCGTAGCCGATGATGGAACTGTGTATACGCAAGATGTTTTTCAGCCGGAAAGCGAGCAGACAATGAGCTATATTGGCTTGAGTTTAAGTAAAGTATTTTAACAATAAAAAAGCCCGCCAATAATAGCGGGCTTTTTTGTGGGTGCTAAGTTTTAACGCAGCGCTATTTGATAAGTACCGTCTTGTAATACTTCCATAACAATTTGCATGTCTGCGTTGGTGGTTTCTACGGGTTTTCCATCGAGGATTACCGTGGTTTTGATCGGGTAAACCCCTTGTGGATAGCCAGCAGGTAGAGTGAAGCTAAATGTATTTTTATAAACGCCACCCTTGCCCTCGTATACCTTTTTAGTTAATGAATTGATGACGGCGTCTGGGGTTTCGTTGTCAAAGATTTCTATTTTTTCTTCCAAGCTTAATATTTTGGCATTGGTGCCAAGAATGGCCGAAATATTTGAATTGATGGTTACGGACTGAGCGGCATCAACAACTGTGGGCTCTCCGGCTTTAATCGCTTTATTGTTGGATGCTAACGCAGCGGTGTATTCATATACTGTTGATGATTTTGGCATTTCGCCGTACTGCTTTTTATAGGCTTTGGCGACATCTTTGTCGTTAGCGACTTGCTCGGTTTTGTAGTCGATGACCATATCGTGAATAAGTTTTGCTGCAATAGATACCGCAACAACGGCCGCAGCTGCTTTTAAATATTCTTGATTTTTGCAGCGACTTTCGTGTGATTTTCCTTCGCACTTGTCTGGGTCAGGTATAACATTTTTTTTAATATCGTTAAGGCTAAAGCCGCTTAATAATGTAAACGATAGTCCGGCGGCGACACATAGTTTTAGCTTATTGCTTTTCATATTTTTATCCTTTTAGTTGATTTTAAGGCTGCTTTTTAGTGTTTCAATTTTCTTGCGTGATTTTTGAATAAGATCTTTAGCGGGTTTGTAGCTGGGAGAGAATTCCAATGCAGACTCTGAGTTAGCAATGGCACAGGTGTAGTTTCTTTTTTCAAAGCAGGCGCTAGCTTTTTGATAAAGTTTTTCTGCGCTTTTTGTATTTTCTTTTTGTTGTGATGCGTCAGAAAGTGCACGCTGTTTAATGGTGAGTGCGCTGGTATTGCTAGCATCTAGCTTTAGGGCCTCATCGCTTTTATTGATTGCGCAAGTGTAATTTTTTTGATTAAGACACTTTTGGGCACTGCTAATTATGCTGGCTATACGCTGTTCAAATTCTGCGATTGATGCGGTATGTTCGTTTAAGCGCTTGTCGATATTCTGTTTGAGCACTTGGACTTGAGTATTGTTGGGTGCAAGGATTTCGGCCTTTAAATAAGCTTCTTGTGCGCAGTTGAAATCATTATTTTTTAAGCAGTATTGCGCACCGTCAATAAGATTGCTTAAGGTGATTTCTGCACTTAAGTTATCAATAGCGGTTTCAATTGTAGTGATTTCAGTGCTTTGTGGTACTCGATTTTTAAGGCGGGCAAGCACTTCTTGGGCGCAGTTTAAATCTCCGTTTTCAATACAATTTTCGGTATCGGTTTTTGCATCGGCCTCATAAATGGCTGATTGCTTCGCTAAAGTTTGCGTTAACAATTGCGTAGCTTGTAGGTGGGTTGGCTCAAGCTCTAATACGGCGCGGCTGCTTTCTATAGCGCAGTCGAGATCTTCCGTTTGGGCGCATTGCTCAGCTTTTAAATAGGTGTTCTCTATTGCCGTGGCGACTTCGTTGGGGGCGTTATAAATTAAAAAACCAAGCACTCCCACGGCGCAAAATAAGGTTGCACTGATTACTTTAAAGTAAGGGAATTTTTTAACGTGAGTGAAGGTGTCTAAAAAAAATTTTATGCTGTGTGTGCGATCTTTTCTGTGAATGGCTAAGGCAGACTCAAGCGCGAGCCACTGATGTTTGGATATGCCTTCTGGCTTAATTAATTTGGGTGCTTTTTCTTTGGCGGCTAAATCTTGCGCCGAAATATTATTGTATGGGTGTTTTCCCGTTAATAGTTGATAGGCAATAATTGCAGCGGCATAAACGTCATCGCTAGGGGCGGGCTCTGCACCTTCAAACATTTCTAGGGTGGCATAGCTTGGGGTTAAGGCACCCAAAGATCCGGCATCAAAGTCACCTACAATAGTGGCGTTACTAACGGACCTAGCAATGCCAAAGTCCAATACTTTGGCATTGCTTTTAGTGGCAAAAATATTCCCAGGTTTTAAATCGCTATGAATAATGCCTTTGCTGTGGGCATGAATTAATGCCTCGCAAAAATCTTTAATGATTTTCGTGGCTTGCTCTATAGGCAAGCCATTAGGCATGCGATCAATGAGAGAATCTAGCGGCTCACCTTCGAGAAATTCCATCGTCATAAATATAGTGTCGCCGTCGCGATCAAAATCATGGACGGTAACAATATTGGGGTGTGAGAGGGTGTGAGATCGACTGGCTTCGCGCTGCAGTGTTACAAAGGCATCGGTGTGATTTTTAAAATCATCATTTAAGACTTTTACGGCCGCAAAGGGTTTGGGGTCATTGGCTTCGATTTTACGTAAATCTTTGGCGAGGTAAACTGTCCCCATGCCGCCGGTACCAATAACACTTTCTAGAACAAAGCGTTTTTTAAGGATGATTTTGTTGGCGGCGAGTGCGGCATTGGCGATATCTTTTGCGTGTTTAAAGCCGGTTGTCGTATTGCCTTGTTTAAGGGCGTTGTTGAATCGTGTTAGGGCTTCATCTCGGTTATCAGTCGCTAGCGTTTTTCGAATGTCAGTTGCATTGTCTACTGCGGGCGTTATCGGACGTGCAATGGTCTTTTCGTTAACTATGGGCGAGGCTGTAGTCTTTTTGGGGACTACTCTGGTCGCGTCATTCCTTTTGGGCGGCTCGTCTTGATTGCTCATAATTGTATTGATCAACATCGAAGGTATAAAAAACGATGCTATCAATCGAGGGATGGGATCGCAAGAGTTAATAGGATTAGATGATAGATTGCGCTGTAGGGGAAGTATTCAATTGTCAGCTCGCTTTTTTACGGCGCGTACGCTGTGGGTTTGATGCATTTTTTGCTTTTCGATAGATCGGCTTGGTTTTGGCGGTAGATTTTAGGCTCTTCAATTTTTCGCCTTCAACGCTTGCCATCAAGCTGGGTAATTGCTGCTCTAGCGCCTGCATAAAATCACTGTAATTAGCAGATTTATTAGCGATCGCATTTAACTTTGATTCCCAGTGTGCGGTCATGTCGGGTGTGGTGGCTTGGCTCGGTAAACTGGCAATTAATGCGTGGCCAGCGTCGGTGGCATTAATGTTTTTACCTTGCCGCACTAAAAATTCCCTTTGCATTAATAAATCTAAAATACCTGCGCGGGTAGCTTCGGTGCCTAGCCCGTCGGTTTCTTTTAGGATTTTTCGAATCTCACTATCGGTTACATATTTTGCAATGCCCGTCATGGCGGCAATTAAGGTGGCATCGGTATAGGGCTTGGGTGGCGTAGTATTTTTTTCGATCACTTCGCCGCGCTCGCAAAATACAGAATCGCCTTTTTTGAGTGCAGGTAGTGTTGCATGGCTTGTTTCGTTATCCATCGAATCATTATCGCTGGCGGCGGAAGGCGTTGAAGGAATCGCCACTTTCCAGCCAACATTGACGATAGTATTGGCCTTGGCAATAAAATCGCCGGTGAGTATTTTTATGTGAATAGATGTTTCGTCGAGCGTATGTGCAGGGTAAAACTGCATTAAATATTGGCGTGAAATGAGTTCGTAAACTTTGGCTTCGTCGCCGGATAACACCGCTGTTTTGAGTTGGCGATTGGTTGGAATAATGGCGTGATGCGCGGTAATTTTGCTGTTGTCCCACGCTTTGCTTTTAAGTTGAGTATTAGCTTTATCGGATAGATTAATCAGCGCGGTGCAATTGTTTTTAATGGTGCGGCTAATAGCATTGGCCTCGCTAAAATGATCCTCGGGTAAATACCGGCAATCGGAGCGGGGATAAGTAATTAATTTATGTTTTTCGTACAGGTTTTGGCAAATATCCAAAACAGCTTTGGCCGCTAAACCGTAGCGCTTAGAGGCATCAACCTGCAAGCTGGAAAGGCTGTAAGGCAGTGGTGGATTAAGGGTTTTGCGTTGTTTTTTAACCTCAGTCACGGTGCCGTTTTGTTGGGTGATTCTAGTAGCCACATTTTGTGCGAGCGCTTTTGAGAGTATGCGTCCTTCGTCATCACAATAATCTTGGCAGGCTTCGCTGGGCAACCATTTGGCTATAAAGGCTTGATTTTTTTTGGCGTTAAGGTGTGCGTTGACGCTATAAAATGGCTTGCTGATAAAGTTGGAAATTTCCCGGTCCCGCGCTACCACTAAACCTAAAATTGGCGTTTGCACGCGGCCTACCGAAAGCACGCCGCTAAAACCCTGCGCCTGGCCTTTTAAACTACACAGACGCGTCATATTAATACCGTATAACCAGTCGGCGCGGGAGCGCGCTAAGGCCGAGGCCGATAGCGGAATAAAATCGCGATTGTCTTTTAATTGCGAGAGAGATTTGGCGATGGCTTGGGTATTTAAATCGTTAATTAAACAGCGCAGTACCGGCATTTTATTTTGATTAACGCCCGCGTAATTAATGACCTCATCAACTAACAATTGGCCTTCGCGGTCGGGGTCGCCAACGTGCACGATGGACGTTGCTTTTTTGATCAGCTCCAGCAAAATTTTGAGCTGTTTATGGGTTTGGGCTTTGGGTTGGTAATGCCATTGTTGCGGAATAATGGGAAGGTCGTCGAGCCGCCATTTTTTAAATTGGGCGTTGTAATGCTCGGGCTCGGCTAGCTCAAGAATATGGCCAATACACCAGCTCACTACGTCACCATTCGCGAGCGCAATATAGCCGTCGGTTTTGGTCGGCGAAGAACTGCTGGGCAGTGCGCTGGCAAGGGCGCGTGCTAAACTCGGCTTTTCGGCAATATATAAACGCATAGCACGCCCTCATTTAATGTCTGTTTAAGTGTACAGTATAATTGGGGCGGTTGCGCAAGAACAAAAAGGTATAGAAATGATGGATTTGCAAACTGATTTAATAAATCTCCTCAGTATTCCGCTCGATAGACCCAATGCCTCACTGATTAATGCGCAAGTTGAACTGACAATAAAAAATTATGAGTCCTCGGGATTGTCAGCCTTAACCACTTTTTTCAACGATCAGATAACACCTCAACAATGGCAAAAAGTGCTGAGCTGCAGCGAGTTTGCGCGCAAATTTTTATTAAAAACCCCCCAGCGTTTAACGCAAATTAGCGCTTATGATCTAACCCAAAACTGGGGCGTGGTGGAATATCAAACGGCGTTAACCGACGCATTAGCAGCGACCACTTCGCTAGTGGCCATGGAGCAGGGTTTGCGGCAGTGGCGCAATGCCATGATGGTGCGCAGTATTTGGCGCGATCTCAATCGCTTGGCGCCTACGCTTGCGATTACTGCCGAATTAACCGCCATGGCCGATGTGGCGATTGCGTTTGTGTTGAATTATCACTATCAACAATTGGCCGATTTGCGCGGCGTGCCGAGTAATAGTCTGGGGCAGCCGCAGCCTATGTTAGTGATTGGCATGGGCAAGCTGGGCGCACACGAACTCAATTTAAGCTCGGATATTGACTTGATTTTTGCCTACCCCGAAGCCGGTGAAACGCTCGGTAAAAGCAGCGCCATGAGCAACCAAGAATTTTTTACCCAGCTAGGCCAGCGTTTAATTAAAAGCTTGGATGCAGTGACGGCGGAAGGCTTTGTTTTTCGTGTTGATATGCGCTTGCGACCTTACGGCCAAGATGGCGCCTTGGTAAGCAGTTTTGATGGCCTTGAACATTATTATTTAACCCAAGGTCGCGATTGGGAGCGCTATGCCATGGTCAAGGCGCGGGTGGTGGCGCAAAGCGATGCCAGCCCTCAGCATGCAAAAGAATTAATGCAGTTACTGCGCAGCTTTACCTATCGCAAATATGTCGATTTTTCGGCAATAGAAGCCCTAAGAGATTTAAAAGCACGCATACGCCAAGAGGTTAAGCGCCGTCGCTTACAGGACAACGTGAAGCTGGGCGAGGGCGGTATTCGCGAAGTTGAATTTATTGTGCAGGCGTTGCAACTTATTCGCGGTGGCCGCGATAGCCAATTGCAAACCCAGTCCTTATTTGTGGCGATTAATGAGCTGGTAAAACTCAAAGTTTTCCCGCAAGCCCTTGTGAATAAGCTGTTCGATAGCTACTGCTTTTTGCGCAATGCCGAGCACGCGATTCAGGCCTGGCAAGATCAGCAAACCCAAGAATTACCCACCGAGCCCAATGCCCAATGGGCGTTGGCGCACGCGATGGATTTTGAGGATTGGGCCAGTTTTAAGGCCGCGTTAGCGGCGCACATGACGTTTGTGAGCCAGCAATTTAGCGATGTCATTCACGATCAAGCCGCGCGCCCCAAAGACGAGGCGGCGACCACTCAAGCCGCATGGCGAGAGCTGTGGTTAGAGCGCGATGTTGCTACGCTTGAGCAATTACTCGCCGATCAAGGCATGAACGAAGCCGTTGAAATCGTCAAAGTGTTGGAGCGTTTCCATCAATCACCACAACTCCACGCCGCCGACAAAACCGGTGGCGAGCGCTTGCAGCGCTTTATGCCGTTGCTATTGGGCCAGCTCGCGGGCCGCAACAATATCGCGCAAACACTGCAGCGCTTGCAGCCGTTTGTATTGGCGGTAGCGCGGCGCAGCGCCTATTTATTGTTGTTGATCGAAAACGCGGCGGCGCTTGAGCAGCTCATTATTTTGAGTGAAGCCAGCCCGTGGATTCCCGAGCGTTTGGCGCAACATCCGGCGCTGCTTGATGAGTTGTTAAGCCCTGCGAGTTTGTATGAGATTCCTAATGCCGATGAACTCATGGCCGAGCTTCAGCAAACCATGCTGCGCATTACCGATGATGATTTAGAGCAACAGTTGGAGGCTTTGCGTTATTTTCAGCAGGCGCACAGCTTAAAAGTGGCGGCCTGCGAGGTCACGGGCAAGCTGCCGTTGATGAAAGTGAGCGACTATTTAACCGAGCTAGCCGAGGTATTACTCAATTACTGTTTGAAATTAGCATGGCGCATTATGGTGGCCAAACACGGCCTGCCCGGCGGCCAAACGGACGATCAGCCGCACTTAATTGTGGTGGGTTATGGCAAGTTGGGTGGCTTAGAGTTGGGCCACAACAGCGACCTCGATTTAGTCTTCATATATAGCGCCGACAATGCCTTGGAAACCCAAGCCGGCGCTGGCCAAAAAGCCATCGATAATCAAACCTTTTACACTCGCTTGGGCCAAAAACTCATTCATTTAATGGCCACGCGCACGCCGTCCGGCATTTTATACGAGATCGACATGCGCTTAAGGCCCAACGGCAACTCGGGCATGTTAGTGGCCACGCTCAGTGCGTTTGAGAAATATCAGCGCGAATCGGCCTGGACCTGGGAGCATCAAGCCTTAGTGCGTGCGCGTGTTGTGGCGGGATGGTCGCGTTTGGCCGATGAGTTTCGCGCGGTGCGCGAGGCCGTTTTGTGTCAACCGCGCGAGCTGAGTGTTTTAGCTAAAGATGTCGCCGACATGCGCCAAAAAATGCGTAGCCAGTTGGGTAGCAACCAAAGTCAACAAGAAGCGGGAGATTTCGACCTTAAGCAGGATGCTGGCGGTATCGTCGATATTGAATTTATGGTTCAATACGCCGTTCTGGCCCATGCCCATAGCTATCCAGCGTTAACGCGCTATTCGGACAACATTCGAATTCTGGATTGCCTAGATATTAGCGGCTTGCTTAGCGCCCAAGAGGCCGCCGAGCTTACCGAAGCCTACAAAGTCTTTCGCGCCACTATGCACCGTTTGGCACTGCAACAGCAGTCTGCGCGGGTTGCGGGTTATCCACTGGCTGCCGAGCGCAAACGCGTGGTAGCCCTGTGGCAAAAATTATTACCATAACGGAGTGCGCTCGCTTTTGAGCTGTCGCGCGAATGTACCCAGTTGCAAACCCAATTTGATCACCCACAGAATTTAAATTACCTACGACTTTATCTATAGAGAGAACAATATGTCCTTTGACGATCGCGACGGCGTTATCTGGTTTGACGGTGAAATGGTGCCTTGGCGCGATGCCCGCGTACATGTTTTAACCCACACATTGCATTACGGCATGGGCGTTTTTGAAGGCGTACGCGCCTACAATGCTGGCAGCCACGGCACCTCGATTTTTAAATTGCACGAGCATACCGACCGCCTCTTCCGCTCGGCGCACATCATGCGCATGGAAATGCCCTACAGCAAAGAGCAGCTGAACGAAGCGCAGCGCGCGGTAGTACGCGAGAATAATTTGGAAGAAGCCTACCTTCGCCCCATGGCGTTTTTAGGCTCAGAAGGTATGGGTTTACGTGCCGATTGTCTTAAAACCCACATTATTGTTGCCGCATGGAACTGGCCCTCGTACATGTCACCCGAAGCCAAAGAGCTTGGCATTAAAGTGCGTACTTCCAGCTATACCCGTCACCACGTCAACATCACCATGTGTAAAGCCAAAGCCAACGGCAACTACATCAACTCGATGCTGGCGCTGCGCGAAGCCTTAGATAGCGGCTGTGAAGAAGCGTTGTTACTGGACAACGAAGGTTACGTGGCCGAAGGCAGCGGCGAGAACTTTTTCTTGATACGCGATGGCATTATTTACACGCCCGAATTAACCTCGTGCCTCGATGGCATCACCCGCAAAACTATTTTCCAATTGGCCGAAGATTGCGGTTACACCATCAAAGAAAAACGCATCACTCGCGACGAAGTCTACATTGCCGACGAAGCCTTTTTCACCGGCACCGCCGCCGAAGTTTTACCGATCCGTGAATTAGACGGCCGTAAAATTGGCGCAGGCAAACGCGGCCCCATCACCACCATTTTGCAAGACTTGTACTTTAAAGCGGTGAAGGGCCAATTGCCCGAGCACACTGATTGGTTATCGCCTATTAAGTGATTAATCACGCTGAAAAACAAAAACCCGCTGTGTGAAAACAGCGGGTTTTTTTATGGGATGGATAATTATTTTTTTGTCCATAGATCTTTATTTTCAGGCCACGGAAAGAGAGTTTATTTACATCTTGAATCATGTTCGTCTGTTGGTTGCTGTGGTTAGCATTTTTTAGTCGACTAAAGTGATATTTTAGCCACCATATATTTTTCAGTGGTGCGCACATGCAAGTCGATAAAAACATGATGGGACAACTTATTCAAATATTCACTGTGAGCTCAGCGGTCTATTTAAGCGGTTGCGTCGCTGAGCCAATTACCGCCAGCTCATCCAGTCAGATAATACAAGCCTCTAGTCGTGCCATGCCGAGTAGCTCCTCGAGTGCATTAGAGTTATCGTCAGAGGCCTCTAGTGTTCCAGCGGTCAGCTCTTCTAAGCAAATGACAGCATCGAGTCAGGCACCAGTCAGTAGCGTCTCGATCTCGCAGGCATCTTCCTTTGTTGCATCTTCCAGCGCGTTAAGCTCGATAGATGATTTCAGTTCATCCAGCACGGTTAACAGCAGTAGTGTGATTTCTACTTCGTCGATGATGAGCGCTATGAGTAGCGCTAGCGCATCGAGTGAGAGCTCAGAGGCAAGTGCTAGCTCGGTTGAGTTTTTGGGGTTAACTTTAGAAAGCGATAATCATTACGATGCGGTTTTTGCCCAAGAGGCTCCCGTTATCGACGGTGAAATTGATGGTAGCTGGGAAAACGCCCACTGGATGAAAATGGATAGATTCTGGACGGCCGCCAACGAACGACTAAGGCCACCGTTATCCCCCGCTGATTTTACTGGCCGCTATAAAGCTATGTGGAATGACGAAAACCTTTATTTTTTGTTTGAATTTATCGATGATCAATTTGGTGTTCGCACGAATATAGGGATTTCCAATAAAGATACGGTAGAAATTTTTATCGATGAAAATCAAAGTGGCGGCCTCCACAATAGCGCCTCAAACGCTTACAACGCTTTTGCTTACCACATCAGTTTTGATAAAAATATTACAGAAGTAAATACCCATGTCGCAGGCCATATTACGGTGAGTGTGGTGAGCCGCGACGGCAAACATTATTTTGAAATTCTTATGCGTTTATTCGATGAAGCCAATAAACCTACCGCTCCATTTTTAGGCAAAACACTGGGTTTTACACCTTCTTTTATTGATAACGATGGCGACTCGAAGCGTGAACATTTTATGAGTTCGGTGTGGACTAAAGAGCATGATCAGAATCAAGGTTGGCTAAGTGCGGATGGCTTTGGAAGCTTAACCTTGGTGGAATAAATATTAAAAAACTTTACCCATAAAAAAACCCCGTACAAATGCGGGGGTTTTTTTATGGGTAATTACTTTTTTATCGTGCTTTAAGAATGTCGCTAAGCGATAGAAGCATTGAGTAATGACCTCAACGGTTACCTTTTTAATGGGTTCTTATTCACTCGGCGGTAAATATTGGGTTGTCTCTTTTTCTTTTTCTATTGCTGCGGTTACTCTTGGTTTAGCTTCAGTAACTTTTACAGCCTTTTCTGGCTTTTCAATTTTTCGCCAAAAACCGCCTTCATTCACACATAACCAAAACCATTTAGCCCAATGTAATAACGCAAATACCAACCATAAACTCCACGCCAACATGGCTAAACGGAATACCCAAATAGACACATGCACAACGCCTGCGCTGGGTAAATTACCCTCGCTGTGGTCGGTGTACCAGTGGTAGTCGTAATTACTGGAATTATTACCCACTACTTGCATATCGGGCAGCGATAAAAGGCTCATGGGAATTGCGGCGATTAAAGTACCTAGCGCAATTAGGGTGTAAATAAATACCATCACTTGCACCACATTAAATTGCGAATCATCTAAGCGCGCGTGACCGCGCTTGCGCGCTTCTAAAACAAAAAACCACGCCGCCACAATTAAGCCCGCACCGGTATTTAAGGTGCTAATACCAAAGCCCAATAATAACCACGCGATTAACGAAACCGGAATACTCAGTTTTAAGCGCGTGCATACAATGCGCAAACCAATTGCACAGAGTAATAACACCACAAATACCCCCCAATACAACATGGCTGGCCCGAGTGTTGGCCCCCATACCCACAGCGGCCAGCGGTCGCTGGTTAATGCGAGTGACAGCGCGATATTGTTATTGGGTGTCTCTAACAATAATGTCGGCATGGCGGTATAAAAGGCGCTGCTATTGGGCGATTGCCATTCCAGCGCGATGGAGTTTTCATCGGGAATTAGCGCCAGCGTAATGTTTTTATTATCTTGCTCGATATGAATGTCATCATTATTTAAAGTGACTTTTATTTTTTGCGCATCGTCAGGCAGGGTGATTTTATAATCGCCGCCCACACTCGCATTTAAATGTAAAGTAGAGCTGTGGCTTAATAAACGTTTGCCTTGTTGGATTTTATGCTCACTCGAAATAACAGTGACTTTGGGCCCATCAATAGGCTCTGGGCGAGTGGCCATTAATTGCAGGCTTTCGTTGGGTCGCGGCAACCAAACGTAGTGTTGTGTGGCGGCATCAAAAATTAAGGGTGTGCCACTCGCCTCTAAATGCCAGCGCGTTTGATAATCCAATAACCAGCGCTCGGCCCATTGTTTACCGTCGCCATATTGCAGTGTTAAAGGGCTTTGCACTTTAAGTTGTGAATGCCATGTAAAGGTGTTTTGGGTATCGCTGAGTGTCACCGTAATGGCGTTACTATCGGCGTTCACCGTTTTAATATTCAGCCCTTCGGTCAATACATTTTCGCCATTAATTAACGGAATATCTAACACAATCGCGCCGTTGCTGGGCGCCACACGCGTTAGGGTAGTGGTGACTGTCCAATTTAAATTCCACTGCAATTTTCGCTCGATATTTACAAAAGGTGCAATGCTTGGGCTATTCCATTGTTCTTGTGTGGTTTGTTCTACTTTACGCGCCAGTGCTAAATTACCCTGCACCAATTGGCCGTTTTCGGCGCCGCGTGCTTGCCATTGTTCACTGCTTAAATTCACGTTATAGGCGGGGCTATTAAAAGCGACATTGACATTATTACTGGTCGCCAAGGCTTTTAATTGAATGGCATGGCTACCTTGTTTTAGTGGGATTAAAAGATCATTGCCATCGCGTAATAATTGCTCGGCGGCTTTATCGTCAATCAATATTTTCTCTAATTGCCACTGTGCCGCAGAGGGTAAAATAAACGCAATATCGGCAGCCGTAGTCACCATTAAATTAAGTGTTAAATGGCTGGTATCGCCGCTAATATCGACACGATTAATGGCACTGCAATTGGGGGCGCACGCAGGTGTTTGGGTAATTTTTTGTTCTAGGGCTTTTAATAAATGCTCCGGCGGAAAATCATCCGCTTGTACCGGTGCAATAAAATGAATATGAGAAAAATGGCTGGCTGCCAGCACCAAAACGATTAAGGTACTAGCGAAGGTCGCATTAAGAGTTTTTTTAAGCGGTTGGGTAATAAAGCTCGCGTAGTGTTTGGCGAGTAAAACCACTAAAGCCAAACTCGAAAAAATCCCCACTAATATCACAATGCGCGTTAACCAAGGCGGCGAATAAATTAGCGTAAACGATTGATCTTCGGTCACACTGCCGCGCCAATCGGCGGTAATTTTTTGCCATTGCCAATTGGGTTCGGCGGGGCCCGTTTGAGAAAATTCGCGGCTATTCATTTTAGAATCCACAATATTTGGCGGCGCCATAACTTGAGGCGCGCGCACACTACTCACAAGCACTTCTTCAACACTGTCCATTGCATATTCTTTGGCTGCAGATTTTCTTTGTTCGGCTTTATTGGCTTGCTCGTAAGCTTCTTCAAGGGGCGAATAAGTGTGAGGCGTGGAGGCCAATTGCGGATAAAGCACCACTCTAAATTGCTGCACACTCAGCGCAATCACATTGATGAAAACAATAAATAATACCGCGCCGGTAATGACTCGGGTAATCGATAACAATACCCCTTGGGGTAAATGTTTTAATAAGGGTAACAATAAACAAAAAGGCGCCAGCCATAAAAATATCGATTGCGCGGTGTGGTAAGTGAGCAAGCTGGTTACTAAGGCTAATCCGCCCCACAGTGGGCCAAATAATTTAAATAAACTACCCACAATTAACAGCGTGATAAAAATACTCCATAAATTCCATTGGCTTAACCAAGTATTGTTTACGCTATCGGCACCGCCTAAATGCCACGCCATATAACCGGGTGGTAAATGCACCGCGAGCGTGGTGTTATCGAGTGTGGTTTGCCAACCGTTAATGGGCAGTTGTGTGGTTTTTTCGATACGGCCCATGGCGTCTATTTGAGGGTTGCGTGTGCGAATCTCGAGGCCGGCCTGTTGCTCGTATTGGGTAATAATTTGTGCTTCGCCATCAATATTGGCGCTTTGTAATGTGATTAGTGGCAATGTATTTAAGCGCGCTCGCGTAATGTAATCGCCCGTTAAATTATCTTTAAAGGTAAAACCATCGCCGTTAAAGTCGAGCCATAACGAGCGATGCAAACTGAGTGCATCGGCTTCTGTATTGTGTTGCCCGCGTAAGCGCTCGGTTATTTTTAAATGGCTATCGGCCTCCATTAAATACAAACTAAAACCATCGTGTTGATGGTAAAAATCAGGTAAGTCCAATTGATTTTCGTTGAGTGTTTGTGGGCCTTCTATTTTTACTTGGCGCAATGCCGAAGCCGCTTTAAAACCCCAGATTTCTTGTGCGGGCCAAGTGTCGTGACTTTGGGTAAGGGTAAAATCATCTGGCATTCCTAATACGCGGGCCGAATGTGTGATTGTCCACTCGCCCGAACGCGCACGTAAACGCAAGCTGCCATCGCTGTCTATTTTTGCCGGTAAATCACTGTATAACGCTTGGGTGACGGTGTTGGGTAATTGCAGTGTGCCGGTGTGAATTTCGCGTGCGTTGCCGGTAATTTTTAATTCGATGATGGTGGTTAAGGTCAGTGGTATGCCATCTTCTAAAAATCGAAAAACCTCAAGTTGTTGCGTGTCGCGCTCGGTGGCGCTATCGCTTTCGGTTTTTTGTAACCACAAATTGCCCTCTTTAATTTGGGCATTATTTTTGTTGTTGTTAACGGTTAAATTCACCAAACCAATCGCTTTATCCAGCGCTAAACGCTGCGGCATAGCGGCCCAGGCTAATTCACCTTTAATGACATAATCGCCCGCACTTAAATGCAGTTGCGGCGTATTGCTAGCCGACGAAATTACCTCGGCGCTTTGACCATTGACCGTTACGTGGCGCGGCCAATAGTTTTGATCCCCCATTAATGTAATCATCGAATCGCGCTGCACTTGCCAGCGCTGCTCAAATTGCCCACCACGGTCGTCAACATTCAGCGTTAATACCGAAGGCCACGCACAAAAACGCGCATTAAAAGCGGGGTTTGGCGTGCACGCGAGCTCGGGATGTTGGCTTTTAATCCAAGGAATCCATTGCGACAATGCCGCTGGAATATCTGTAGTTGGGGTGTTTGCAAAACTGTATGTCGCAAACAGCGAGGTTGCTAAACCATATAGAAAAGTCAGGTTTTTGAGTAGGCGCATTTAGGACATCCTTTTATTTTGTGTCGTGATTAATGAAATGCCGCGACTATGCGCGCATTGCCGACGGATCGCAATATAGGCCCCGCGCGACTGCATGTAGGTTCGGTGCTGAATAGTTACGAAAATTAAATATTCACAGTTTTTATACCTGCGAAATTTTTAAGGCTATAGGCAGTAATATTATTCAGCGTGACTTCGGCAATTTTCTGCAAAGCTTCGCGAGTAAAAAATGCTTGGTGGCCGGTAACAATTACATTAGGGAAGGTGGTCAAACGGGCAAAAATGTCGTCCTGTATTATTGTGTTGGATAAATTTTCAAAAAATAAATCGGCTTCTTCTTCGTAAACATCAATGCCTAAATAACCTAAATGCCCGCTTTTTAATGCATTTATGGCCGCAGAAGTATCTACAAGTGCGCCGCGACTGGTGTTAATTAACATTGCGCCTTTTGGCATTTGGCTCAGGCTTTGCGCATTAATAATATGGTGCGTTTGCGGTAGCAATGGACAATGCAGCGAAACAATATCGCAAGCTGGCCAAAGCTCATCAAGGCTTATTTTTTGGGTGCCAGGGAGGTCTGGCGCTAGATCGTCGCGAATTAAAATATGGCAACCAAAACCTTGCATTATTTTAATAAAAGCTTGACCAATTTTTCCGGCACCAATCACACCCACTGTTTTTCCGTGTAAATCAAATCCCATTAATCCATTTAATGAATAGTCATTTTCGCGAATACGGTTGTAGGCACGATGAATATTGCGATTTAGCGTGAGTATTAATCCCACGGCATGCTCTGCAACGGCAAATGGCGAATATTCTGGCACACGAGCAACAGTGATATTGAGTTGTTTGGCCGCCGCTAAATCAACATTATTAAATCCTGCACAACGCAAAACAATTAATTGAATATTCATTGACACTAAAGCTTTTAAAACTTCCTTATTGAGTGTGTCATTGACAAAACAACACACGGCATCACAACCTTGCGCAAGAGCGACAGTGTTTTCTGTGAGGTGCGCGTCTATATAAATAAAATCATGCGTATTGCTGGGCGCGTCAAAAAATAAATGATCGTAGGGCTTGCTGCTAAAGAAGGCGATGTGCATGTTATGCTCTCCCTAAAAAATGAATTAAAGCTTCGGACACCGAGGGCTGATGATAAATTTCAGTTATTTTTTCCAACGTGGCCGATTGCAGCTCTAATAATTGCGTGGCCGAATAAAAAATACACAGCGGATGATTATCAGCATCAAATGTATTTTCAAAAAAATAAATACCGTGGGGACTTTGTTGTAATGCATCCCATTGTTCATCATTTAATTGGCAATTTCCAAGCGTCATTACTGGCTCATCGGTAAAGCTAGCACGCAAAACAACGTAAGCTTTGGGCGCCGATAAAAAATCGCGCTCCCGCTCGTAAGCAATTACTAAATCATTTTGTATTAATGCAAACGCGAATACCGCGCGAGGTTGTGTACAAAATGGCGCAAAGGGCATATATCGCATCAATAGGCTCTCGAAAAATGTTGATGGCTCTTGTTGATAAAAAGTGCTGGAAAAAATAGCGGCGCTTTAGCGTGACGGCAAAATAATCAACGCCGTCAACCCCGCCCAGCCTACAATAAAACTCAAACCACCCAACGGCGTTATTGGCCCAAGTATTTTGGGGCCGCCTAACGCCAGCCAATACAGACTGCCGCAAAACAAAATAATGCCTAACATAAACGCTAGACCTGCAATTTTCCCCGCAACATGTACAGCGCTCAGTTTTAACAATACACCTACCGCTAACAAAGCCAATACATGCACAAAATGATATTGCACAGCCGTGTGCCAGGTTTGTAGCGCTTGAGGGCTGAGCATAGATTTAAGTGCGTGCGCACCAAAAGCACCCAGCATAACCGCCAGCGCGCCATTTAAACTGGCGAAAATTAAAAGTACTTTGATATACATATTTCCCCTTTAACGAACCGTTGGTAAATAACAGACATAAAAAAACCGCCTGGCGGCGGTTTTTAGCGGGATAAAATCTTAGGCTTCCATTATCGCTTTGAGCTTTTTCATGGCATTTTTTTCGAGTTGGCGAATACGCTCGGCAGAAACCCCATACTGTGCGGCTAAGTCGTGCAGCGTCGATTTGCTGTCGTCCTCTAACCAGCGCTGTTGCAGAATATCGCGGCTACGTTGATCCAATTGTTCTAGCGCCACTTCCAAATTATTAACGCTGGTTTTTTCCCAGTCAGACGCTTCTAGCATGGTAGCTGGGTCGTAGCGTTTGTCTTCCAGCATATTGGCGGGGGCCAAGTAGGAGGAATCGTCATCATCATCGTCGTTGCTGGCATCAAAGGCAGCGTCGTATGCCGACAAACGCCCTTCCATATCCTGAACGTGTTTTACATCCACATTAAGATCGGCGGCGACGGCTTTGGCTTCTTCGTGCGTTAACCAGCCGAGGCGTTTCTTTTGACCGCGTAAATTAAAGAACAATTTGCGTTGCGCTTTGGTGGTGGCGATTTTCACGATACGCCAATTGCGCAGAATGAATTCGTGAATTTCGGCCTTAATCCAATGCACCGCAAAAGAGATAAGACGCACGCCTTTTTCGGGATTAAAGCGTTTTACGGCTTTCATCAAACCCACGTTACCTTCTTGAATCAAATCGCCTTCTGGCAAACCATAACCCGAGTAAGAGCGGGCGATGTGAACAACAAAACGCAGATGCGCCATCACCAAGCGGCGGGCAGCATCGAGATTTTCGCGGTAGAAAAGATCCTCGGCAATTTCTTTTTCTTCTTCGGCCGAAAGAATCGCAAAACCATTAATAGATTGGATGTACGCGTTAAGGTTTTGTCCGGGGGCAAGCACGTCAAAACGTTGCAAACTTGTTCCCATGATGAAAGTACCTCTAGTGTTTAAAAAAATGCGAACCGAGTGTAGCACTCCTGTTTGGCGGCTGCCAATGCCTTAGGGCAATGAGCTTATAGCCATTTTGCAGCCTGGAGTCTGTGCTTTTACGTCAAATCAAAGCCGGTGGATTAGTGATGGGGCTCGGTTAAAAGTTCCGTCCTTCATCACCATCCACCTCATAACCTGCTCAACACCCTCAGCGCTTAGCGGTCTGTACTTCCAGGCGAATAGGGCCATCGGGCAAACGATCAACGGCTTGATTATTGGCTACGCGCGATAGCTCGTAGGTTTTATCCGATAACGAACCAATCACTTGGTCAGCTACCGCCTGAATCAACATGCCCGCCAAGCCATTATTGCCCGAGTTATTTGGTGATTCACTGGCGTAAGCGCGGTTTTCCCAGATCACGTTGCCAGTATGGGCATCCACCAATTTGAGGTTGGCGCTAACCACCGCCTTGGACGTTAAGATTTGATACTTCTGTCCCCAATCCAGAATATCCACATACAACACCGCATCGGGGTGAATATGTTCGCGCAGTTTGGCGAGCGGGATGGCGTGCATTTCGGCAGAAATTTGCAGACCGTTTTCGCGCATAAAGCGATCAATAACCGCCACAGGGAATACGTAATAACCTTTTTCGGCCAAGGGGCGCGTGATAGTCGAGAGAAAAATATAGGGCGCATTCACTTCTACCGAGCGGTTGGTGGGCGGCAAAATTAAAATCGAGCGCGGTAAAATAACTGGCTCGGCCGAATAGGCCGGCGCGGCACCAGCAACCATCGCCACTAACACGCAAAAACCTAAGGTCAAACGAGGCAGTTGCATTACAAGGCTCCTTGTGATTTTTTGCTGTTTTTAAGGGTGTTGTCGCGGGCGCGCTTGATCATGCCATCGAGCATGGGCTTGGCCTCGGGGAATAATTCGGCCTCGCGGTTAAAGGCGGCCTCTGAGGCTGGCACGTTGCCCATATCGGCATAGGCCAAACCCAGCTGCGCATACACGCCAGGGGCGACGTGTTCTTTTTTGTTATTGGCTTGTTCAATTTCGCGGCTGAGCAATTCGATTTGGCGCTCGGCGGGCATGCTGCCCGGTTTGGTGTAATAACTATTTATCACATCTTCGTAAGCGCCCCAGTAATACAGCTTTGGGCGGCTGGCGCAGCCTGTGGCCATTAAAAATGCGGCAGCCAAGATGGCCGCCGTTAAATAACGATACGTTTTCAAACCCTGATCCTTTATTAAGTCGTCGATTAAAATGTCACCGCCAGTGCCTCTTGGTCGTTACTGGCTTTACCATTAAGGCGCAATGCTCACGCGGCCGCTATCAAGGTCGCGCACAAAAGTATTTACCGCCTCACGAACTGCCAAATCCAACACTTTGCCATTCAGTGTTGAGTCGTAACCCGCATTGCTGCCAAAACCTAACACTTCGCGCTCCGACAACGCATACTCACCCGCGCCTTGGCTGGTATAAATAATTTCTGAGCTTAAAACATCAATCACATTCAACTGCACTTTGGCGTAGGCGATTTGTTGTTTACCTCGGCCCGCTAAACCAAACAGCTGACGGTCGCCAACTTCTTTACGGCCAAATTCACTCACCGCGCCCGATACCGCATAACGCGCACCCGTAATTTTTTGCGCCTGTTTAAGATGCTGCGCTTCTTGTGCGAGGTTGTTGTTATTGTCGCGATCCATCACTTTAAAATGATTCGTTTGCTGCAAATGGGTTTTGAGCACGGTTTTGGCTTGGCTACCCAGTGGGTCGCCACCGGAAGAAAATAAACCGCGTGCATAGTCCGAGCGGTTCTCAAAATTGCCCACCACCAAGGTGTGTTTTACGCCGTTGTATTGGCTATTAAAACTGGTGACGGTTTCGGGGGTGAGGGTAGTGTGTGTGGTTTTGGTTGCGCAGCCTGTGGTTGCACCCAAGGTGAATAAAACCGAAAAAATAATGCCTGCTTTAGCGTTTACTGTTTTCATAATTTCCTCGAAAAAGACTGTTTAAAAAATAACGCGTAACAATCCAAAAGATAGTCCTGCAAGATAGTCCTGCAAGATAGTCCTGCAATTTACACGCTTTAGAGTGTATAAAATAGAATCGTTGCAGATAAATTTTTATCTCAAAAAAATACGTAAGGTTAAACAACATTGTGAAGCACAATTTTATTGCCCGTGCGGCCATGCAGCACATCAATACGCACCGCGATTTGTTCTTTTAATTCACTGACGTGCGAAATAATGCCAATCATCCGGCCACTGCTTTGTAGGTCCACTAGGGTTTGCAGCGCTAAATCCAACGCGTCTTGGTCGAGGCTGCCAAAACCTTCATCAATAAATAACGCATCTAATTTAATTCCACCTGCATAAGCTTGCACAACATCCGATAAACCCAATGCCAAGGCTAGTGCCGCAATAAAAGATTCGCCGCCCGAGAGTGTATTGGCGTTGCGTGTTTTGCCGGTGTGATTATCTTCCACGATTAATTCCAAACCCGAAGCACGATTGCCCTTGGCGCGGTCTTGGTTGCGCAATAAACGGTAGCGGCCTTTGCTCATTTTTAATAAACGCTCGCTGGCCTCAATTAATACATCGTCCAACAACACACTTAAAACAAAACGCTGCAAGCTGAGTTTTTTTGCATTTTTACCGTTCGCGGCTTCGGCCAAGGTACCGTACAGCGCAAAGTCCACATCAAGGTCTTTAAGTTGTTTGGCGATAGCTGTTAATTGCTGTTCGGCTTTTAAGGCATTATCGAGCCTATTTTTAGCCTGCTGCCATTGCTCTTGTACGGCATGGTATTGCGCATCCACAGCTAAATAATCATCAGCTATTTTTTGCGCATCGGGCTTGGCTTGATCTTTTAATTTTTCGAGCTGCTGCTCGATCAGTGTGCCTAAACGATTCAGTCGCGCTTGATGGTTTTCTATTTTTGTCTTTAACTCGGTTTGCGCATCGCTCGACAATTGCGCCTTTAAAAAATCCTCCTGATCAACAAAAGCACTGTTGCGTAATGCCGCTTGCCATTGCTCATTTGCAGCCACTTGCTCTGCCATTATTGCGGTCAAATACTGTTGATGCTGCTCACTCGCCGCCTGCGCTTTACTCGATTCTAAATGCTGTATTTGAAGATTTTGTTCGGCCGTTTTTAGTGCGTTATCGGCTTGCGTAAATTGCTGCTGTAGTTGTTCGATATGCGCGGCCAGTACTTGCGGCTTACGCCATTGCGGTGCGAGATTATTTTCGAGTGTTAAAACGCCCTGTTGAGCGAGTGCCAAATCGGTAATGGCTTTTTGGTGCTGCTGTTGGCTGTGCGCAAAAGCCTGCTCCTGCTCGGCCAGCGACGCCGTTGCTTGCTGAATTTTTTCATCCAGCAGATTGAGTGTTTTTTGATGTTGCTCTAATGACTGAATATTCGAATGAATAATTTTGTAATCGGCGCGGTAGTCTTCAAGGGTTTTTGAAGCTTCGGGTTTAAATAAAGGGTTTTCGGCTAACGCATTATTGGCCGCAATAAGGCTTGTTTCATAATGGGCCAAGTCGGCTTGCAGCGTGGCTTTTTGAGTGTCCAATTTGTTGAGTTGTTGCTGAATATTTTCAAGTGTTTGCTGCGCGGCCTCTAAAGCCGGTTTTTCAACAAGAGGCTGCTGATTATCCGTGGCTGGCGCAGGATGATTGCACGAACCACACACAGGGCAAGGCTGATCTTGCTGTAATTGACTCGCTAAAAACGCAGCTTGTTGATTGTGCCACCTAAATGCCAATTGCTGTGTTTGCGTTTTTTGTTGTTGATATTGCCGATGAATGTTTTCACGTTCAGCATTAATTTTTGTGGATTTATGAGTCGCTTCAGTAAGCGTGCTTGTGAGTTGTTCACACAACCTTAATTGTTTGCCAATATTTTCACATTGCTCCAACTGTTGTTTTAATACCGGTAATTGCTCGCGCTCTTGTTTGAGTTTTTCCCGTGTTTGCTGGTCGGTGTTTTGTTGCTGCGCAATCGCATCCCGTGCCGCTTGCTGTTGCTGATTTAATAACGAACAACGGGCCACGTTTTTTTCGGCCACCAATGTTAGTTGCCGTTGTGCTTTTAATTCATCGACCTTGGGCAACAAGGTTTTTAACTGGCTAATGTCGTCGGGTAAATGCTGACACGCCTTAAAATTAATCTGCGCATTGTGTTGCGCTGTGATTAAAAGCCCAAGCTGTGCTTGCGCTTTAGCTATTTTAAGCGTGAGTTGTGCGCCTTCATCTGCGGCGACTTTCTGTTTTGCATCACATTGAATCAACGCATGATAAACACTGGCGATGCGTTCGGCTTGTTGTGCGCGCTGCCATTGCTGGCGCGCGTGCGCAATGGCAGCGGCTTGCTGATGTTCGAGCGTTAAATCCTGTTGGTTTTTTTCAAGTTGAATAAACTCTGCCGTGATTTGCTCGGCTTGATTTTTATGCTGCACGGCAATATCACGCTCGGTTTTAATTGCCGTTAAATTCGCTTGGGCCTGCGATAAGGTAATTTTTTGCTGCTCTAATAGACTGGCCAAGCTGTTCTCGGGTTCGATATGTAAAGGCTCTAAAATCAACGACTCTTGCAGCTTTAAATCGTACCGTGTTTTTTCCAGTGTTCCAGCTTGATCTTTTAACGCATTTTGAATCCTTGAATAAATCGAGGTTTGAAACAAAGTTTCAAACAGTTTTTCGCGCTCGCTAGAATCCGCCAATAAAAATTCACGGAACTTACCTTGCGGTAAAACCATCACTTGCCGAAATTGATTAGCATCGAGACCCGTAATTTCTTCGATTTTTTGATTAACCTGAATGGCGCTTTTACTGATTAACAGTTGTTGCGGTTCGGTGCTTACTAACCACAAATTTGCTTCGGTCTGTTGCGTGGTCGTGCCTTCGCCGCGCGCTTTGGGGCGCTCTTGTTGTGGCTGGCGCTCGACCTTATAAATTGCGTCGCCTAATTTAAAAGTAAATGTGACTTCGGTTAATAGTTCGGCGGGACTATGGTCGCAGCGCATTTGGCTGGCGTCGCGCTCTTTACCGCTGGTTTGGCCATAGAGCGCAAAACACAGCGCGTCTAATAATGTGCTTTTGCCAGCACCGGTAGCGCCGTTAATTAAAAATAAAGGCGCATTACCCAGCGCGGTAAAATCGACACATTGCACATCGGCAAAGGGGCCAAAAGCTTGCAAGGTTAATTGGAGCGGCTGCATTAGGTGTTATCCTCGGCAGCGGTTTTAGCCAGGTCGTTGAGTAATTTTTCCATCGCTGTTTTTTGGCTCGCCGATAATGGCTCGCCAGTAATTTCGGTAAAAAAATCATCAAACATCGCTAATTCGCCATGCTGGAGATTGGCGCGTTTTTGGCTGCTGGCGTTATGGTTTTGTAAAAAGGTTTTTTCCAACTGCAAAACATTGGGGTAAACCGCGCGCAATTTTCCCATAGCATCCAAAATGGCATGTTTATCGGTTAGCGTAACGGCAATATAATCATCGGCATTTTTATCGTTTAAACCGGCGTCCAATAATTGTTGTAGCTCGCCAACCAAACAGCGTACTTCGTGTTGCGGTATTAAAGGCAATTGCGAAATTATCGGCGCGGTATTTTTTTGCAATTCAACCAGCGTGACTGATTTTTTATGGGGCACTTCCGAAAAACTGTATTTTAACGGCGAGCCGCTGTAGCGAATATGCTCCGCACCGCGCTTTTGCTGGCCGTGTAAATGGCCCAGCGCCACATAATCAAACGGCAGCATGGGCGTAAAACTCACGCGGTCGGCGCCGCCAATTGCCAAGGGCCGCTCCGATTCGCATTCATCGGCGCCAGTCACAAAACAATGGCTCATTAAAATGGCGTAATCGTATTTTTTTTGGCTATCGATACGATTAACTAAAAAGCTATGCGCTTGATCAAAGGTTTTTACCGGTTCATCAAAGTCGGCGCGGATATGCTCGGGGGTATGATAAGGAATGCCGTAAATAGCGGCGCTTTGCTGATTTTTATTGTGGATAACAACGGCGTCATCGCAGTGTTTTAGCGCGTGCAAAATATGTAAATTTTGATTGGCTAATAGCCGCGCCCCAAAACTCAAACGCTCGGCGCTATCGTGATTGCCACTGATTAAAATAACCGGAATATTTAAAGTTTGAGTGAGGGTATGCAGCGTTTCGTCCAATAACGCCACCGCCGATGACGGCGGCACAGCGCGATCAAAAATATCACCGGCAATCAATACCGCATCCACCGCGTACTTGGTTGCGTAGGTAATAATTTGCTGAAGAATATGTGTTTGATCGTCTAACAATGACACATTGTGAAATAGCCGGCCTAAATGCCAATCTGATGTATGTAAAAACTTCATCTGTAACGCCCAAAAATACGGACATTAACGCACCGCATCAATAAGAGCAAACTGCGTAATTAATTAACAATCTTGCTTTAATGCCATTTATTGTTTTGGATAAACGGACTTTTTTGAAGTCCTAAAATTAGAAAACTTAACCCTTAAAACTAAAAAAATCGAGGCGAAAAAACCCTTTTTAACAAAGCGTTTAAATGAGCGCATTGCAAGTTTTTCGCTATTTAGACGGGGATTTTTAGATTAAAAATCGCGGTTCCATTGCAGCGTGGCCGTGGTTCCGCCAGAACCGGAGGTACTACTTTCGAGGCTGATATCGGAGGTTAGGTCGATTTTTATATTGCCTTGCCAAGGTTGTACAGGATCGGAGGAGCGCTCAATTTCGAGGTAGACGCGCTCGTTGACGTATTTACCGACACCCACGTTTACGCCACCGCCCTCGTCTTCACTGGCTTGCTCAATGCTTAAGCTATCAAAGCCTAATTTGTCGCGAGTCATATCCATGACGTTAAAGCTACTGCCTTTACTGAGTGTATTGATCGCGCTGGCAAGACTAATAGCCTCCAGCGCCGTGATGTTTTGCACGGAGTTGCCGAACAATAAGCGCGAGAGAATTTCTTCTTGTGGCAGTTCTGGAATCGACGTTAATTCCATTTTTATAGTTTGATTATTGCCAGAAATAGTAATTTTTATATATACGTCTTTCGCTTTATAGGATGCGGGAATGCTAAATGAATATAAGCCGTTATTAAATTGCGCACGACCTTCGTTGACGGTAATAGGTTTTTTAAGCAGTTTGAGTTGGCCGCGCGAGGTTTTAAAATTGCCGGAGACCAAAGGTTTTGTTGCCGTGCCCTTGACGTTAATGGTACCCGCTAACTCTGTGATTAAACCTCGGCCGCGAATATAAGCGCGGTTAGCGACCTCGATAATAATATCGAGCGCAACTGGGGGTAAGATACTTTGTGTTTTTTCTTTTTCACTGTCTTCGTCATTAAAGACTTCTGTCACTTTAATTTGCGGAATAGACGCCGCAGGTGTGCTGTCGATATTCAGCTCTAGCGGCGCAAGATCAAATTTGCCATTAACATTTATGCCTTGCATGCCGCCCACCACAGTAACGTCGCCTGTTAATGCACCAGTGGCATTAGGCACATCAAATAAGTAGGCTTCGTCGGCGGTAAACTTAAGATCAATCGCGTTTGAGCTTTGTATATCGCGCCAATCGACGTAACCCGAGCCTTTAATATTGCCATCATCACCATCGCGCGCAAACGCGGTAACCAGATTAATGCGATGACCTTCGGCGACGGCGTAGAGTTGGATGTCGTTTAGCGCTGTACCACTGGTAGATACTTTGACTTGACCATTTTTAAACAGCAGCTCGCCATCTAATAAGGGCGCAGCAGCGGTACCACTGAGTGTTAAGTCGGCTTCAATATTGCCATGCAAAGAGGCTTGATCGGTGTCCATAAATAGCTGTAAAGCGGTGACATCGAGCTCACTTTTAACCTGGCCGCTCATGGGTAAGCTGCCACCGGTTTTGGCCAATACAAATTGCAAATAATGGTGCCAAGGCAGGTTAATAGAGACTTGCCCATGGGATTGATTGTCGAGTGTAAAGCTTGAGTCAATCACTAAGTCCACATCTTCACTGCTGATGTTGGAATGCCAAATCAGCGGAACAATTTTACTTTTGCCTTTAACGTCACGCAGATTGAGGTTTTTACCGTAAGACACATAACCGCCCAATTGCGGTTTTTCAAAACTGCCCCGCAGCCGCAAACGGGCTTCGGCTCGGCCCTCACCAATGGAATAGCCCAACGCCTCCAATACTTGGGTGGGCAGCCGTTTGGCCACAATCTTCATGTCGTTATCCTTCATGCCGACATAGCCTTTAACGTCTAATACGGGGCGATCAAACGCAGAGACTTCCAGCGTATTCACGTTAACTTGCAGTTTATCGAGCGCACCTAGCTGGCTATCGGCATCGGCGCGAAGGGTAAAAGGCACCTTGGCATTTTTATGCGCGTACTGGCCCACAACGCCGCCATCCACCAATACCCAAGGGCTTTTTAAAGCGCCTTTGACTTGCCACTTGGCATTCACAATCGCGTCGATTCCCTCGGGAAAAGGCACTTTGTGCTGATAGGCCAGTGCCGTGGATAGATCTTTTATCTCGCCGCTTAATTGCGTATTAGCGCCCGTCCAATCCAGCAATCCCGATGCGCTGACATGGGCATCGGCAAGCTCGGCATGGAGTTGATTGATGTCGAGCTGGCGTAAATTACCCGCCGCGTTGCCGTGCAACATGATGGGCGTTTCGCCATAGCGACCATAAGCGTTGATGTCGGCCATCACTATGGGATTGCGCCAATTACCGCGCACTAAGCCGCCCAGCTTTTGCACGTGCACACTTAATTCGGCAGGAATTTTGGCGGCAATGCTGGCGGGTAAAAGTTGGCGCAGGGGCTTATCGTAAAAATGGGTGAGCTTAAACGTGAGCGCACTGGCGCGGTCTTGGGTATTCACACGGCCTTTAAGTTTAAGCTCGGCCTCATCTAGCTTGAGGTAAAAATGCTCGGCGTTGATTTGGGATTGCGTAAGCGCCAATGTCGACTTTAGTGCTACTGGGATCTTGTTATAAACCACATCGCCTTCAATCTCCCATGCACCCTCGGGCAAATGCTGAGTATTCCAATCCCATGCTACATCGCCTTGGGCACTGAGCTTACCGCGCGTTAATTGTGGCAACCACAGGTGTAAAAAATCGAGCTGAAGTTGGTTGATATTGACCGCTAAAGAGATTTGCTCGGGCGAAATTTGCCCCTGCAATTGATGGTTTTGCTCATCGATGTGCAGCACTAGCTGCGGGATAACCACGGTATTAGTTGCGGGATGTAATTGAGTAACTCCCTCGATACGCAAGCTATGCCCCAACAAGGGCGCGCTAATCTGCTGAATTTCTAACAACAGAGCGCCGGTTTGCTGCTCGATGCCTAGATCAAACCCCAACTCGACCTCTTGCTTGGGCGGTAGCTGTAGCCACTGTCCTAGCCATTGGCCTGCACTTTGTTGAATGCGACCGCTCATAACGGCGGTGCTGGCGGTTTCGCTGCGACCGTTTAACACTATAAGGGGCTGACGTTGGCCTTGCTCGGTCACGCTCACCTCAAGGTCTAAGGGTTGCCGCCAATTGAGCGCGGCATGGCCGTCGATACTTAATGCCCTGGGGCCAACGCCCTGTGGCCATGTCATACCGCGTAAATTGAGTTGCGCTACCGCCAAACTGTCAAGCTTTATACCTGGCAACTTAGGGATCTTGAATTCAAAGGGGGATTTTGGCTTAGGCTCCGGACGTGGAGCCGGAGGGTAAAGTGTGAGTTGCGAAACAGTGACGTAATACAGGTGTAAGCGCTTACGTAATAATGACGGTAAGTTAACACTGACTTGCGCATCGCTAAGTTCAAGTAGCGGCTGGTTGTAACGGCTAATAAAAAGCTGGCCTACGGATAACTCGCCAAGGTGCGGCCAGTGAATATCATCGGCAACAATCACCAGCGATTCGCGCGGTAAAAGCTGGAGTGTTTGCTCGACCCAAAACAAACGACTCCGCTCAAAATTAAGGCTGGCGGCGATGCCCATTAGCGCTAACAAAACGACCAACAGTAACAACAGCAGCAAACGCGTGAGCCGCCACAACCCCCATCCCACCCAAGCCAAGGGGCTTTTGCGCGTTAATGCTGTGCGGTTGGGTTGTGGCAAAGCAGCGGTGGTAGGAGTTGCGGTATCCTCAGCCATTAAAATGCCTGCCCAATAGAAATATAAATTTGAACGCTGTCATCGGCTCTATAACTTGGGTGCAGAATTTCGCCATTAGCATCCAGCACCGCATCGACACTTTCGCGGGCATTCAGTGGCATAGCAATATCGAATCGGAAGGGCGCAAACGCCGTGTAGTAACGCAAGCCGATGCCCGCGCCCCATAAATAATCTTCGCCAAATTTGGGGCTTTTAGTGCTGTAGGTATTGCCGCCGTCGGCAAATATCGCCATACCAAAAGATTCGCTAAAACGAGTGCGCAACTCGATAGCCGTTAAGCTAAACGCCAAACCACCGGTGGGAATGCCATCCACCCTCGGCCCAACACTCTGGTAGCTATAACCCCGCACCGAACCACCGCCACCGGTATAAAAACGCTGATCTTTAGGCACGCCCTCTAAGCTGGAGCCTTCGATGGTGCCGGTCGCCAAGCGCAATGCCAGCGTGGGCTGCAGCCGCCATTTAAGCGCCGATAAATAGACGCTGCCGGTTAGCGAGGTACGGGTGAACTGGCGATCGGTTTCGTACATGTCGGTGAAGGGTTCGATTTGCATGCCAGCGGCAATACCCCGGGTGGGATTGAGTTCGTCATTGCGAGAATTAAAATCCAAGCCCACGGGAAAACCCACCAAGGCATAGTCATCTTCGCTTTCGTACTGTTCTTCTTTAACGCGGCTAAAGATATTGCGCACACCCACATTGGCCGATATGGATTGGGTCAAATCGCGCTTTAAGGTGATCGAAAATTCACCTTTTTGCACCTCGTAAGCCTCGGGCGCCTCTTGCGCCAAAATGGCCCTCAGCGTTAGCCGTTGTTTATCAGATTTAAAATAGGGCACCACCACTTCCGACTCAAAACTCTGCGTGAGCTCGCCGTATACCACATCCAAACTGAGCTGCTCGCCGCTACCCAATAAATTACGGTGCTGCCAACTGCCAGAGATTTGGGTGCGGGTATCGGTATCGTAACCAAGACCACCGCCAATACTGCGCTGTTTGCGTTCGGTTAAACGAAAGTTAATGGGCACCGTGCCTTGCGCGGTAATGTCGCCCAACTGAGGGTCCACATTGGCCAGCAAATTGGTTTGCAGTAATTTAATGCGGGTATTGTCCAGCGTGCGTGTTTTAAAACATTCGCCTTCCTTAAAACCCATAAAGAGGTTGAGGTATTGGCGCTCGATGGTTTGTTCGCCGGAAAAACTCACCGCGCCAAAATTGACCTGTGGGCTTGGCGCTAAGCGAATCAGCACACTGGCGGTTTGGCTGGGGTGATGCACCGTCGCCTCGTAGCTCACATCAACCGTGCGCAAACAGTGGTTCTCGGCCACCCAATCGCGAATCGCGTCCAAGCCCTTTAATACCTTGGACGAGTCCAAGCGATCGCCCAACGCCATACCAAAAACCGACTCGGGCGGGCGCGTCACATTATCGGGCCAATCGTAAATCACGTCTTTTAAGGTGAACGCAGGGCCGGTATTGACTTGATGAGCAATCACTGCATCGCGGATTTTGCTGTCCACCGTGCCTTGGTAATAGCCCTCGCTACGCAAATAACTGTAGAGAATATCTTGATCGTACTTAGAGGCAGCAACGGCACTGGAAGCATTTTTATATTTGAGGTTGCTTTCGCGCTGCTCAACAATTAAATTTTCGATGCGCTTGCTCATTTTGGGTTTGCTGACCACAAACACTTTAAATTCGTGCTTTACTCCAATGAGTTGGCTACCCGCAACAGTGGGCGTACCTACCGCAAATACGGGCAACACGACAAACCCCATCAGGCCTATACAAATAGAAATGCAGATAGCCACCCATTTTTGTTTTAACGCCAGCAACAAATTCTCACTTATCAAAAAAATAAATCCAAAAAATGCAATAAAACTGTGTAATAACTACAAAAGCCTAAGCTTTTAATAAGGCTAAAAAGCCAGTCGCCTAGACCCGAAAACAGCTAAAAGTTACAAAATAAAGCCGCAAATTACGGCGCACAATAAAGTAAATATCAGCGCTACAGGACACTTAATTAACCCTCGATGAAAAGGAGTCACCATGTTTAACCATACGCCATTTAAAAAACTCGCGGCAAGCCTAAGCTTGCCCCTCGCCCTTACCGCCTGCTTGGGCGAACCTACCTACCTCGAGCAAAATTGGAACGATGACAATAACTTCCGCGCTATGTCTTACCACAGCTCGCAAGGTAGCCAGCTCATTCCCTACGCATGGTTTTTACACCTGCAAGTGGCCAACTCCAAACAGCTAGTGCGCGATAACACCACCATCGAGCAACTGCGCTACCTACCCGATTACAACCCCGACCCCGATGACAACCCCGATGCCTTGCCGATTGGTTTTGTCAAAGACCAAGACGCCACCACTGGCGACTGGCTGGGTTTTAACTGCGCCGCCTGCCACACCGGCCAAATTGTATTTGGGCAATCGGTGATTCGCATTGACGGCGCACCGGCGCTCGGCGATTACGCGGGTTTATTAATCACCCTGCGCGATGCGCTACAGCAAACGCTTGATCAACCCAAACGCTTTAATAGCTTTGCTAACAACATCGGTGCGACCGATACCGACAGTTTACGCAACCAAATCACCGCCAGTATTGCCGAATTGAGCGGCTCGCTCAGCAATGCGGTATCGCCTGCGCACCTCCCCGGGTACGGCCGAATTGATGCCTTTGCCGCTATTCGCAACGAAGTGTTTGTGACCGACCTTGGCATCGCCAGTAACTTTCAAACCCCCAGCGCACCCGTGAGTTATCCCTTTTTATGGGACACACCTCAGCTAGAGCGCGTGCAATGGACTGGCCATGTCGAAAACCCCTACGCGCGCAATGTTGGCCAAGTGTTGGGCGTGCAAGGTCGCTTGAACCTCCAAGACCCCAGCCAACTGTTTAAATCCTCCATTAAACGCGACAATGTATTTTTATTAGAAGAATGGATTGACGAGCTCACCGCCCCCCAATGGCCAGAAGCGATTTTAGGCAAAATTAATCAAAAAGCCGCCGCGCGCGGTAAAAGTTTATACACCACCGCCGATGCCAGCGGTTACAGCTGCGCCGATTGCCACAGCCTAAAAGATGACAACGGCCAATATCCACTCACCTTAGCCAGCCAAAACGCCTTTGGTAAACAGTTTATTAAAACGCTGAATATTCCATTGGCCGAAATCGGCACCGACCCCAACACGCTTACCAATGTCTACGATGCTACCCCGTTGCAAACAGGCATTTTAGTCAATGTATTTGGCCAAGCGGAGATGGTGGGCGGGCCATTACTGAGCAATGTGACCCGCGCGACGGTGGGCACATTATTTGCGCAAGCGCCTGCTCTTAATCAGCAGCAACAAGTAGCGTTTAGCGGCTTTCGTTTTTATGCCCCGAATTATCAGCCTGCGCCCGACGTAATTGGCTATAAAGCGCGGCCACTGGCAGGTATTTGGGCAACGGCGCCGTTTTTACACAATGGCTCGGTGCCCGATCTTTACAACTTGCTACAAACACCCGAGCGCCGCATTAAGGAGTTTTGGTTAGGCAGCATGCTGTTTAATAATGTGGCCGTTGGCTATGTGAATGCCTACGAGCCCGGTGCGTTTAAATTCAATACCCGTATTTCTGGCAACAGCAATGCCGGCCACCGCTACGGCACCACGCTCAGCGAAAGTCAAAAATGGGATTTAATTGAGTTTTTGAAAACGCTGTAGATCGTCACGTTAAAGATCGCGCCATCAAAACCCTCGAAGGTCACTTCGGGGGTTTTTATTTTATGGGTGAATAGCTTGAGCCTAAGAAGCTGTCAATATCCAGCAAACCCCAGCAAAGCAACTATCCTAAATAACTAGATAGCCAAATAAAAGTCACTCGCGCTATGTAAAAGTGACCTTGGTAAAAACAGGTATAAGAGAGGGTATGATGGTCATTAATGGGGTTCAACGCTCAAATCATTTAGCGGGTTTTAACTCGGCGATTATTGGCTTTATTCGCGCGAAACTTAATGCTGTTTTAGCTATTTTGTCATTAGCAGTTTGCACACTACTTTATATCAAAGGCTTAAATGGGCCTTTTATTTTGGATGACTTTCACAATATTCATAATGCCTTTAACGGCACCTATAGCTTCGATAAATTTAGAGAGGTTGTTTTTAACAATCAGTCTGGTCTTTTAGGACGCCCTATTTCAATGGCGTCACTCTATATCACAGGTTGGATGCACGGAGTGAATGCTTGGGCATTTAAGCTGCATAACTTGATTATTCATTTAGTGAATGGCCTTTTGGTTTTGACGCTAACGTTTAAATTAGCAAAACATTCTGAAACCTTTGAAAAAACAGCATTACATTTTGCATTATTTGTTATGACTATTTGGCTATTGATGCCAATGCAGGTATCAACCGTACTCTACCCCGTGCAGCGAATGGCACAGTTGAGCACGCTGTTTATTCTTGCGACCTTGGTTGCTACAGCTTTTGCAATAGAGGCGACAACCTTGGTAAAAAGGGATGCGGTAAATAGCAAAAAATTTACACTCTATCTACTTTTAATCCCATCACTCATGCTGCTAGCGGTATTCTCAAAAGAGAATGGCATTTTAGTTATTCCGCTAATGGGCCTTGTTTTTTTATTTTATAAAGACAAGTTATCCAAGCTCGATAAGGTATTTTTTGTTACCTATAGCGCTTTGCCAGTGATTATTGGCATCGTTGGATTTTTTATTTTTAGCGACAAGTTTTTAAACTATAAAGTACGCACCTTTACCTTAAGCGATCGTTTATTAACGCAAGTTGATGTTATTTGGTATTACCTTTATGTGGTGATAGTTCCAGATATCCGAAAGATGTCATTTGTATTAGATGACTTCCCTATTCGCACAGCCATCGATTTTCTCTGGTGCGTAAAATTCACAGGTTTGCTTGCAGCAATGGCCGCCAGCATTTATTACCTCTTTAAAAAATCGCTTGTAGCATTAGGCATATTATTGTTTTTTGTTGGGCACGCACTAGAGTCCACCGCTCTACCGCTAGAAATCGCTTTTGAGCACCGCAATTATCTACCCAGCATTGGCATTACCATCGCTTTAGTGGGGGCACTGCAGCACTTGGGCGCCAATAAATTCTCTAAACATATTAAATACGCCTATATTATCGTGCTTGCCGTGGCATTATTTTTTCGTGTCGATAGCTGGTCGAGTGAAGCAAAGCTGTATTTATCGCAGCTAGAAAATAGACCGTTTTCAAAACGTGCTGCCGCAATATATGCAAACTATCTTTTTGAAAGCCAGGATTTTCAGGGCGCCTTAAATCAAGCCGCTAGAGGTAAAGAGATGCACCCAGAGTATGCAGGGTTTTATCTTTCTGAAATTCTCATGGTCTCTCAGCTACAGGCCTTTGACCCAAAGTTAATAACCATTGCTGTCGAAAAGCTCAACTCCAATAAAATTGATGGCTATCAGCTAAGTTCATTAACGAGCATTACCAGCTGTAAGCTAAACAATTTTTGCCAATTTATTACTTTTGATCAATTAGAAGCTTTACTGAATAAAGCCGAAACAATATCGATACGTGAAGGTGGCGCATGGCTCGGCTATATCTATTTAAATAAAGCAAGAATGTTTTACAAACAGCAAGAATTTGAGCAAGCCGAAGGGTTTTATTTAAAAGCCTTCCAAGTATCCAGAGAACCGGTGATGATAGTGGAAATGATTGGTGCTCTGTGGAATGGCGGCTATAAAGAAAAGGCTAGAAAATATTTGACAGCCGTTGAGGATGGACAATATTTTTCGGTCGCTAACAATAAAGACAGAATAAAAAAAATACAAAGTGCCGTCGCCAAAAAATAGAAATCGCCATAAAAAAGCCTCGCATTGCGAGGCTTTTTTATGGCAGAAAAGACAGCGTAAATTATTTTTATAATACCGAGTTAATCGCACCTAAATTCAAACACACCAACTACCACACCAACTACCACATCAAATCATCGGGAATCACATAATCCTTATAAGGATCATCTTCATCGGGTGCTGTAGCCGCAGCAGTCGAATTAATTACGGGAATTAAATAACTGTTATCGCGCTGGGCAATTTTATTGGCGACTACGCTGGGCACAAGGTGATAAATATCGCCTAATTTAGCCACGACTAATACGCCATTTAATATTTGTTTTTCGACCATTTGTGAGACGATCATTTTTTTGATTTTGGTGCCGTCGGTAAAGTGGTAATCCACTTCACCTTTGCCTTCGCGCTTGGGTTTGCTGTGGCCTTCGATCAATTGCTTAATTTGCGCGGCAATTGCTTTTTGTTGCGCTTGTTCTTGGCGCTCCTGATTTAAAGCTTTATCGCGGGCGATTTTTTCGGCGCGCGCGGCTTCGGCGGCGGCTTTGGCCTCATCTACCGTTGGCTCTTTACTACGGCGTTCAACATTGGTTTGTTTACGTTTATCTTTTTGCATTTGTTTGGCTTTTTTTGTGTCGATCAAGCCAGCATTAAGGAGTTGGTCCTGTAGCGATGCCATAGTCTGCTCTCTGTGTAGTCAAAATTAGGCGGCTATTTTAGCCCTTTAATCTTCCAATAGGCGACACCCACACCGGCAATACCAATGAGCGCCGAGCCCATTAATAAACCCCAATAAATTCCTGCTGGCCCACCCCATGCCGCGCCAATACTTACAAAGGGCATGGTAAAAAGGGTGGCTTTGGCAAAGTTAAAACCCGTCGCCCAAGTGGCGACACGCAAATTATTAAACAGGGCGTTAGTGGCAAAGGTCATTCCGTTAAACACGGTGGCAATGCTAAGGCCGTAGCAAAAGACGCGAATCAACAAGGCGGCATCACCTTCGGCATTAAAGGCCTGCACAATAAACTCGGTCAGTAAGGCCAATAACACGCAGGCGATAAAACAGTAAACCGCAATAAACGTGAGGCTATCGCGCAGAGTTAGCATAAAGTTTTGCTACACTCAGCCACAATTTTTTTTACCGATTTTTTTATCGATCCTTTACCGAGCTCTTTACCTAGGAAATTAAGCTATGCGTACGTTGGCACTTCTGTGTACACCTTTTATTTTAGCTGGCTGTATTGCCGTTAACCCTGTGACAGGCAATAAAGAGCTGGTGATGATGCCGCTCAGCCAACAAATTGCCATGGGCGAGCAATCTTATGGCCCTTATCAACAACAACAAGGCGGGCAATACAGCGTCGACCCAGGTTTGACCACCTATGTGGCCGCTGTGGGTAAAAAATTAGCCGCCGTCAGTGATCAACCCAATTTACCTTATGAATTTGTGGTACTAAACGATTCGTCTGCCAACGCTTGGGCATTACCCGGCGGTAAAATTGCCGTTAACCGTGGCTTGCTTTCTATGCTCGACGATGAAGCACAATTAGCGGCAGTGTTAGGCCACGAAATTGTTCACGCCGCCGCTGGCCACGCCGCTGCCCAAATGACACGCCAAACCTTTATCGGCTTAGGCTCAACCCTATTAGGTGCGGTCGCGCAAAATTCGCAATACGGCGATTTAATGATGATGGGCACACAGTTTGGCAGCAGTGCTTTAGGGGCGCGTTATGGCCGCGATGATGAACTTGTTTCCGATAAATTTGGCGTGACCTACATGGAGCGCGCAGGTTACGACCCACACGGCGCGGTAGAATTACAAGAAAAATTCTTAGCCATGAAAAACGGCAACGATGGCGACTTTATCAGTAATTTATTAGCCAGCCATCCGCCCTCAAGCGAGCGCGTAGGCCGCAATACGCAATACGCCGAAGGTAAAACTGGCGTGCGCAATACCGCCGCCTTCCAAAAAGCAACCGCACAATTACGCAAAGATAAAGCCGCGTACGAATTACAAGCACAAGCGCTTAAATCGGCCGAGAATAAAGATTACACACGCGCTTTAGATCTCGCCAATCAAGCCGTTAGTAAACAACCGAAGGAAGCCTTATTTAATATTACCCAAGGGCAAATTCATTTAGCCAAAAATAATATGAATGGCGCTTACACGGCGTTTACGCAAGCGGCGCAAAAAAATCAAAATTATTTTTTACCCCAATTGCTCGCCGGCGTTAGTGCTAAAGCGCTGAAAAAAACCAGCGAAGCCGAGCAATATTTAACCCGCAGTTTACGCTTGCTTCCAACACCTAACGCCAATTACTACCTTGGCGAAATCGCTTTGCAAAAAGGCGATAAAAATAGCGCTAAAGGCTATTTTGGTGAAGCCGCAAAAGATGGCGGTGAAGTGGGTAAAGCTGCTCAAGCACAACTGGCTAACTTAGGCGTTACGCCGTAAATACGGCTAAATAAAATCCCCAGTTATATAGCGCTGGGGGTTTTATTGGACCTTGAATTCAACATCGAAATGCAGAGCTTTTATCGCAACAAATTAAAATTTATTTTTCTGTAAGCATGACATTTCCCATCTAAAAATATTCAGCCTAAATTTACTGATTTTCCTCAATGACCCTTATAGACAATACGCTTAAATACCGCGAGCAACACAAACTGCGTTTGAGTTTTATGCCGTGGTTGTATTGGCGTCTCAAAGATAAACAACTCGCTTGGGCAAAACCTTGGCAACAAGAATGGCAAGATTATTTAACCGAAATGGAAACGGTTGTTATTCATGGTGAATGTTTTATTGCACCCGAGGCAAAATTATTTGCCGAGCGCGGTCGCCCGATTATTATTAACGCGAGCAGTTTTATTGGCGCCGATGCGGTCTTACACGGCCCTATTACAATTGGCAAAAATGTCGGCATTAATCACCATGTCACTATGGATGGCGGCAGCCAAGGTATTCGCATTGGCGATAATTGTCGCATCGCGGCCTATTGCTCTTTTTATGCGTTTAATCATGGCTTTGCGAGAGCGTCATTAATTAGCGAACAAGCGGTAAGCTCAAAGGGAATTTGTTTAGGTAATGACGTTTGGCTAGGCGCCCACGTGGGCATCGTAGATGGTGTAACGATTGGTGATGGCGCCGTGGTGGGTATGCGCAGTGTGGTCACTAAAAACGTAGCGAATAATACGGTGGTGGCAGGCAATCCCGCCGCATTTATTAAAATGCGAGAGGCTTAAATTAAATTTAAAAATGAACATAAAAAAAGGCGACTTATTGTCGCCTTTAAAAAATAAAAATACGCATTAAACACTAGAAGTACTCAGGCTCGTTACCGGCTTTCCATTTAATGTTGCATCCCATCGAAGGGATTTGATCTTCGGGCACCGCTTTATCCGCAAGCATTAAATCTAACGCCGCCGCTAAATGCTCGCCAGTGGCCGGTGTTTTTTGCGAATCATAATTACCCGACGAAATTCGATGCGGGCGAGAGTCGTCAAACTGACCGCGATACACTAATTTTTGCGCGCGATCAAACACATAAATATCCGGCGTACAGGCCGCACTATAAGCTTTAGCCACCGACTGATTTTCGTCTAATAAATAGGGGAAGGTATAACCTTGCTTGGCTTTTTCGGCTTTCATAAACTCAAAACCATCGGCGGGATATTCTTCAATATCGTTACTGCTTATGGCGACAAACGCGATGCCTTGCGCTTGGTAATGCGCGGCAAGTTTTGTTAATGCGGGTGCAATATGAATAACATAAGGGCAATGGTTACAAATAAACATCACCACCAAACCTTTGGCATTTTTAAAATCGCTTAAGCTAACCTTGGCGCCATCGGTTGAGGGTAAACAAAAGTCTGGCGCGGCGCTACCTAACGCCAACATGGTCGATTGTGTGAGTGCCATAATTTTTTTCTCTTGGTTTTTGAGCTTTATGCTTGTCCAAAATTATTACGGACAAATTCAATGCGCTCATCAATACTCACCGCATTAGACAGCACTTCGACTTTGCGTAAACGCGGCAATAAGCCAGCATTATTGGCTACTTGAATCGCCAAACCTGGGCGCGCATTTAGTTCGAGTAACAGCGGGCCTTTATGTTTATCGAGCACTAAATCAACACCGATATAACCTAGGCCTGTCATGTCATAACACGCGCACGCCAAACGCAGCATTTGCTCCCAATGGGGTACCACTAATTCGGATAATAATTGTTGAGTGTCTGGATGGCGTAAAATACTCACGCCTTTTTGCACCGCATTAACTGCCGAGCCGTTGGCAATATTAATGCCCACGCCCACAGCACCTTGGTGCAAGTTGGCTTTACCTTTGGAGGCATGACACGACAATCGCATCATCGCCATCACGGGATAACCACGAAAAATAATAATGCGTAAATCGGGAACGCCTTCGTGAGTAAATTCTTTAAAGACGGGATCGACTTGAATTAATTCTTCAACAATTGCAACGTCGCTTTTACCACCCAGCGAAAAAATACCCGCCAAAATATTGGATAAGTGACGCTCTATATCTTCGGGCGGTAAAAATCGGCCATCGGTACGCTGCCAGCGGCCATCTTCCCCTTTAAGTACCACCAAAATACCTTTGCCGCCGGAACCCTGAGCAGGTTTAATACAAAAACCATTAGCACCTTCAACAATAGTTTGTGCGTCGGCAATATCATGCTGCTGGCGAATAACGCCCAGCAGGCCAGGTACATTCACACCATGCTCAAGTGCTAATTTTTTAGTTTGTAATTTATCATCTACTAAGGGGTACAGACTACGTTTGTTATAGCGTGCTATGTAGCGGCGATTACGACAATTCATACCCATAATGCCGCGTTTTTTTAACACCTGATAAACAGCAATCCAAGGGATGGGGTTAAGCTGGGTTAGCGCTTTTTTGATATTCATTATTTAGCAAATACCGCAAAACGTTTAATTTCAGAAAAACGATAGCCCGTGTAAGTACCACACCAAAGCACCAGTGCCATAAAAATAAACTGTAAACCAATAAAGTGGAATGTGAGATGCCTAACCAACGGATTAGTCATCGCAAGATAGGCTAATATCGCAACAAATAACGAACCACTGCCTTGACGAACCACTTCTTTAGGGCCCTCTTCTTCCCATAAAATGGACATGCGCTCAATCGTCCACGACAAAATAATCATCGGGAATAAGGTTAATTTAAGCCCTTCGGTCAAACCTAATTGAAATGAAATAACCGAGAAAAACGCCATTATTAAAATAACCGACAAAATCACAAAAGCAATGCGCGCAACCAGTAATAAATTATGCCGCGATAAGTAAGAACGTAAAACCAAGCCCGTTCCTACAATACACAGAAAACCAATTAAACCCGTTAACAAACTGGTTTGCATAAAGGCAATAGCAATTAATACAGGCATAAATGTGCCGCTAGTTTTTAAGCCAATTAATATGCGCATGAATACAACAATTAATACGCCAACAGGCACCAGCAAAATACTTTTAAAGACGGTTTGCTCGCTCAGGGGTAGGCTGTGTATCGATACATCCAGTAAACCGGGCTCGTGCTCGGGTTCGCGCAGTGAAGTAATTAACGGCACTTGTTTTTTCATCATCGAAAAACCAATCGTCGAGCCACTACCGCCAATTAAATCAAAAACAGCGCCGTCGTTTTGCTCCCACACAATCCAGCGATTGGTATTTGGATTAATAAGACCCTTGGGGTCTAGAACTGTCACTTTGTCGCCATCAAAAACTTGCAGCCACATATTTAAAGATTGTTGGCGGGCATTATCTTCCAATAACACCACATCAATGGTGCGCGCTGGAATATTGGCCAGCATTAATAATTCAACAATGCGCTGTGCGGCATTGCTGTTTTGCAGTAACAACTGAGCTTGTTCGTTAGGGGTTTTAAAATCGTTAATTAAAGTGCGCGCCAACGAAAAATTATCGACCGATTTAGCTTGTGCTTGCTCCAGCACAGAATTTGCCGCCGTTGCTAAAGAGTTTAAAAAGCGCTTTTTTTCGATTTTTGGGGGCGTCGGTTTAACGGCGTTGGGGTTTTCTTTTTCTTCAAATTCAACAAGGTAATAGAGTGTTTGACGGCCTTTCGCTTCGCGAATAGACCACTCGGCATAACGCGTATCGCCGACAGTATTAAAGTGCAATCCAAAGCCTGGGCTCGCGGTGCGCTCGTTGATAAGTACAAAATTAGCGGGCGCATTGGGCAATACAAAATTAGCCTGCGCGCTGCCACCCCCGGCATCAAAACGTATTTTGGCTTCCACCGACCATACCGTAATTTTTGCGCCCGGAAAAAAAGGAACACCCGAGACAAAATGCCGAAAACCAATTAAAGCCAAACCAATAATGGCGAAGGTCACAATCAAATAAGGTAAACCTGATTTTGTTGGGGTAATCATTATTCTTGCTCCGCTTCGTCGCGTTTATGAAGGAATGCATTGGCAACATCCACGACAATAACATCCTTTAAAAAACCTCTACCGAGCAATACGGGGTAAATCATGCCGCTACGGTTGGTGAGAGTAAATTCGGCATCATCTTCAAATTGGTCAATCCGCACACGGAGCTTCACCACGGGACGGCGCTCCATTTCGGCCGCCGAAGCTTGCCGAATTTTGACCATGCGCAATACCGGCACTTCGTAGGCCGGCTCGACAACCGCTTTGTCTGATGACTTAGCACCTTTTTTGGCCTTGTGTGTATGCATTTTAAAACGCACCCAATTTTTACCGTCGCGCTCAAAATATTGGATATCGGTTGCGTGAATAGACGATGATCGTGCACCGGTATCAATACGGGCTTTAACAAAGTCATCGAGCTTATCGATCCAAACCCATTCCACTCGACCTACCGTCATTTTAGGCGGCGATGTGGGTGTAGGTGTTGATTTAATCGGCTCGGCTACAGATGGGGTATTTACGGCTGCTTGAGGCTGCGCCACTAAATTAATAATGGGTTTTTGCTCAGCAATTTGAATTAATTGCGCGGTATTACCGTCTATCATTTCCAGCGTTTGTAATTGTCGCTCGTTAAGCTGCATGAGCAAATTTTGTTGTGCCGTAATTTGTTGCTGATACTCAGCAAGTGCCACGGCTTGTGTTTGCTGCACCTGTTGCTGCGCGATAAGTTGTTGCTGTATTTGTTGCGATGCACAGCCACTAAGCTGACTTAAAAAAACTAGCGATAACACAATAACGATTTTGTTTTGCATGAACGACCCGGCAAATGTATTAAATGGTGAACAACTTACGGTGAGGTGGCGTGCGTTCATTAATAATTAGTTAACGAATAAAATAATAAACACACACTTTTTGTGGTCACTAGCGCTCTTTTACCAGCGAATAATACGACCATCGTCATATACCGCGCCCGAGCGAGCACGATTAACCTGCACAAAAATATTTTCTTTAGGCATTTTTGTAACGCGGCAAATGGACTCCACCACCGCTTTAATAATTAACTCGACACGATCAAGTGCATAAAAATCTGGCAACATAACTTCAACAATCATGGGATGTGAATCATGTGGCTGAAAATTAACACTCACACCCTTGTAAGAGTAATGGCCGCCATGCAGTAAATGCCAAGCGACTGATACATTCTTAAGGGGAATTTCAGTTATTTTTGAAAATTGAGCACTGATGGCCGAAGCCCAATCAGCGCTATCTTGGTGTTCAAAAGGTAAAGATGTAATACGAAGAATGGGCATGGCAGGAAAACAGATAGTAAAAACCCGCCTAAAGGCGGGTTTTAAGGGATTTGGTGCACCCGGAGGGATTCGAACCCCCGACCAAGTGGTTCGAAGCCACCTACTCTATCCAGCTGAGCTACGGATGCGGAAAGTAAAACAATTGAATGCAAACTAGTTAAAGCAGTTACAGGTCGCTAAGCACATTCACTTAAATCTATCGCGGCCTGCAAGACGGCGGCAATTCTACTTGGCTTATTGGTAAACGTCCATATTTGGGGCGCCGATTAATGGCGAGCACGGCAATAGCCTTGGCCACTATTACTGACCAAACCTTTTAACTCCAAGGTTAATAATCCCGCCATTAAATCACCCGTTGCAATAGTGATATCTTCAGCAATCTCATCAAATGTAACGGGATCAAAGCCTAAACACGCCAAAATTAAATTTTCACTGGCGTCCAGCTCTTGCGCTAAAGGAATTGTACTTGCGGCCATCTCCCGATTTTTTTGCTTAACTTGCCCTTCTTGGGTAATAGCTGGTACTGCTTTTTTAGTTTTTACCGATTGCTTGGGCACTAAACTTTTTAATTCGCTGCGCTTAAAAGCCAGCATACCGTCGAGCTCTTCAATAATATCCAATGGCGTCTCAACTAACTTAGCGCCGTCTTTAATGAGTGCATGGCAGCCTCGACTTAATGCGTTTTGAATAGAACCGGGAATTGCAAAAACTTCACGATTTTGTTGCATCGCATAACGCGCAGTAATTAATGAGCCACTTTGTACGGCGGCTTCCACAACTAAAACGCCACAGGCAAGACCGCTAATAATGCGATTACGCTGTGGGAAGTTAGCCGCTAAAGCGCCGGTAGCTACCGGAAACTCTGTGACAATTGCACCACCAGCCGCAACAATTTGCTCGGCCATGGCGATGTGTCGCGCGGGATAAATTTGATCTATGCCAGTCCCTAAAATAGCAATGGTTTTGCCATGCCCCTCTAGCGCACCCGCGTGCGCGGCAACATCAACACCCAACGCCAATCCGCTAGTGATTGCAAAACCGGCCTCCGCCAAACTGCGAGCAAAGCGTGTGGCATTTAGTTTTCCGCCCAGGGTGGGTTTTCGGCTACCTACAATAGCAATTTGCGGCAAGCTCAAAACGATGGGATCTCCCCAAACATACAACAGTGGCGGTGCTCGTTTTACTTCGCGCATTAAACGAGGGTAGTGTTCGTGCTCGGGGCCAAGAATATGAATGTTGCGCTCATGCAGCCACGTAATATCGTGACGCACTCGAATCAACAAGGGATGATTGTCACCCAACGAGGATAACAACTGCCATTGCGCTAGGGCATCAGCATGTAAAGACTCACGAAGCTGGGAAACAGGTGCTCGAAAAATTTTATCAACCGAGCCAAAACGATCAATCAAATTCCAGTAGCTGGCAACGCCTGTTTGGGGTAATCGCTGTAAAAAGAGCATCTGCTCTAAAAGTGTTAGTGCCACGTCCCTGTACTCCTACTATTAGGCGTGTGTTGTTAGCTCTTGGTTAACAGCACGCGTAACCAGAAATAAAAACAGCGACCGAGGCCGCTGTTTTTACACTTCAATTATCTTAGTACAAAAGTTATCTTTTTAGAGCGAACCGCCTATTTAGGGATTTCTAACCAAATCGGTTGTTGTCAAAGGACGCTCAGCTTCCAACACTAGACCCAAACTTAATTTTTCAAAGGTGCGGAATAGCATAACTAAGCCAGCACGCTCGTCAGGTAAGCGCACCATATCGCCCTTGACCGAATCGCGCACTTCACCGCCACGTTTGTAGATTGCTAAAATATTGCCCACTTTTAGATTTTCGCGCTGACCACGGTTTATAACAACAATGCTCATTTTACCTACCTGCGAAATACCACCTTCAACAGCAACAATTTCGCCAGCAATTTCGGTGTCGGGCGCGGAAGGATAGAAATTTGAATCTATTGCGCGCGCTTCTTCCTGTATTAGACGATCGCCTAGACGAACTTCTTGCGTTGATCGCGTGATGGCCAAAGTCGCTACATCATTATCTAATGCACGCATACGTGAAGAAGCTATATCAATGGCTTCTACACCTAGCAATTCGCCAGTTTGGGGGTCTATATAATCTTGACCCTTACGGTAGATTCCATAGGCAGCAATACTTTCGTCGAATGTACCCCGAGCATAGACGCGATCGCCTTTACCGGTTAACAAACGTTGCGATTCGCCAGATACAACATGCGGCGCTGCTTCTAACTCACCGGGCATAACTACACGACTACGCGATAAAAAGTTATTGATGCGGTCAAGAGGAATGGTAGAGATAGCTTCGTTTTGATCAAGCGCACGCATTTGTGGCGAAAGCTTTACAACACGACTATCCACAACAATGCGTGGCTTGCCATCTAGATAAATTAAACGCACCACATCACCAGGGTAAATTAAATGGGGGTTGGCGATTTGAGGGTTTACGTGCCAAATTTCTGGCCACATCCACGGTGTTTTAAGAAAAGTATTGGAAATATCCCAAAGGGTATCACCCTTGACTACCACGTGTTGATCGGGGTAATCAGCGCGAAGCTGAACTTCGTCGGCATTAACTTGTGCAACCAAAACAATGGCGCTTAGTAATCCCAAGATGGTTTTTTTCATATTATTGTTCCCGTCGGTGTCGGCCCTTGGACGTTTTTTAACGTTATAATAGTCTACTTCTAAAGGGTTGACAGCCTAATGATAAGGCTCACATGCCCACAAACTATCCTGTGCGCGCTATGTTAACAGCGCGCTTTACCTTTTTACTAGAGGTTTGTCACAAAGGCCAATGGCACTATTAGAGATACTTACATTCCCCGATTCGCGCTTACGCACTATAGCTGAGCCAGTTCAAATTGTTGACGACCGTGTACGCAAAATTGTAGCTGATATGCGCGAAACTATGTATGCGGCTCCCGGTGTTGGCCTTGCGGCTACGCAGGTTGATGTTCATGAGCAAATCATTGTGATTGATGTCTCGGAAAATCAAAGTCAGCCTTTGGTGTTTATCAACCCAAGCATTCAAGTGCTAGACGCCGAAACCAGCCCCTACGACGAAGGCTGCTTGAGCGTTCCAGGTTTTTACGAAACGGTAGAGCGCCCACTGCATATCAAAGTCACTGCGCTCGACGCCGACGGTAACTCTTTTTCGTTGTTGCCCGATGGTTTATTAGCCGTTTGCATTCAGCACGAAATAGATCATCTCAATGGTAAGCTTTTTGTCGATTATCTTTCTAATTTGAAGCGCAATCGCATACGCAGCAAGCTGCAAAAAACGGCCAAATAACTCACAGAAAAAACAGGGGAAGTATCGATTTGCTGGTTTTCATTTTTACAGTCTCTTCTTTCTTTAATATAAGGGTTATTTATGTCGGCCACACAGCCACTGCGTATTATTTTTGCGGGTACCCCCGAGTTTGCAGCCATCCATCTTCAGTATCTTATTAATAGCCATCACCAAGTCGTTGCGGTTTACACTCAGCCCGATCGCCCCGCTGGGCGAGGTAAAAAGCTACAAGCCAGCCCCGTTAAACAATGCGCACTGGATGCCAACATTCCCGTTTGTCAGCCCGCCCGACTTAAAGATATTGAAGAGCAAGATGCGCTGCGTGCGCTTGATGCCGATCTAATGATTGTGGTGGCCTACGGGCTTTTACTGCCGCAAGCGGTTTTGGATGCGCCTAAATATGGCTGTTTTAATGTACATGGCTCGATTTTGCCACGCTGGCGTGGCGCCGCGCCGATTCAGCGCTCAATAGAGGCAGGCGATACCGAAACGGGCATCACCATTATGCAAATGGATGCAGGACTCGATACCGGCGCCATGCTTTACAAAGTTATTTGCCCCATTACACAAACAGATACCGCCAGCAGCCTACACGACAAACTGGCCGAACTCGGTCCGAAAGCTCTTGCCGCAACACTTGAGCAACTATGCAGTGGTATTCTCGCACCCGAGGCGCAAAACAACGCATTAGCCACCTACGCGTACAAACTCAGCAAAGAAGAGGGCAGCATTGACTGGCAGCAAGGCACAGCGACTATTCTGCGTAAAATTCGCGCGTTTATCCCCTTTCCGGTTTGCCATAGTGTTTTGGCCGGAGAAGCATTACGTGTATTTGCCGCCGATAAAAGCGAGCATACACACGCACAAGCAGGCACAATCACCAGCCACCAAGATCATACGATTCACGTTGCCACTGGCGACGGCGCGATTGCCATCACGCTACTGCAACTTCCCGGTAAAAAAACCATGAGCAGTCGCGACATACTCAATGGCATGGCCGATAAATTTGCCGTAGGCCTGCGCCTTGGAAGCCAATAACGTGCCTACAAACGTAAAAAATAACGTCGCTAAAAATAGCGCGCCCGCAAAAATTACGGACGCGCGCATCGCTGCTGCACTGGCACTTACCGCCGTTATGCGGGACGGTCAATCGTTAACCCACGCGTTAAATGTTTACGGCCAAGATGTTATCGAGCGTGATAAAGGCTTAGTGCAAGAGCTGTGTTTTGGTGTTGCGCGCTATGCGCCTGCATTTGAGCTGCTGAGTGCAAAACTGATCGACAAGCCCATTAAAGCGAAAGAAACCGATATTAAAGCCCTGCTTTTTATCGGTATTTATCAACTTTTATACATGCGTATTCCCAACCATGCCGCCATTAATTCGGTGGTTGAAGCTGCAAAAACACTCAAAAAAAATTGGGCGACAGGCTTGCTTAACGGTGTATTGCGCCGCTTAACGCGTGATGGCGAAAGCATTACCGCGTCGCTCGCGCACATTCCGCAATATGCCTACGCTCATCCGCAGTGGTTAATTGAGTTAGTGATTAAGGCATGGCCTGAACATTGGCGGACGATTCTTGAAGGTAACAACCAACACCCGCCGCTCACCTTGCGTGTAAACCAAAAACAACTGAGTCGCAGCGACTTTGCCAAGCACTTGGTGGTGCCGCACAGCTTGGGCGAATTCAGCGCACAGGCAATCACGCTCGACGAAGCCAGCGCCGTGCCCGAGTTACCCGGATTTGCGCAAGGCTGGTTTGCGGTGCAAGACGAGGCCGCGCAACTCAGCGCCGACCTGCTGCAATTACAACCACACCAACGCGTATTAGATGCCTGCTGCGCACCGGGTGGTAAAAGCTGCCATATTCTGGAAAAACAACCCGATATTGCCGAATTAGTCGCAATAGACCTTGACGAGCAACGGATGACGCGTGTGGCCGACAACCTCGCGCGACTAGGCCACAAAGCCACTTTAATTGTTGCCGATGCCGCCGATACACAAGCTTGGTGGGACGGCAAGCCCTTCGACCGCATTTTACTGGATGCGCCTTGCTCGGCCACAGGCGTGATTCGCCGCCACCCCGACATCAAACTCCTGCGCCGCCCCGACGATATTGCTAAGCTAGCCACGCTGCAACAGCAGTTATTGCAGGCACTTTGGCCCACCTTGGCTGCGGGCGGCGTGATGGTGTATGCCACCTGCTCGATACTGCCAGAAGAAAACGAGCTAAGCGTGCAAACATTTTTACAGCAAACACCGGATGCACAAACCCTCCCCATCACAGCGGCATGGGGGTTAGAACGCCCACTAGGTCGGCAGCTTTTTCCACAGCACAACGGCCATGATGGTTTTTATTATTGCGTGCTACAAAAAACGGGCACATGCCCCACGAGCCGTAACACTCCATGAAGATTATTATTTTAGGTGCTGGTCAAGTTGGCGGCACGCTCGCCTCTAACCTCGCCAGCGAAGCCAACGACATTACCGTTGTGGATAAAAACGAAGCCTACCTACGCGACCTGCGCGATAGGCTGGATATTGGTGTAGTGATTGGCCACGCCTCGCACCCCGAAGTGCTCAAGCGCGCCGGCATTGAAGATGCCGATATGCTGATCGCCGTGACCAGTGACGACGAAATCAACATGGTCGCCTGCCAAATTGCCCACAGCTTATTTAAAACGCCCACCAAAATTGCGCGCGTGCGCTCGCAAGAATACGCCCAGTATCCTGGCTTGTTTCGCAACGAAGCGATCCCCGTTGACGTTATTATCTCGCCCGAACAAATCGTGTCTAAACACATTATTCGGTTAATTGAGCACCCCGGCGCACTGCAAGTTTTGGATTTTGCCCAAGGCAAAGTGCAGCTGGTTGCTGTACGCGCCTATTACGGCGGCCCATTAGTGGGCCAAGAATTACGCTTTTTGCGCAAACATATGCCACAAGTGGATACCCGTGTTGCTGCCATTTACCGCCGCAACCGTGCCATCACGCCCACCGGCTCGACCGTGATAGAAGCCGATGACGAAGTCTTTTTTATTGCCGCTAAAGCCGATATTCGCGCGGTAATGAGCGAGCTTCGCCGCCTCGATCGTCCCTATAAACGACTGGTCATTGCTGGCGGAGGCAACATTGGGTTCAGCCTCGCCAAGCACCTAGAACGCAAGTACTCCATCAAGCTGATTGAATTCCACCTCGACCGCGCCCAGTTTTTATCCTCAGAATTGCAAAGCACCATTGTGATTCAGGGTAGTGCCACCGACCGCAACCTGCTGGTCGAGCAAAATATCGAAGACTGCGATGTTTTTTTAGCCGTGACCAACTCCGACGAAGCCAACATCATGTCGTCTATGCTCGCCAAACGCTTAGGTGCGCGCAAAGTACTCACGCTCATCTCCAACAGCGCCTATGTTGATCTGGTGCAAGGCGGCGAAATCGACATCGCCATTTCGCCCCAACAGGCCACCATCGGCAGCCTGTTAACGCATATTCGGCGCGGCGATATCGTCAACGTGCATTCACTACGCCGTGGTGCTGCCGAAGCGATTGAAGTTATTGCCCATGGCGACACCAAAAGCTCAAAAGTTGTAGGCCGTGCCATTGAAGATATCGACCTCCCAGAAGGCGCCACTATCGGCGCGATAGTGCGGGAAACATCCGGTAGCGAAAACAAACCTAAATACGAAGTCTTAATTGCCCACGACGACACCGTCATCGAATCCGGCGACCATGTCATCGTATTTTTGGTCGATAAACGCTATACCTCCGATATTGAACGACTCTTTCAAGTGGGCTTCACGTTTTTTTAAGCCCCCATTTAAGAGCCCCTTTTTTTAACGCCTATAGATTAAAGCGAGCAAGCACAAGTGCGATTTTCGGTCATTTTTAAAGTCCTCGGCGTACTGTTGATGCTCTTTAGCCTCACCCTTATCCCACCCACATTTGTATCGCTGTGGTACGAAGACAAAAGCCATTTCAGCTTTTTAATGGCGTTTGCCATCACGCTAATTACCGGTATTTTGATGTGGTTTCCCACTTACAACAGCCAAGAAGAACTACGCACCCGCGACGGCTTTTTAGTGACCGCGCTGTTTTGGGCGGTGCTGGCATTGTTCGGTGCGCTGCCTTTTATTTTTTCTGGCGCCACCGAAATGAGCGTCACCGATGCCATTTTTGAAGCCTTGTCTGGCCTCACCACCACGGGCGCCACCGTCATAGTCGGGCTAGACCATCTGCCCCAATCCATTCTTTATTATCGCCAACAATTACAATGGCTAGGCGGTATAGGAATAGTTGTGATTGCCGTTGCCGTACTGCCCATGCTGGGTATTGGCGGCATGCAGCTTTACCGCGCCGAAACCCCCGGCCCCGTAAAAGACAACAAACTTACACCGCGCATTACCGAAACCGCCAAAGCGCTATTTGCCATTTATTTAACACTCACCATCGCGTGCGGGTTAGCCTATTGGGCCGCAGGAATGAGCCTATTCGACGCCATAGGTCACGCTTATTCCACCGTTGCTATCGGCGGGTTTTCCACCCACGACAGCAGCATGGGATTTTTTTAACAGCGATGAGCAATACGTAACC
>JAXHOG010000008.1:0-4131 GCA_034519605.1 Marinagarivorans sp.
CCTGCTTCGGTTTTGCTTCAGGGCAAGGCTATATCAGTGCGTTTTTCTTTTTTCTTATTCAACTTAACTTCAACATCCTTCTTGAAACTATAAACCTCCCCTTTTATTTGATATTGATAATCAACAGTTAAAAGTAAATTTTCATAATTAAAATTCGATGCATCTATTACTCTCGAATACACAATTCTCCAACCGTACTTATCGTCATCAAACCAGCTACCGCGATCATTCGCTACAGGGCCAAGCTCAACAAATGAATTCGCGCCCTCATTACGGGCAATGACGTTATTTATACTAAATGATTCGACCTTATCGTCTGATATCAGGTTGAATTTTAATGTGTATGGAAACCCTTCAATAGCAATTTTATTAGGGCTATCCTTAACAACTCGCGTTGGAATTAACTCTATTTTTAATGAAGTATTTACCGAATCAATCCGTACAACCTCAAAATAATTTAAATAATAATCACGACAAGCTGTAAGGCCAATTATTGAAAAAAGCATCAAAAACAACCTACTTAAAATTTTTACTATCGCCATGCTACTCCCCCTTCCCCGCAAATGTACGGCCAAGCCTACCGCTGAATGATGTAGTATCCTCAGGTGAGTTTCCCCACACATAGTAAGGAATTACATCCTCAATCACGTGCCCCATAATACTAGCTCCAAAGTTATAGGTACCCATCACATTAGGGTCCGTGACGCTCATTAAATCAATAAATGGCGAATCAACATTACCAGGGGCTACAATTATCTCAGCTGTACCGTAACGGCCCGAATTCTCAAACTCCTTCAGAACCCACTTCTGATTATTTTCGTTGCCCTCTCCCCAAGTATGAAATTTATCCTCAGGAAATCCAATTTTCTCGAAACCCAAACCTTCTAATTCGTTAGCAGTGATGTCTTTTCGCCCCGACAAACCCAAACGCTTCAACTCTGCTTCATTTCGTTGATTTCTAGCGTAGTGCCTTTCCTTAAGACTTTTTGTGCGCTACCTCAGCCCTCCGAGCCTCCCCCTCCCCATTAAACAACTGCGCCATAGCCGCCATCCTAGCGCCATTCGCAAACTTACCGCCAGTCGCCTCAGAAACTGTCCCCCCGATAATCGCCGCCATCGCCACACGCGCAATGGTATGCCCAATACCCTGCTGAGTGCCATACATACCATTCACATTCGCAAGCTTCGCCACCCCAGCACTCACAAAACCATGCCCAAACTTACCGCCCTGCAGCACAGATGCCGTACCGCCAACAATGCCATGCATAACCGCCTTAGTCGCAAGATTAAAATTCGATCGACCAATTGCTCCAAATGCCGCACCTGATACATAACTAATTGCCGCGCCTTTCATCGCATCCTTAGGGCTAATCCCATTGGCGCGTGCAAACTCATAGCTCCACAATGCCGTGCCCAGCGGGCCACCAAGATAAGAAAATAATATCGTACCGAAAAAATTAACAACTTCAGAACCAAATATTTTGCTTAGCGATTTAATAGCCTTACGCAAAATTTTAATATAGCCAGAAGGGTCGGTCGCATTCATGGGGTTATTCCAGACATACGAATAACGATTAAGCGACCCCACCGCCGTAGGATCCTGAATTATCGGATCCGCCTGCAAAAACCGCCCAATGGTCGCATCATAAATACGGCCATTCATATGAATAATGCCGACTTCGTCCAGCATCTCGTGCCCCGTAAAACCTCGGTTGGTAATGGGTTTTGCGGTTTTGGCAAAGGTGGCTAATACGCTGGTTTGGGGTAACAGCTTAGCGCTGACTTTGTTATTGCTAATTTCGCGCCGCGCGCCCCAAGGGTCAAACGCCATACGCTGGAACACTTGGCCTTTTTGCGTGCCGCCACCATAGGTAATGGCGGTAATAGAGCCTAAGTGATCTTTATGGAGATACTTATAATCGCCCGCACCTAATGCACCATTACTCGCGACACGGTGCGTAACCTGCGCCACGCCACCAATGGTGCGTTTAAAGTCGATGCTGGCATCGGCATTAATCACCTTCTCGACCCCACCCACATACAAGGTGGTGGTTTTGTTGCCGCTGGCATCGGTATCTACACGTTTAAAGCGGCCACTGGTGCCGTAATAAAAATCGCTCGTGTGGGTTTTGGTTTTTATTTGGGTGGCTTGATCTTTAGCGCTATAAACAAAGGTTTTTTCTACCGAGGTGCCGATTTTCTCGACAGTAGCATTGCCGTTGGCGTCGTACTCAAAGGTGCGGGTGCCCGCTTTGCTAACGGCATGGTTGCCCTTGGCATATTCGTAAACCGTACTGCCTGCTGTTTACTACTTTTGATGAGTGCCAGTCCTGCTGTTTGTTGCCGGCAAAAAAATGACCTTATAACCATTTTTGTTTTTTTCAGAGTTTAAAAAATCAGGAACCTCCTCAATAAAGTGCTCGTCATTCGTCCATCCTCGCTTACGTGGGCAGTTGAATGTAAATGACAATACGCAATCATTATGCTCAAACAACGAAAATTTTTTAACGGTGTTTCTTTCGGCCTCAATAGAAGCCCGCCAACAGTTTTTACTGACATTAAAATATTCATTTCCATAAGCTAGAAATAGTTGGCCCTCTTGAACAAGAAAGGAAAACACCTTGCCATTAACCTTAACGCCATAACCACAGGGGGTTGAAAAAGTGAACACCTCTCTTTTGGGTTTTACACCAAGTCTGCTATATCGATAACCAATAAAAAACCAGTGAGCATCTTTTACAAACATATAAATATTCTCAACATTAATTTCTAGGGACTGTGTCTGCGGCACCTATAGCACCCATACCGGCAAAAACCGAGTCATACCCTATATTTGAACGCCCTAATCTTGAGACAGCCATCGCGTAATCACCACCATTTTTAGCCCAATAAAATGCTGGGTTAAATTTCGGCATACGATATAGAAAACCTAGGCTTGCAACCTTTAAGGTATCTCTGGCTAATGAATTTATCGCAAAATTTGTGTAAGTTTTAGGCCCAACGCTAGCCGCAAGACCTAGTAGAGAATAACCAAGCGAGACCGTTGCCCTTCCAGCCCCTATAAATACCAACTCAGGTGCGCTTGTAGATAGCGCACCACTTTCAAGCCGGGAGACCGTCCCTGCCCAAGGGTCGAAATTGTAAAAATTTCCATCCGCGTCTTGCAGGCCACCATGCTCATTAACCGATAAAGAGCGCAAGTTTCCTCCCTCGTCCAAATAACCGCCTGCCGCAGGAGAATAACCACCATTATCAGGATCACCTTTTTGAGCCACCGACGAAGTCAACGCATTAAACGCATACAAAAACGCCGCCGTAGTCGCCCCATTGGCAAACTTACCCCCCGTCATCTCCGAAACCGTGCCGCCTACCATAGCACTGGCAAAACCCTCGGCAAAGGTATTGCCCATATCCAAAACAAGCGGGGTTGTTAACTTCGAGAATCCGGCACTCACAAAACCATGCCCAAACTTACCACCCTGCAATACCGACATAGCACCGCCCACCATGCCCTGCGCCACCACCAGCTTGGCGAAGTTTGTGGTCGACATCCACATACCTTTGCCCACGCGTATAGCGTTGGCCGAAGCAGTGGGGGAGCTGGGAATAAGCTTTGATACACCATAAAAAGCAGCCGCACTTAACGCGCCTATAGCGGCGGCCTTAAGTGTTTGTCGTAAATTGGCGCCATTTGCAGCAGCTCCTGCCGCCGCCGAGACACCACCAATCTAAGGCATAGATTTCCCAGCCGCAGACAGCTATTACCGCCACAATCGATAAAACCGTCGCCACTATCGCCACAATCGCCGCCACATAAGGCCGAATATCATTCCATATTCGCTTTAACGATTTAGATAACGACCAATACCCCGTAGGATCCACCGCATTCAGCGGATTATTTTTAACATAGGCATAACGATTAAATCCGCCCACGCTGGTGGCGCCATCTATAGTCGGATCGGCCTGCAAAAACCGGCCAAGGGTCGCATCATAAATGCGGCCATTCATATGGATAATGCCGACTTCGTCCAGCATCTCGTGCCCGGTAAAACCTCGGTTGGTAATGGGTTTTGCGGTTTTGGCAAAGGTGGCTAATACGCTAGCAGAAGAAGGTAACTGAACGAAGTACGC